>CAITNQ010000072.1 GCA_903893785.1 uncultured Gemmatimonadota bacterium
CTCGGCCAGGGCGCTGGCGATGTTGTCGCGCGCGATCTGGGCATGCGCCCACGCGCGGTCAGCGTACCCGCCGTAGTCAGAACCGTACCCATGGACCTTGCCGTGAGGCACGCAGGACACGACCTGCTGGAACAGACGCTGGCAGTAGACCGGATCTATGATGTTCGCCCAGCAGAAATCGAGGGCCACATTGGGGTAGTTCTTGCCCAGGAACAGCAACTCGTCCCCATGGGGCCAGTTGGCGTGAAATAGGTCGAAACGGACTTCCCGGTGCAGTTCCAGAACCCGGGTCAGGCCCACTGCCCTGGTCTTGGCGATGTCGTTGCGGATTCCGGCCATGTGACCGGTGTGCACCTGGACGGGCAGGTCCAGGTCCCGCGCCAGGCGCATCAGGGCGTGGAACAGGAAGTCATCCAGCGGCTGCGTCTGGTCGGGGTAGGCGGCACTGCGTCGCGGATCCTCCATGAACCAGTTGAACACGGCTTCGGCCTCGGCGCGGGCCGGATTGCCGTATGCCAGTGAACGCGAGTATGCCGACTGGTCCTTGAGGGCCACCGCGCCGTAGTCCCGGCAGGCCGTCAGCCATTGGCGCAGCACGTCCAGGTACTCGTCCAGACAGGTCACCCAGCGCCCCAGAGGGGCGGCGACGGCCTGCACCTGGGCGGCATCGCGGACCCCGTGCAGTCCCGGCAGCGACGCTACCAGCCGGCCCCGCGGACTGAGTACGAGGCTGCGGTCGAGTACCTTGGCCGGATCAGGCCACATGTCCTCCAGCCGCGCCGCGATGCCGGCGCGCGCCAACAGCCCGTCGAAGACCTGCGGGTCGCTCAGATCCGGCAGGCGCTCGGCCATGCGCTCCAAGGCTTCCAGGGTGAGTTGCGCCTCGCCGTAAAACTCCCGCAGCACACGGCGCGTGACCTGCGCGTAGCCGGTGTGGCAGGTCCGCCGCCAAGCCCGCTCCAACACGGGCCAACGCTCGGCCAGCGGCCGGCTGCTGTCCTGCACCAGGGCCATCTCCTGCTCTGAGGAGGCGCTCTGCAGGTCGCTGAGAAAATACCCGCCGATGACCACCTGGACCGGGTCGGTGTAGCGGGGCCCGCAGGCGCCGGTGTGGTCGTGGCAGTCCACCAGCGGCACTTGGGCGCAGAACGCCCGCAACTCGTCATACCAACGCGAGGGTGATCTCATGGTCTGCGTGCCTCCTGTTCATGGGTGATGCCGCCGTTGTCCGCGCGTTGGCAACGGGTTGACGGACCCAGCTTCTCGTTGGACCATCGGCGCGCTACGGATGAGGGGGTGATACCGGTCATAGTGCACGGCAGTGCAATGGGTGCGGCTGTCCAAGGTGCATTTCCCTACGGCGGTTTCAGGTCCTCACTAGCCATTGGGGATCGCCGGTTAGGTCAAGGGCCACAGAAGGGGCGCGCTCCCCGGGCCCAGACCCAGCACCATGCGCCTCACCGGTCTGGCGATCACCGGCACGATCCTGGCCGCGCGAATGCTGCGCCTCCAGACCGCCAACTCCATGCCTGCCTGCACGCGCGGCAGGGACTGCCTGAGGTTGCTCTTCAGTTCGGCGATGGTGTAACTGGCGACGGCCAAACCCGGCGAAGGCGTGGTATGCCCCATGGCCCCAGCATAGGCCGCCAACCTGGCGCGAGCAATAGCCTTCTTCCGGGCGCCTGTACCGTCAACCGGCCCGTTCCGTAGCCAGCGCCCGACCAACCTTCCTCCCGGGCATTCATACCCGTTGGTACTGACCGTCGTCCCCCACCGCATCTACATGCTGACGCCCCCGTCGACCGGTGGGCTGTGGCAGACCGCGGCCGCCATTCGGACCCGCGGGAGGGACCTGCCGGCTGACGAGGTTCGCGGCACGCTGACCGACATCGTGCTGCAGGTCGATCGTGCCGCAGACGTTGTCGACCAGGTACGCTCGTTCGCGCGCGACAACTCGACCGCTCCGCGCCAATCTGTATGTCTCGTCGAGTTGGTGCAGACCGCGCTTTCGTTGACCGAAGCGCGCCTGCGGTCGACTGGCGCGGAAGTGGTGGTGGATGTAGCCGAGGGGCTCTGCTGTTTGGGGTGGCCCGACCGGCTTGCCCAGGTATTGGTCATCGTGTTGACCAATGCCCGGGAAGCCCTCGAACGGCGAGGCCGCCAGCGGCACAACATCGGTGCCCCTGGCCCGGCTGGTTGGCAGCCGCGCATCGCCGTGAGCGCTGGCCGGGGCTCCGAACAGACGGTGACGCTCGCGGTGTCCGACAACGGCGACGGCATACCCCAGGACGTGCTAGCGCGCGTTTTCGAGCCCTTCTTCACCACCAAGCCGACCGGTGAGGGAACCGGACTGGGGCTCGCTGTCGCGCGCGACCTCATCGACATGCATAACGGTTCCATCACAGTGGAGAGCCGCCCAGGCCTGGGAAGCACTTTCACCCTCATCCTGCCCACGGCAGACGCGCAGGACTAGGCGCTGCCGCGGGTCAAGCACGGGGCCTCCCCTTGTGCGAGACCGACAACGCCACTAGCCTTAGGCGCAAACCACGGGAAGCCGCCGCATTCCGGATCGGCGCCCCGCCTGGACGGTGACACGGGCCATGCGTGTCTTGTCCGGTTCCACCCGTACCCGGAGTATGTGCCGTGCCTTCCGAGGTGACGCTCAGGAGTGACGCGACGCCGCCTTTCATCGAAGCCCGTTACCACGGCCGCGTCACGGCTGAGCAACTCAACGAAGCCGCGACACAGATCGTCGCCTACCTGGACTGCCTTGCGCCGCTGCGCCTGTTGGCTGACTGCACGGACCTGCGCGGTGGTCTTTCGGTCGTGGACCTGTACTACACGGCCGACTGGATCGCACGCGACCCGCGCCTGCGCGACCTGCGCGAGGCCGTCCTGATGCCGTCCGCGGGGCCTCAGGTCCATGACGGGGAGTTTTGGGCCAACGCCTGCGGCAACCGTGGCATCAATGTGCGCGTGTTCACCGACCGGGCTGCGGCGCTGGCGTGGCTGCTGGCGTGACGAGTACCGCCATGGCCGGACTGCCGCCTGCCTCCGCCGACCGCGTTGGCAGGGTGTCGGTCTCGTGTGTCCGCGAGGGGTTCAGGGTGGCCCATGATCTGCAGGTCATCTCGTATGCCGGCGACCTGCCCGATCGCGACCTGACCGAGCCGGCTGTCCATCGCCACGCGGCTCTCGTAGCCGGGGAGCCGTCTTGCGTACCGGGCTCGCGCCACCGGGCCCGGCAACCGGACCTGCCCTGGACCAACGCGGCGATTACCGAGACCGGCATCCATCCTCTTGCCGAGGCGATGCGAGCCTCCATGCCGCGGACCGTCGGCGGCCGTCCCTTTGGCCCCGGCCAGACGTTGTCCTCGGTGCTGACGATCCCCTTCGGATGCGCGTGCCTGCGCCCGATGCTGCTGCTGCCGGTCGCGGGCCGGTCCTCTGCAGCCGCGGACCCGATCCACCACCTGACCTTGTCCAGGCAGTGTCGGGCGGTCCGCAGGGCCCGAAGGTCACCGCCCGCGGTAAGTGAGGCGCGTTGACGTGCGCAAGATACGATTGGCCGTGATTGGCGCCGGTGCCATGGGCACCCGACACGCCGAGTTGATCTGCCGCCACGAGGCTTGCTCGCTGGTGGGCCTTGTCGATGCGGACCCGGAACGGCGGATGGTGGCCGAGCGGCTGGGCGTGCCGTTCCGGGCGTCGGTCGACGCACTCCTGGACCAGGAGCGGCCCGACGGCGCCATCGTTGCCACGCCCAACACCCAACACGTGCCCGTCGCCGAGTCCTGTCTGCGCCGGTCCGTGCCGGTGTTGGTAGAGAAGCCGGTGGCCGACACCCCGGCGCAGGCCTGGCACCTCGTCGAAGCGGCCCGTTCCCGCCGTACACCCGTGCTGGTCGGCCACCACCGGCGACACAACCCGCTGATCTGCCAGGCGCGACGCCTGGTCCGGGAAGGGGCGCTCGGGCAGCTGGTGGGCGTTTCCGCCCTGTGGGCCCTGTGCAAGCCGGACGAGTACTTCGTCGAGGCGTGGCGTCGCCAGCGTCCGGGCGGCGGCCCGCTATTGATCAACCTGATCCACGAACTGGACAGTCTGCGGTTCTTGTGCGGCGAGGTTTCCCAGGTCCATGCGTATGCCAGCGCCGCGGTGCGGGGACTCGAGGTCGAGGACTCGCTGTGCATCTCGCTGCGCTTCGACAGCGGCGCCTTGGGTACGGTGCTGGCCTCGGACACCACCCCGGCTGCCTGGTCGTACGAGGCGAACACGGGCGAAAACCCGGTGTATTTCCACGCAGCCGAGAACTGCTACCACTTTCTGGGCACCGAGGGATCCCTGGCTTTTCCTCGACTGGAGCTATGGCGGTATCCGCCGGGAACGCCGCGGGGTTGGCAGCACGGTTTGGAGAAGCGAGCCGTCGAGGTGACACCGGCGGACCCACTGCGGTTGCAGCTGGACCACTTCTGCCGGGTGGTGCGCGGCGAGGATGAACCCCTGGTGGACGCGCTGGACGGCGCCCGCACGCTGGCTTTGGCGGCGGCGGTGCGGGAGTCGGCTGACACCGGCCAACCGGCAGACCCGGCAGCCCACCTGGCCGACCCCTCGACTGCGTCGAACCGGCTCTGAAGGGCCGTGCCTGCCAAGGGCGGCCTTGTCAATGGCGTTCCACCCCGCGATCTTGCACCGGCGCATCGCCAGGGCGATAGCATCTCGGCGAGAGCGATCCCGCGGCAGGACGCGGCGAACGCACCGGGCCGGCAGCGCCTGCGGGGCCGCCGAGCGCCGGCCCTGACCCTGATATGGAGGACAGCTCGATGACGGAGCTCCCCGAGCACGTCCAGGTCAACCGCGACTACTGGAACAGCATGGCGCACCAGTGGACGGCCGCCGGCGAGTGCAGCTGGGCAGGCGAACCGCGCTGGGGCATCTGGGGGCACCCCGAGGGCGAGGTCGGCCTGTTGCCGGCAGACATGCACGGCCTGGACGCCGTCGAGTTGGGCTGCGGCACCGGGTACGGTTCGGCCTGGATGGCCCGGCGCGGCGCGCGCGTGGTCGGCGTCGACATCTCCTCCGCGCAGTTGGCCACGGCCCGACGTCTGGACACCGAGCACGGGCTGGGCATCACGTGGGTCGAGGCCAGTGCCGAAGCCGTGCCCCGGCCCGACGGCTCGTTCGACTTTGCCTTGAGCGAGTACGGCGCAGCCATCTGGTGCGATCCGTATCGCTGGATTCCCGAGGCCCGGCGTCTGCTCCGACCCGGGGGCCGCCTGGTGTTCCTGGCCTCGTCCTTCTGGGCTGCGGTGTGCAGCCCCGCCGACGGCGCGCTGCCCGTCACCCACCGGTTGGAGCGGCCGTACTTTGGCCTCCATCGGCTCGATTGGCGCGACGCGGTGGACGAGCCGGGCGGCATCGAGTTCAGCCTGCCGATCGCGGACTGGTTCCGGTTGTTCCGCCAGGTCGGGTTCGCGGTCGAGGATTTCCTCGAACTGCGGGCCCCGGCCGAGGCCACCGGTGTCCGCTTCGGCATCCCGGCTGCTTGGGCCCGCGACTTCCCGGGCGAACAGGTGTGGAAGGTACGGGTGGCCGGTTAGCGGTTGGTAACCGGGCCAGGTCAGCCATGGTGTGACCGGCGGCCATGGCCGCGACAGTCTGGAACATCACGGGCGTTACGCCGAACACCCATGGGTGGCCGATGACGCCGGACATCACCCAGACCACCGCGCCACCCCATTGGGCTTGAGTACGCGCGATCCGAACGCCCCCCCTGGACCGAGTAGTCGCGCCACCCAGGCTCATGGCCGGTCATGGCGTCCTGTGCCGCCAGACCGCATGGGCCCGACGCGTTGCCCCGGCGCCCCGGGTCCGGCGCCAGACTGTGGCCTCGGCCCGTTGGCAGTTCGCTTGCCCCTGACGGCCACGCAGCCAAGCCGCATGTTGCGGCCTCTGGTTCCCGACCGGCGGCCGCTTCAGGTGCCACTCCGGTACGCCCGGATTGCGGCGCAGATAGCCTCCATGTCGGCTGCGGGTCGCGAATCGATGTAATCGGCTTCCCAGAACAGCAACTCGGCGGCGCCCAGTTGCTCGGCCAGCTGCAGATCACGGGCAAAGTCGCTGGCCTTGGTGGGCACCCAGGCGTAAAGGGTCAGCGGCAGCCGGGCTTCGGTCTCGTCGACCAGGTACCGGTAGGCCATCTCCGGGGTGCCGCCGGCGGTATAGTACCCCGACACCAGCAGGTTGTCGACCAGGCCCTCGCGGGCCCACGTGCGGATGTCGCAGCCCAGGCCGCGCAGGGACCCGGCGTAGCGATTGCCCCCCATGTTCACCACCCACGGCGGCGTGTCAGCGGTGATCTGTTCGGGAAGGACGCCACGGTATGCCCATGGATGCTGGACCATGGCAGCGCTGGGCGTCGGTCGCGGCTGGCTCGCCAGCAGGTCGCGGAACTCGCGCATGAACTGCGTGATCGGCGCCGCCGCCAGAGCCACCCAGCGAGGATCGTCCGGGGCCACCTGCCGCGCCTCCAGGCCATAGGTCTCACGGAAGGCCGCCAGGTTGGGCTGCTCATAGCCGAAGTCGGCGTTGCCATCGGCGTCGGCCTGTGGATTGTCGCGGATGTCGCCGGTGCGGATCCAATCCAGGAAGATCCCGTCGACACCATAGGCCAGCACTTCACGCACCAAGCCGAGTTTGTACTGCCGCACCTCCGGAAAGGCGAAACTCAGTTGCGAACGGTAGGGTTGGCCGCTGCGGCGGACCCATCGGCATTCCGGATGCTGGCGGCTGAATCGTGACGGCCAACCAAGCCCATGGTCGTCTTCGTTCAGGCTGAGCCAGCCGTGGACCTCAAGGCCCAGTTCATGGCCGATCTCCACCGCGGCCTGGAGAGTGTCGAAAGTGTAGTAGTCCAGGCGCTCGCACCGCGCCATGGTATCGGCATCGGGCGGTGGGATGTAACCGGGCGAGTATTGGTACACCTCGTCGTGGTCCGACCAGCGGAAGGGCTCGATCAGGGTACTGTGGTAGGTGGACCGCCCGCAGTCATAGCAGCGCCAGAAGATCTTGTCGAAGCCGAAGTCGCGGCACCGGGTGAGCATGTGGCGCACGCCGGCCGGGCCCCAGGCCGGGCCGTCTTTCTTGAGCATCCAGTCGCTGTGGGTCAGGGGCGACGACAGGGTAATGCGGTCCATGGGGCCTCGTTCATGAGTTGGGTTCGCTGGGCTGCTCGGGTGCCGTTGCGTCTGCCTGCCTCGCGCCAGGTTGGCCCGCTGCACCGGGTCGTCGTGAATGGGCTACCGGGCCTGTCCGGCGGCCTGGTGGTAGTGCCCCAGGCCTGAGGCAACGCGGTTGGGTACCGGGTCGGCCTCGCGAGGGCAGCGCCGGAAGCGCGGCCCGCGGTGCCCTGCCCGGGTCCTCGTCGACCGGGCCGGGACGTGCCGGTGGTCTGGCCACAGTGGGGCCTGGCGATGTTCCCGGCCACCCGCGAATCTACGCCGAAGCGCGCGGTGGGTCGAGGCGGGTTGGTCTGGCGGCCGGCGTGGACAGGCCCTAACCTCATGGGCGACCGCTGCCGCTCCGGGCATCGTGGCCCCCATGCCGCCCCCACCACGCGCAACGCCTCGGTCAAGCCGGTCCGCATGATGGCGGGCTGTGGATCTGTCGGCTCGCCGCCGTGGCGAATCCGGGCCCACGCGGGCGCTGCTCTGGTGTTCGTCAATGCCGCGTGCCATACGGCCGTCAGTGCCGCGGAAGGGGCGAGGCGGCTCCCTCGCCGGCCCGGGCGGTGCCGGCGTGGCGAACGCCATTGTGTCCCGGCCGTCGTCGGAGCCGTGGCCCGGGCTTCCCTTTCTACGGAAAGCTGATGAGCGCCTCGCGACCCTTGGCGCAACCACCGCCTGCCCCCGTTCGTGACGCGGGGTTGCGCCGCGACCCGTACACCTGGTTGGCCTACGGCTTGCTGGCCTGCTTTGCCCACGTGCAGGCCGGCCTGGGGCCTCTGATCGCCTTTCTGCGCGCCGAATTGGGCCTGAGCTACACCGTGGGTGGTCTGCACGTGAGCGCCTTTGCCCTCGGCATGGTCGGCGGCGGCCTGAGCGGCGACCGGCTGGCGGCCCGTTGGGGTCGGCGGCGGTTGCTGTGGCGCGGCACCGCGGGTATGGCCGCCGGAACCCTCTTCCTGGGCCTGGCACATCACGTGGCGCTCACGGTGGCGGCGGCACTGCTGATCGGCTTCCTTGGCATCTTGGTGGTCATCATGGTCCAAGCCACTCTGTCGGACCACCACGGTCCGCGTCGGGCGGCCGCGCTCACCGAAGCCAACCTCGGGGCCATTCTGGCCGCCGGTCTGGCGCCGCTGTGTCTGGGCTTGGCCCACGGCACCCGCCTGGGGTGGCGCGCCGCGCTGGGGGGCGCGGTGCTGGCTCTGGCGCTGGTGGCCCTGGCTGGCCGCCGCCTGGCTGTCCCGTCCGCGGTTCCCCCCGTGGCGGCGATGGCGCCGCGTCGGCGTCTACCGGCGGTTTTCTGGGCGCTGTGGACGGTGCTGCTGTTGACCGTGGCCATGGAGTGGTCTGTGGTCGGTTGGGGTACCGAACTGCTGGCCAACCTCGGCGGCCTGAGCTTGGACCGCGCCGCGCCGCTGTTCAGCCTGTACTTCGCCGGTGGTGCTGTCGGTCGCTTCGCCAACAGCCGTTGGGCAGTTCGGGTACCGGCGCGGCATCTGCTGCTCTACATGCTGGCCGTGGTGGCCGTTGGCCTGCCGCTGTTCTGGCTGGTCAACCAGGCCGGGCTTCGGCTGGCCGGGTTGGCCCTGTTGGGGTTCGGTATCAGCAGTCTGTTCCCGTTGGGTCTGGGCGCAGCGCTGGAGGTCGCCCAGGACCACAGCGACGCGGCCAGCTCGCGGGTCACGCTCGCCGCTGGCACGGCCATGTTGCTGGCGCCCTTCACCCTGGGGTGGCTGGCGGACCACGTGGGCCTGCAGCGGGCCTTCGGCGTGGTGGCGCTGTTCTTGGTCGCCGCCGTGGCGGTGACGCTGGCTACCCACCGGGCCCTGACGCGACGTGATGGCGCGGTGCTTGCCTCGGGGCACGAGGCCGGCCGGTAGACCCGCGGCGGGTTGCTGCCGGCGTGGCCCTGCGGCATGTCGGTTGCGCCCGCACGCGCGGGCACCCGCGGCTTCGCCCTCGCACCCTTGAGGAACGTTTGCGGGCGCGGCAGTACCTGACCTTGCGCGCCAGCGCGTCAAGCTGGCGGGCTCGAGCGCGATTCGACCACCGCCCACCTGCGCCTCGACGCTGCGGTGCCTCCGCCACCCGGGTCTTCGCTCCGGCCCGACAGGAGACCTGTTCGCGCGCTGTCGAGGTGGCGACGTTTCCTTGTCCGGCGCTGGTCGCACCCGCATGTTCTGCGGCCAACCGCCCCGTCCACACGCCCTCACGAACCCTTGGTTGGCGCGGCTCCACGGGTCGCCCGACGACCCGGGCCGGCGCCAGCAGGAGTCAGCCGATGCCAGACCAGGCAGCCCCTCCCCGCCGGGGCATGATCGACCCGGCCAGCGACGATCCGCAGCGTGAATGGGGTTACTCGCCCAAGTCGCTGACCTGGATTGGCGTGCCGTTCCAGCCCCATTGGACGCAGGTGACGTTCGACGGCGCGCTGTATTCACTCGGTCAGGTTGAGCTGTGCTTTTTCCACGGTCAACCCTGGCAGCCGCTGCTGGCGCGGCAGAAACACTACCTGGAGGGCTGGATCCCGATCGTGCAGTACGAGTGGGGTCGCGACGGCATTGACTACGCCTTTGAGGTTTTCGCCGCGGCGTTGGATGGCCAGGACGCCCGCAATACAGTGAACTTCGTCAAGATCGAGATGCGCAACCGCGGGGCGCAGGTGGCCACGGCGTCGTTCGCCGCTGCCTTGCGGCACTGTGGCGAGGATGGACGCTGGCTGCAATGGGGTAGCGGCAAAGACGGTTTCTGTCCCGACTGGCGCTACGAAATGTCGGCTGACGCAGCCATACGCGACGGCCGGGTAGTCTATGTGTTCCCCCCCGAGACTGAGCGTCAGGCTGTACCCGGGGAGCCGTACGTCGGGCCCTTCCCGGGCACCCAGTACGACCTGACGTCGCGAGCCGAAGCGTGCCTGGCCATCTGGACCTGCCCGCTGGCCCCGGGAGCCTGTCACACGCTCCATTTCCGCATGCCGCGCGTACCGGTACCGTTGACTGATGTGGACTTTCTGGCCGGTCTGCGCGCCGCCGACCACCAGGAATACCGTCAGCGCACCATCGACTACTGGCAGGGTTTCTACCAGCAGGGGATGCAGGTGGACATCCCAGAGCCCCGCGTGCAGAATGCCTTCCGCGCCAACCTGGTGCACCTGGCCCTCGCCAACCGCGACCTGCAGGCCGATCCGCGCTGGCGCTTCGCCACCGGGGCTCTTCCCTCGGTTGTGCGTTGTCAGACCAGCGGCATCAACTATCCGGACTTCTTCTGCAATGACTATGTCGATATGCGGTTGGCTTGGGATGCCACCGGCCACTCGCAGTGGAACGCGGCCTGCATCGAGGCCACCTTCGCCATGTGCCCGGGCTTGGGCCAGTGCGAGGGTGAAGTGCCGTGGCCCCACTGGGGACAGGTCCTCCACTCCCTGGCGCACCACTGCCTGATCACCGGTGACGCGGGGGTGGGCCGACGACTGTTCCCCCACCTGGTGCACGGCATCGATCTGCTGCGGCAAGCCCTCGCAGAGGACCCGTGTGGCCTGGTACCCGAGTGTGGTCCATACGATAACGAGATGATCCAGGGCCACTACACCAGCCACAACCTGTGGTGCCTGCTGGGTCTGCGTTCGGCCATCCGGCTGGCCCGTCGCCTGGGCGAGGACGAGGCGGCGGCGGCTTGGTTGCGCCTGCATGACAGCTACCGCGACACGGTGCAGCGGGCCCTGGAAGTCAGCGTCAGCGCGCACGGCTGCGTGCGTCCGGGGCTGCACGAATACCGCTATGGCACGCAGACGCGCGCCGGGCTGCCCGAACTGGTATTTCACAACGAATGGGAGAACTGCTGTCTGGTCTGGCCCACAGAGGTGTTGGATCCCGACGATCCCCGGGTGACGGCCACGCTGGCCAAGGTTCATCGCTGCGACTTCCGCGAAGGCATGCTGGGGTACCACAATTCGTACCGTGGCTTGCCTGGCGACATCCACGGGTATTCAGGGCACAGTGTCATCTGGCAGCTGATCGCCCGCGGCGAGGCAGCGCAGGCCCTGACCGATCTGTACCACGTGTTGCTGCATTGCGGCTCGACCCATGAGATCTGGGAGCAGGGCGCTCTGTCGTGGAGCGATCGCGAGTCCGTCGAGCACACCGGGCCCCACACATGGGCCTCGGCGCGCACCGTGCTCACCATCCGCAACCTGCTGGTGATGGAACGCGGCGGCCAGGCGGGTCTGGATGAAGCCGCGCGCGACCTGCATCTGTTCTCGGTCATTTCGCCGGCTTGGGTACGCCCTGGCCAGCAGGTGGCCTGCCGCAACGCGGTGACCGAAATGGGCACGCTGAGCGCCAGCCTGCGTTTCCTTGCCCACGGCGCGCGGATCGAGATCTCCGCCCAGTTCCACCGACCGCCCCGCTGGCTGGTCGTTCACCTGCCGTGGTTCCTGTCACTCGACTCGTTCACCACCGACGCGACCCGCGTCTGCAGGGACGGTGATCGCCTCTTGCTGAGCCCGGACGCGGGTTGGCTCGACGTGTGTTGGCACGAGAAGCCCGGCGCCCATCAGGGAACGTACCAGGGCTTGCTGCGGGCGCTCCGCGCCGAGCCTTCGTTTGCCGTGCAGGATGGTCAACTGGTGTATGTACCGCCGCCGGCCGTGGCGCTGGACCCGGCGGAAGCGGGGCAGGGGGCCCAGCCGCTGTCTTTTGCGCTGGTCCGCCAGGCGTACCAGCACGAATACGCGCGGCGGTACGCGGACTATGTGACGGCCGGTGGGACGCCGCTGACCGTGGCCGCGCCCGCCATGCTGACGGCGGCTCAACGGCGTGAGCGGTACGGGTTGGAGTATGGCCATGGCGCTGGCGGCCGCGGCGATGGCGCCTGATGGACCGGGTGCGTGACGCCACCTCGGCCAACGGCCCCGCCCAGGGCACGGGGCAAGCTGACCGAGGTGGCATGCGGCCCTGCCTTCTGGGTACGCCACCCGGGCGCCAACCACCCGGCGCCAACCGACCGGCCGACGGCCTGAGGCAACCCGCCCGTGCCGCCTGCATGGGCACACGGCGGCGAAGAGAGCTGCGGCTGCATTAAGCGGCACGGCGTTCGCAGCGACACGAAACGCCGGCCGATAGCCCGGGACGGCGCCGGCATCCGTCGCGGGTCCTGACCCCGGGTTTGGTTACCGTGACCGCGGCGGCTGTGTCACGTGGGCCGGGGCAGGCGCCTTCGCCTGGTTCGCCTCAAGCCCACGGCTGGAAGAGGACCTTCCACGCCCGGCGCTGCTCGAGCAGCTCAATGCCTTCGTTGTAGCGCTCCAGGGGCAACTGCAGGGTCGCCAACGGCGACATGTCCAGACGGCCGCTGGCGACCAGTTCGCGACTGTATTCAGCCGCGGCGCGGAAGTGACCCTTGTAACCCAGAACGGTCAACCCCGCGTGTCTGGGTTCATAGGTGTAGTCCTGGCGCTGGACCCCGAACAGGGCCACCGTCTCAGCCGTGTGGTCGAGTAGCCACTGCACCGACTCCCGCGCGCCGTTACACTCGATGGCCGCCTGCACCGTGGCCCGGGCAGGGAAATCGCCCGGCGCTCCACCGTGCGGGTCGAGGCACAGATCGCAGCCGTGGTGGCGGGCAAACTCGCGGCGCTCAGGGATCAAGTCAAACCCGACCACCTCGCGGGCCCCTTCCGCCTTGGCCATCTGGGCGGCGATGACGCCTGCCGGACCCAGGCCCATGACCCCGAAACGCTTGCCGGCGATGGCACCCACTTCCCGGAGGTTGCGCATGGGCGTGCCCAGGCACATGGCCAGTTCCAGGGAAGCCCAATACTCGGGGCCCAGGCCGGCCGGGATGGGCAGCGCATTGGCTGCCTCCAGGATCACATACTGCGCATAGCACCCCCAGACGTGGTGTCCCTGATCACGCCAGGAGCACACGCGGTCGCCCGGCTGCAGCTCGGTGACCTGCGGGCCCACGGCTTCGATGGTGCCGGTGGCTTCGTGGCCCGGCTGGCCCGGCGTGTATGGGTAGGTGAACTGGTGCCCGATGAACATCGGTTCGTTGTGGCGCAGGTGCAGGTCCCACTGCACGCAGGTATTGACCGCCTCCACGCGCATCAGGACCTGGCCCGGGCCCGGAACCGGCGTGGGTACGTCCAGAATCTGGAATTCCGCCGGGGCAGTAACCTGGAGGATTTTCACGCTCGAACTCCCTGATCGGGCCGTTGTCCGGGGGGGCGGCGGGGAACTCCCGCGTCACGGGCCGGACGAGGTCGGGCCGGCTGCGGCGGGCCCGGCAATCCACTTCAGAAGGTCTGACGCACGATGCCGCCGAACAACTCCTTCAGCCGCTCCTGGCGCTGCGCGTCCAGGTATGGGGGCGCCAGGGCCCGCAGGTTCTGCGCCAGCCGTTCCTGGCTGCGCACGCCGACGCAGCAGGTGCTGACCGGCTGCGCCAGCACGTAGCGGATGGCGGCCTCCGGAATGGGGTACGGCTGCAGGAAGTCCAACAGCCCGGCCTCGGTGTAGGGCGGCGCGTCCGGCAGTTGCCCAGTGCCGATGTAACGGCGGATCAGCTCACGGGCAGCCTCTAGACTGGTCAGACCCGACACGCCAGATGACTGGTTCAACGCCATCATCACCACCGTGCCCACATCGTGTTGCGCGCACAGCGGCAGCACCGACTCCACGGCGGTCTGCAGCATCAGGTTGATGGTGAGCATGACCACGTCGAATGCGCCGCCAGGGACGGCCCGCTGCAGGATCTGGTGCGTACCGTCGCCTTCGGACAGTTCGCTGATACCGATGAAACGCACCTTGCCCTGTTCGCGGAGTCGGCACATGGCGGCATAGCACCCATCGGTCATGAAGCGGTCCAGGGTCTCCAGGGTGCGCAGGCCGTGGCCCAGGAAAATGTCCAGGCGATCACGCCGGAGACGCCGCAGGCTCTCCTCGGCCGCCGCCACCAGGGCGTCCGGCGTACCGACGTAGGTGGCATCTGCGCGGTAGCTGTCGTAGGGGCAGTACTTGGTTTCCACGATCACGTCATCGTGGCCCACCAGAGCCTGGCCCAGGACCCGCTCGCTCTCACCCAGATCGTACCCGCCGGCCGTGTCGATCAGATTGATGCCGGCATCCAAACACGCGTGGACCGTGTCGATGAACTGTGAGGGGTTCTGGGCAGCCCCACGTGCGGCGCCGTAGCTCAGTTCAGAAACCTGCAGGCCGGTGCGTCCGAGACGACGGTATTGCATGCCGATGGCTCCCTGCGGGCTAAGGGGTCAGGACATCGTGAGGGTAATGCGCAGGCAAGGTAGCCACCAAGAGGGACCGCGCCAAGGGCCCGCTGCCGGCCTGGGCGGCGCCGGCTGGCCTGCCCAACCCTCACTCGAGTCACGGCCCGCCCATGGCCTGCGCCGTATGCGCGGGTGCTGACGCGGCCCGGTCAGCCGCGTCTACACCCCGCCCATCTGGTCGTAGGGCGTGTTGCCGCCGGTTTCGCGCCCAAAACCCGGTTGGCGGCACGTGCGGCGCCGGCTGGCCTGCCCAACCCTCACTCGAGCCACGGCCCGCCCATGGCCTGCGCCGTATGCGCGGGTGCTGACGCGGCCCGGTCAGCCGCGTCCACACCCGGCCCATCTGATCGTAGGGCGTGTTGCCGCCGGTTGCGCGCCCAAAACCCGGTTGGCGGCACGTGCGGCGCCGGCTGGCCTGCCCAACCCGCGCCCGAGTCACGGCCCGCCCATGGCCTGCGCCGTATGCGCGGGTGCTGACGCGGCCCGGTCAGCCGCGTCTACACCCGGCCAATCTGGTCGTACGGTATATTACCGCCGGTTTCGCGCAGGAACTCGGGCAGCAGCTGGTACACCGGCGCGTCCGGGCGCAGGCGGTAGTCACCGGACGCCGCGTCGACAAACCCGGCGTCACCCTCGAGCCGGTACACCGGGTTGGGGTCCACTTGGCTGTACCGACGCACGGCTGGGGCGAACCAACCCGCCCGCTCCTCGTCGTCCAGGATGATGTTGCCGGTGACGACATTGTGCGCTGGATTGCAGGCGAATTCTGGATCGTCCGGCTGGGAGAAATCATCGCTCAGGCGTGCCAGCGACGGGTACCGTGCGGCCCACAGAGGGCCCCGAACGGGCATGGCGTCCAGTGAACGCCACTGTTCGTTGTGGCGGTCGCGGATGGAGCGATACCAGCCATCGTCCACAAAACCGTCCCGAGCGCGCGAGTCAAAGTGAATGGCCAGCTGCCCGGCCGCGACGACGATGTTGTCACGCACAACATTGTCGCGACCGCCGCCGATCAGGAAACCGAACTTCCGCACGTTGACCAGCAGATTGCCGTATGCCGTCTGACCCGACTGGGCGTCATCGAAGTAGATGCCGTCGGGACTGTTGGGCGCCTCGCCGATGTTGTACAGGCAGTTGAACCGGATGAGGGTTCCCTGACCCGTCCAGTCGCGGCCGGTATAGATGGCGCCGGCGTCGCTGGACCACCGGACGACGTCGTGGATCAGGTTGTACTCGATGACGTGGTCATTGCCTCCATACAGGATGGCCGCATGCGGGGCGTGGTGGATCTCGTTGTGGGCCACCAACTGGCCGACCCCGTGCATCGACACCCCCGGATGGTACGTCAGGTAGATCTCGGCGAAATCGTGAATCAGGTTGTTTTCGGCCCGGTTGCCCGCCGGGGTCAGGGTGACCCGGTCGCCACCGGCCAGGGCGATGCCGCCTTTGCCGACATGGGCGATCTCGCAGTCACGGATGGTATTGCCGTTGCCGACCACGCTGGCGCCCAGGCCGCTGATGGCGGTGATGGTCGTGTTGCTGACTACGTTGCCGTTGCCGGCGATGCGCACCCCGTCGCCCCGCGTGCCGGTCAACCGGAAGCCATCGAAGGTCAGGTTGTCGGCCTGCACATCGAGCAGGGCCTGGGCGGTGATCTCCAGACGGATGTCGGTCCCGGCGAGGGGCTTGGGCGGGTAGAGGAACAGCAGGCCGTGGTCGCGGTCCAGGTACCATTCGCCTGGGGCGTCCAACTCCTCTGGCACGTTGAAGAAGTAGTACCGGCCTCCGGCGCGGAAGCCATAGTGGCTGTTGTAGCGCGGTGTGATCAACCGGTTGGCCAGATTCACGGCCTGGATGGGCGTCGACATGTCGGCCCAATCGTGGTAGAAGTAGCCGTACATCCAAACCCCTTCGGTGGTGGCCCAACTTCGCATGCGGTCGCAGGTGGGTTTGTCGGTCACGAAGGTGCCTGGTCTGGGATTGCGCAGGGTAGCGTACCCGGCGAAGTAATTCTGCTCGGGGTACTCGGCCACCTCGCCGATGTCGGCGACCGCAGCGATACGCAGGAACTCGTCGCGGTTGGGGTAGCGCGCCAGCACCATGCGGGCGCCATCCACATACAGCGAGCAGTTGCTGCCGACGGCAAAGTCGTCGTACTTGGCGCCGGAGTGGCCCAGGGCATATAACGGACCCCAGTCGTCGCGGGTCAGGCCGTACTGCGTCAGATCACAGACCAGGACATTCCTGCCGCCTTCCGGCAGCCTGGCCGCCACCGCGTTGCGGCCCACCAGCCCGGCGGCGGGGCTGAAGCCGTCCGGTGGCAGGGCCAGGCCGCCATTGATAACCGCCCCCTCGTCGGCGACCCAGGTTACGCGGCGGCCGTCCCGTCCCGCGTCCGCGGCGGTGAAGCGCAGTCCGCGCGTGTGGTACTCACCCGCGGTGACGCGCACATACAGGTCGGCCGTGCGGCTCGGGTCAGCCAGCCGTTCGCGCACGGCCTGCTGGGCCTGCTCAAGCGCGCCCTCGCCGGGTTCCACGGCCAAGTCGAAAGGGCCGGCATAGCGCGCTTTTCTCACATACGGACGGCCCGTTCTCGGAATGGCGGCCACAGCAATGCTCCTGTCAGGGGGGACCGATTGGGTGTGCCGCCAGAACCAAACGGGTCCGCTTGGGGCCGGTCAAGGGACCGCTGGCGAGAGCCCGAGATGCGACCGCTCCGCGCAGCAGCCAACGACCGAGTGCGTCACGCGTGCCTCCGCGGGGCGCGACCTGTGCGATCGCCACGTGCCTGCAGATCTGTCCTTGGCAGGCGAGGGGTCTGTGGGGCACTGCGCCAAGGGAGGAGCGAGCCAGGCTGCCTTCATCACCGGGGCCGGATTTCGGTCGGGTGCCCGGGCTCCAGGAGCAGCTTGGCACGACGGGATCGGAGCTGTTCGAGCACCAGGCAGCGCGAGCGCCTGGGACGATCGCTGTCGACGACGACCGCGGACCCGTCTGCGACCGGGAACTGGGCGGCCGCGCGCGCCGTGTTACCGCCTCCCTGCGGCAGTGCAGGGCGGCGGTGGGCATGGGAGTCAGGGTCCTGCTGGCCCGCTCGCTCGGCTTGGCGGCGACGCTGCTGGCGGTGCTCAGGGCGGGCGCTGTGTGCGTGCCGTTCGCCCCCGCCGGCCCGTCCGCGCCGCCATCCCCGGCAGGCAGAAGCGACTCCGCCGCTGCCGGGGCGGCCGGGCCGGTTGCCCACGAGTACCGCACCCGTTGCGCCGCCAGGCCCTGAGGCGCGGCATTCGCGGGTGCTGTGCCCGCCGTCCGCCACTCACTGCCGTCGGGCGCTTGACACCGCCACCGGCCCGTCGCTGCGTTGGGTCCGCTTGTCAGGCCCCAGTCAACACGGAGGTGACGACCATGCGGATCGATGTCTGTCCGCCGCACGCGGCGCGTCGCGGCCCGGCATCCTTGGCGGTGAACGAAGGTTCTCTGCGTGCCGCGGCCGAGGAAGCCACGCCCGCGGGCGCGCTCGTGACCGAGCGGATGGCGCAGTTGCGGCTGCCGGCCGGGTGGCCGCGTCGGCTGCGGCTGTGGTGTCAGCCACGGGCGACGCGGGGTTTCGCCTTGACGATGGCTGGCCGTGACGTGTTGCTGGAGGCGTCCGAGCGGCGTGAGTTTGTCGCCGGTGTGGGGCGGTTGCTGGCCCTGCTGCGGGCGGCCGCCGATCCAGGCGGCGTGCTGCCCCAGGGCCAGTGGCAGGAGGTACCCCGGTTCCCGGAGCGCCTCCACTACATGCCCGGGCATTTCGGCAACTCCTTCGAGGTGGCGTGGCCGGCAGAGATGAAGCGCTGCGTGGAGGACCTGGCGCTGTGGGGCAGCAGTGGGTACGCCGATTGGTTCGACCCCAACGACATGCCGGACCCGTACCGGCCGCAGGTGTACTGCAGCACCTCCATGAGCCTGTGGCAGCGGAAGAAGGAAGTGCTGCGCGCGGCTCAAGACCTGGGCCTGGACCTGGCGCTGGCGATCACCCACAACGTGGGCTTCACGGACCAGCTCCGGCCGGAGTGGGTCGGCGTGCGCAGCCATCGCCTGCGGGTTCAGGGGCAGGTGCTGTGTCCCTCCATTCCGGCCGCACGGCAGGTCTGTCTGGACAACCAGGAGAACCTGTTCCGCGACCTGGCCGGGGCCGGTCTGCGCCTGAGCAAGCTGATCTACGCGCCCTATGACGACGGGGGCTGCGCCTGTGACCGCTGCCAGCCGTACTACCCCACCTTCCTGGGCATGGTGGCGCAGATTCACGGCATCGCCCGACGCTACTTCCCGGACGTTCGCGCGGACTTGTGCGGGTGGTGGGTCAACGACGAAGAGATGCAGCAGGTGCAGGACTTCGCCCGCGGCCCGGCCCGTGACTGGTTTGGCGCCTTCCAGTTCAGCGCCACGTACGGCGTGTTCGCCCTGCCTGACGTGCGCGCCCGCCTGGGTGCTCTGCCGTTGTCCAGTTTCCTGCACCTGGGCTTTTCGCACGACAACCGGGACGTGTACATCCGCACCGGCCTCCACGCGGCTCCGCGCCGGATCCAGTCCGTGATCGGCAGCTTTGCGGGGCAGCAGTGCCTGGGCTTCAACTCGTACAACGAGGGCTTTGGCGACCACTTCAACCAGTTCCTGGCCACCCGGCTCGGTCGCCTTCCGGACGCCGACGTGGCGCAGCTGACGGCTGATTACGTGCGCCAGGTCTTCGGTCTGCGCGGCGCGCCGTTGGCCCGCGTCGTCGACGTACTGCTGGCCATGGAGCAGCTGGACGAGGCACAGGCCGAGGGGTGGGTCGCCACGTTGAGGTCCGTGGCGCGGCACGTCAGAACGCCGCCGCGCCAGCCCTGGGCGTTCGACCAGGTGCGACTCAAGGCGGAGTTGATGGCCCTCGACCACCTCATCGGGTCAGGCGAGGGCTGGCGCGAGGAGGCCGACCTGGCACCGGTGGCTGCCCACATTGCCCGCCGCCTGGCACTGAGCGAAACCCTGTGGCGCGAGGTGTACGGCTTGGGGGTACTGCGTCACATCTTCATTCCCGCGCGCATGCTGCCCCGGTGGTTCGAGTCTTATCAGCGCCTGCGGCCGGCGCCGCCTGACCGTATCTGCCCGGGCTCTGCCCTGAGCCGCGAGGCGTGACCGCAAACGGCTTCGCCAGGCGGGCGGGCCGCCCCTCAGGCGCCGACCGCAGCCGGACCTTAGCCGGGGCCGCCCGGGCTCATTGCGCGAATGGCGGGCACGCGCCGCGGCGCGCGCTGCCTGCTCCTGTGCTCTGCCGGCCCATCACCGGCCGCCGGTGTTTGTCGCCCCGGCACTGCGGGCCGGGGCCTGGGCTACCGACCAGGACCGGCGGCCCGCGACGCGCGGCCCCTCACGGCGCGGCGTGAAGCCGGATGAAGGCGGCCAGGTGGGCGATGGCGGCGCGGCTTTCCGGCAGGCCGCGAATCTGGAAGACGTGAACCTGTCCCGGCCAGATCTCCAGTTGGGTTCCGACCCCATCGCCCCGGGCCTTGGCCGCCAGACGGACGCTGTCATCGCGCAGCATCTCGTGCTGACCGGCCTGCAGCAGCAGCGGTGGCAAACCGCGCAGGTCAGCCAGGAGTGGCGACGCCCACGGGTGGCTGGGATCGGTCGAACCCAGGTACATGCTCACGAAGTGGGGCATGGCCCGGGCGCTGCAGATGGGGTCGGGTTCAGTGCGCAGCGAGGGGCTGGCCAGGGTGAGATCAGTGCACGCCGACAAGGGCATGGCCGCCCGCGGCAGGGACCGGCCGCCGTCGCGCAGTGCCAAGAGCGTGCCCAGCGTCAAACCGCCGCCGGCCGAATCCCCGGCAATCAGGGTCGTGCGGGCCGGTACAGCCCCCTGCGGGCCGTGATGCCGGAGCCATTCATGGGCCGCAGCGCAATCAAGGATCGCGGCCGGAAAAGGGTGCTCGGGAGCCAGGCGGTAGTCGGGCAGCAGCACGGCGCAGCCGGCCGCGTTCGACAGGTCGGCGGCCAGGGGCAGGTAGTTGCCCGGTGACCCGGAGACGAAACCGCCGCCGTGCAGGTACAGCAGGCGCAGATCAGGGTCCGCCCCCGGGGCCATCACCCACTCGGCCGGTACCCCGCCGGCGTCCACGGTCCAGCAACCGACCGCCGGGTCAGCCGGTTCCTGTCGCTGTCCCATCCCCGCGCGCAGCCCGTCCAGGTCGAAGTCATTGCCTGGATCGCCGAAGGCTGGGTTCTGGCGCAGCTGACGCAGGTACTCCTGGCTCTCCGGCGATGGTACTTTAGGCAGTTCCCAGTTCACTGGCGACCTCCCGTGACGCGGCCCTGTACGGTCAACCGCTGGCCCGCCTGGTGTTCCCGCCGCAGGTCAAGGCCCACGCGCCCTGTCCGGTTCCCGGACCACGGTCCACCCTGACCCGGCGGCCTCCCCGGACCCGGCGTTGGCGTCGGGCCCGCCGGTCTCAACCGTAAGGTGGGGGGCGAACCCGCGCCAGACGGCGTGAAGCAAGCCCCCGCCGGCCCGGCGATCGGCCGCGCTCGCGGGGAAGCCGCGGGCCCGCCGGGCGGCGGTAACGCGGCACCTCAGGGCCTTGGCCCGGGAGCGCCGTCCGCCGGCGCCCCCCAGCGGGCCCGTTTGCCCATTTGCACACGTGCTACCGCGCGGTTGACCCTCGCGTTCGAAAAGGCTTGCTTGTGGCCTGATGCCCGCCGGCCGGCGCGGCCGCAGCCTGACGCGCGGCGTTGGCGCGATGGCGGTGCTGTGCCCTCGGCTGGGCAGCTGTCGTCAGGCTGGCCAGGCGTGAGGCGGCGTACCGGAGCGGGGGTGTCCGGTCGGTAGGGACCCCGGGGACTCAGTCCGGGCGAGGCCCAGCCGGACCCGTTCCTGTCACGACCCCGACTGGCCGCCGAGGCTGGCACAACCGTTGGCAGTCACACTTGGGCAGCCGGTGCGGCTGAGGCTCAGCCCGATCCGTTCCAGTTCGGGCCCGGCCCGGCCGACGAAGCTGACGTGAACGCTGACCGGCACACTGGGGCGCCCGTGGCCCCGGTGACGCCATGGCCACGGCGCTCTGGCGGAACCTCGGTGGCAGACCCACAGCCGTCCCCGCCGGCCGCCGCCAGCGCGGCCACCGTGGGGTCTTCGGCAGTACCCAGCAGCGTGGTGTTCGACCGGCAGGAGGATGCCAATGGAGGGCGTCGATCGTTACCGAGTGATGGAGCCGATGTTCGAGTGCGCCCGAGTGGTGATGCACCACCGCGGCGACCGGTTCGCGCCGGCCTATGTGCAGGGGATTGCCGGGACGGCGTTCACCATCGGCGGCATCTGTCCCTGTGCCCCCACCTGCGTGACGGTGCCGCGCACGACATCCGAGCTCCTGGCCCTCTTCGGCTATGAGGTGACGCCGGTGCATTACCGGGCCCAGGCGCCCGAGGCCGAAGCCGAGTACGCGGCGTTCCTGCAGCGACTGGCTGCCTCGATCGCCGCCGGCCGACCGGTAATCACGTGGCACGCCTTCACCTACTACGAGTGGGACGTGGTCTGCGGCTACCGCGAGGCGACCGGCGAACTGGTGGGCTATGGTTCGTACGCAGGCGGTGATGCCTACGCCGTCAGCCCCCAGGACCGCCCCAAAGGCGGGATGGACGTCACCGATACCATTGCGCTGCTGGTGGGCGAGAAGACGGGCACGTTCGATGCGACAGTGGCCGAGGTCGAGGCCCTGCGGTTCGCGGTGGAGCATGCCCATAGTCAAAAGAACGCGGCGCGCTGCGCCGAGCCCGAGTGGGTCTTTCTAGAGGGGTTCCTGTGTTACCAGCGCTGGGCCCGTGACTTCGGCGATCCGGCCCGGCGGCGCAGCCAGGGCGACAGCTACTGCCTTGGCGTGCTCGATTCGACTCGGCGGTGTGCGGCTGCCTTCGTGGGTGACTTGGCCGCCCGGTACCCGGTTGCCGCGGGGCACCTACGGGCCGCCTCCGAAGCCTTCACCCGCGAGGCGGAGACGTTGGCGGCGCTGAAGCCTTGGTTGGGCTGGGATGCCCCCGAAGAGCCCGATGCGGGGCGCAACGCCCAGGTCAGTGCGCTGCTGGAGCGCGCCGCTGAGCAGTACCGACAGGCCATTGGCCGTCTCGAGTCAGCCTTGCCGCTGGTCGGTTGACGGCGACACCATGCGCGCCTCAGTGACGGCTCCACCCCGGCGGCAGTTGGGTTCATGAACCCGCGCGAGAATTACCTCGAAGCCATCCGCTGGGGTCGGCCGGAGTGGGTGCCGCAGACCCATGAAGCGGTCTGGCACACCCTCCAGTTCGAAGGCAACTTCCGCTGGCAGAGCTGGACCGATGCTTGGGGCGTCGGCTGGGAGGTGGGGCTGGCGGGCACGGTCCCGTTCCCGAAGACGAACCCGTTGCCCAGCCTCGAGCGGTTGAGCGAACTGCGCGTGCCCGATCCGGGCAACCTGCGCTTCACCGACGAGATGCGGCAGGCGCTCGGGCACGTCGACCGCGAGCAGACCCTCGTCTGCGGCTCGCTGACGTACCTGCTGTTCGAGCGGGCCTGGGCCATCATGGGTATGGAGGGGTTCCTCACCGGCCTGATTACCCATCCGCAGGAGGCCCACGCGTTCTGCCATCTACTGGCCGACTATGCCCGCCGGGTCTTCTCCCGCTACCTCGACCTGGGCGTGGACGCGATCAGCTTCTCCGAGGACCTGGGAACGCAGCGGGCGCTGATGATCTCGCCGGACTTGTTCCGCCAGTTCCTGCTGCCCGAGTACCGCTACTGCTTTGCTGAGGTGCTGGCCGCCGGGAAGATCGTCAATTTCCACAGCTGCGGTTGCATCGACGCGGTGGCCGCGGAGTTGGCGGGCATCGGCGTCACGGTGCTCAATCCGGTCCAGGCCCGGGCCAACGATTTGGCCTCGCTCAAGACGGCGACCCGCGGGCGCATGGCTCTGCAGGGCGGGATCGATACCGCCGTGCTGGCGCTGGGGACCCCGGCCCAAGTGCGCGACGAGGTAGCGCGAGTGATGGCGGTGCTCAAACCGGGCGGCGGGTACATCTGTGGTCCGGACCAATCCATCCCCGGCATCCCGGCGGAGAACCTGGCCGCCCTGTGGTCGGCGGCGACCGAGCTGGGGCGGTATTGACACGGTCCCCGACGATGGACCAGCCCGGGCCAACCCCCGGGCGTCGCCGCGTCGTGAACGCAGCGGGGAGGCAGCGATGGCGGAGGGTAGCCAGCACGAACGGGTAGTCCTTGCGGGTGTGCCGCACGAACCGCTTGTCTATGGGTGGGACTGCGCCCTGCGAGGGCTGCACCTGCTGCTGCAGCACCGGGGCGAGACGATCTCCCTGGCGGCGCTGTCAGTGCTCTCCGGCGACGCCTTCAACCTCTGCTTTGCCACCGGTCCCGACACCTACCCCGAGTTGCTCATACCGACAGATCCGCTGGCCAACGCGGCCGCGGCTCTCGGGTACCCGCACGAGTGGTTGATCACCAGCAGCGCGCGGCGCGGCCACTTGACCGGGGTCGAGCCGGACCCGGCCCGCCGCCGCGACCTGACGCTGGCCGTGCTGCAGCGGATCCAGGCACAGATCGACGTGGGACGACCGGTGCTGGTGGGTGGGGCATCGCGCCTGGGCTGCGGCAACTGGTCCTTGGTAATCGGCTACGACCGCGGCAACAGCGAACTGTGCCACAACGCCCTGGACGGCGAACCGGCCGGCACCTGGGCCGGAATCCGCGGCTTGACTGTGCCGCTTAACGATCGCGATGGCCTGGCGGGGTATTGGAACGGTCGCCCGCGCGGTACCGTGGTTCCCGGCTTTGCCGGCGGCTGGCTGGTCAACCCAGCGTTTGTTTTGGGCGATCTGCGCGGGCGGCCCGACGCGGGCCAAACAGCACGTGCTGTCCTGCAGCGAGCCGTCGCGCTGCACCAAGCAGACCCGGTGCTCTTCTTTGGCGGGTTGCACTACTTCGGCGCCGGGGCCTACCAGCAGTGGGAAGCAGCGGCCCCCACTATGTCCGATCCCGGTGACCTGATGCTGGACGAACTGGTGCGGGGCCGCGCCGCCGCGGCGGACTTCTGCGAACAAGCCACCGGGTGGCTTCCTGGCGCAGCTGCCGCACTCAGCCACGCCGCAGCGGCCTACCGTCGCGAGGTGCAGATCGCCCAGGCCGCGTTCGCCGACTTCATCCCCTTCCGCTGGGACAATCCCATGCGGGACGCCTGGGGCACACTCACCGAGCGTGGGGTCGCGGCCCGCACCATGGCGATGCTTCTGGCGCAGGAGCAGGACGCGGTGGCTGCCATCCAGAGGGCGCTCCGGTGACGCGGGGCGGTCCCTTGACCCGCGGGGGGAGCGCAGCTGGTCGGTGGTCGCTATGGCCTGCGTGTGGCGGGCCGAACCGGGTCGTCGCGTGCGGTTGAAGGCTGCCGGAGCTGCGCGATCGTCGGTGGTCGGGTCGCGGCTACTGGCTCAGGACCCGCGTCTGGCGCGCGGCTACCCAGGTGCATCGATCGTCGCAACGCGACGGGCGGAGCATGTCCATCGCCTGCGGTCTGTGAGCCGCCCGCGTTGCGTGACCGTCAGCGGCCCGGTCGCGGGCATCCCTCAGCCCGCCTGTGCGTAGCTGCCGTATTGCCGTACCGCCTCGTGGTACGCTTCGATATTATCCCAGGTAACCTCTTCGGTCAGCGTGTGGCAGGGCGCAGCGATGTACCCGCCCCCCGGCATCATCTTCGCCAGCGTCTGGCGGACGCCATCGATCACCTGCTGGCGTGACGGGCGAGCCAGCACGCTCTGCGCCCCCACGCCGCCCCAGAAACACAGATCGCGACCGAATTCGTGCTTCAGGTAGCCGATGTCCATGGCCTCTGCCTGCACGGCCTCAAGGATGTCCACGCCGATGTCGATCAGGTCGCGAACCAACGGGGCGACGTGACCGCAGCAGTGGAACGCCACCCGGACCTGTGGGTTGAGGCCCTTCAGGTGGGCTACCAGGCGTTGGTGGCGTGGCCGGTACCAATGGCGGTAGTCCGCCGGGCTCATAACCAGTGAACGCTGGGTGCCCAGGTCATCACCGATCCAAACTACATCCACGCCGGTGCTGACCCAGGCGCCGTACACCGCCATCTTCCAACCGGTGATGCGGTCCAGTACGCGTTCGCACCGCCGCGGGTCCAAGTGCGGCAGGGTCAACGTATCGACATCGCCCAACCATTCCTTGGCGTGCTCGAAGACACCCATCTGGTAGCCGCTGCACACGGCCACGTCCTGCGCCTGCAGGGCCCGAACCTGCCGTGCTGCCGCGTCGATCTGGTCGGCGGCCACCGGGGGGGTCCACTCCTCCACCGCCACCCCGTCAGGGCATGGCTCCAGCGCGAAACCATCCAGCGGCCGGATGTCGTGCCCCTGGGTGGTGCTCCAGTCGGCCAGCGGGTCACCGAGGCGTTGGCGGAACTGCGCCAGCAACTCGGGACAGATGCGCATGTTGAAGGGGACGCGGTCCGGCTCGCGGTGGTTCAAGGCGGTCAGTACGCGCTCGCGCGGCGTCATGGTCGGCTCTCCGGCACGGTCCGGCGAGGCACCGGACCAGTTCCGGTCGCGCGCGGGCCGCTGCGCGGGCAAACATCCGTATGGGGCCGAGGCGCGGCAAGCTGGCCCGACGGACACTCCTTGCGCGCCGGGTCGGGGTCGGTACGCTCGCTGTCGGCCCTGTTGCCGCGCTGCGCCCATGCCCCCGCCTGCCGAGGTTGCCATGGAGAGTGCCCACCGCCAGTTCTCAGTCCAGTGCTTCAACGATTGCTGGACCCTGATCGATGCCGCCGAGCGCACGGCGGAGGATGTGCAGGAGATGGTCCTGCTGGCCAGTGCCTCCCTATGGCACTGGAAACAGCGGCCGGACTGCACACCCACGAACCTGTCCATCGGTTTGTGGCAGGTCGCGCGGGTGCTCGCCCTGGCCGGGAGCCCCGACCTGGCCGCTGCCTTCGGCGAGCACTGCCTGCGCGTCGGCCAGCAGGCAGGCTTGACACCCTTTTACACCGGCTACGCCCGTGAAGCCCTGTGCCGGGCCGCCGTCGTCCAGGGCCGCTGGGCGGCCGCCGCAGCCCACCTGGCCCAGGCCCAGGCCGAGTTGGCCCGCGTGCAGGAGGCCGACGAACGCGAACTGCTGGCGCGTGACTTGGACTCCTTGGCCCAGTCGATTCAGGCCGGACCACGCGAGCGGCCCGCCTGAAGCCGCGGGCGGGACCCCGCGGGCCCGGTCAGGCGCTGCCGGCCCGGGAACGGGCCGGTCGGTTGCCGGGCGTGCCATCGCGCAGGCTGCGCACAGTGCCCCCGGGCACCGGGCACGGCGCTTCGCCGGTCACCTGCACCGTCATCGTGCGAGTGCTGTCGTTGCGGACCCACACACGCCCTTCACTGGCAACAAACTCCAACGGCCCTTCCGCCTGTACCGTCAGCAGCGCCGGCTCCAGGCGCGCCTCGCCCGGCTCCAGCGAACGGGTGTAGACCACCTGCCCGTCGGCCAGCCGCGTGGCCCCGGGGAAAACCTCGATCGGGGCGCCGGCGGGCCGGAGCCAGGTGAACTCCAGCGACGCGGCCCGGGTACCGAAATGGGCCAGCGCTCGGTAACCGTTCGCAATCATGCCGACCGCCGCCGTGCCCGGGGTGGCATGCAGGAGGGCGAGCCCCTGGGTGCTCGTGCGCCGGTGCGACTGGCCCGGTGCGAACAGCGCCGCCAGGCCCCCGATCAGGCCGCCCGGGCGCACCCGATGCGGTGTATCGCGGTGGCTCAGGATCAGATCGTCGGCTACCGCCCACCACGGGCGGAAGTAATGGCGGTTGATGTACCGCGTCGCATCTGTGCCAGTGTACACCAGGCCCACGCGGTCATCGAAATTGAGCCATTCCGGCTGCCCCAGATCACGAATGACATCGTCTTTCGGGTCACTGCTGACAAAGCCGACGAAGGTGTGCCGGCCGGTCGGTGTGAACAGCGTCCGTTGCCCGTGGCAGTTCCCTGGCAGCGCCGCGAAGGTTTCGTTGACCAGGCGCAGGAAGCCCTGCTGGCAGTGCTCCACGGTGACGGCCTCAAGAGCCAGGAGGCGCTCCCAGGACAACAGGGTGCCATCCGGCAGGCTGGCCAGCAGCACCTCCTGCCGGACCGATCCCTGGGCGCGCTCCACCACCAGGGCGGCGGCAAAACCGTGCGTCAACTCGTGGACGCGCTGGGACCGCAGGTCCAGGCTGTCGGCGTGGCCGCGCACCGCCACCTGGGCGAGCCAGGTCTGGCTCGCCGGCGCCACCGTGTAGATGCCCTCCTGGGTGAGTGGCAGGGCCATGATGCAGTTACGCCAGGACAGGGAGGTCTGGCCGTGGTGATGGCGGTGGAAAACGAACCCCGAGTGCGGGAAGACGCGTACGCCACAGGTACGACGGGCCAGGACCTTCTCGTCGACCGGCCGGGGCCCCGGACCCAACAGGCGGTGCAGCAGGTATGAAAGGGCCGGGGTCTCGATAGCGCACTCGCGGATCGCCAGGGGGTCCTGTATATCGTGCACCTGACTGGCGATCTCGGCCGCGAACATGCGGCCGCCCGCGCTCGCCTGGCGAGCTTCCAGCGTGGCCAGGGCCCGGTCTTCCAGCCGCGCTGCGTCGGCATCGCGAAACAGCAGGGCCGCCGCGGCGTGCGTCGGCGTCCCGGGATCGGGCCAGAGATAGGGCCAGTCCATCCCCTGGACCGGATGCAGGCAGCCCATGGCATCGGTGGTCAGCTTGAGCTGTTCGTAGATGCGTTGGCGGTTGAATCGGGCTTCCTTGGGGAGGGGTTGGCCGTGAAGTGCGTACAGACCGGCCAACTGCCCGGCGAAACCCACGGCGGTGGCCGTGTAGCTGGGGTGCACCATGCCGTGGTTCTCGGCCATGTAGTCGGGCAAGGTGGTGAAAGTTTTGCCGGTCCACCCGGCCACCGTCTGGCCATCGGCGTACGGGGCTCGGTTGGTGGCATCTTGGGGCGTGGTGGCGGTCTGGAACATCCATTGCCGCGCGGCGCGCGCCCAGGCCGCAGCCTGCGGGTGGCCGGGCAACAGCAGCGCCGCCGCTGCCAACCCGCAGGAAGTCCAGCCGTTCTCCTCCATCTGGGTGTCCAGGTACACCCCATTCCGCGGCGGCACCTCGGCAAATCGAGTCGCGTAGTCGGCATGCACCGTGGCCACCATGGTCCAAGTTTCCTCGTCCAGGTCCTCGGCCAGCAGCAGGGCCACCACGCCCATCACCCACACCGTCAGGCCGCACTGGCTCTCGCGGAAGAACCCCAACCCCCGCTCCCCCCATTTGGTGCCGCAGTTTTCCGGCCGACCCAATCCCTTGGCCGGGCGGACGCATTCGGCCGGGCCCGTGTCGTGAGTGAAACACAGGTAACGCAGTCCGGCGCGCGCCAGGCGCCGCAACTCGGGGCGTGGCACCCCCCCACGGCGCTCGTCGTATGCCCGGGCGTTGGCCAGCAACGCGGCCACCAGAATGCCGGCGCGGGTCTCGATGCCATACCAGTGGCAGCCACCCAGGAAGTGGCCGCAGTCCGCCCGTTCAGGCCACGGTGCGAACGATGCCACTCCCACTGGCAACCAGTTCTCCAGCACCCGCAGGTAACGGCGACTGAGGGCATTTTCGCGAGCCGGCAGGGTCACCGGCCGCCGGGCAGTCAGGGCTTCCAAGATCATGCCAGGCCTCGGCGTAGGGATGGGGTGATACCGGTCAGCGCCCGACTTGGGGGCGCACCGACGGTTCCATGGTCCGGCGGGTTGCCTGTCGGCCGTCAGCGCACCGCCAACCCGCCGACCTGTCCGGAACATACCAGCTCCCGTTTCGGCGGTCCAGAGGGTCGCGACCGTGGCGGTGGCGCGGTTGGTTCCCGGGGCGTCGCGCACCGTGAAAACGACGAGCTCTCCTCTGGCCTGATCGCACGCCCGTTCGGTCTTGGGCGCGCCTGGATCGGCATGGCCCCGGCCCGCGTACGGTTCGCCGTGGGCCGCCGGGGCGTCGCTCCCCGTGAGAACGACGAGCCCTCCTCTGGCCTGATCTCACATCGGTTCGGCCTTGGGCGCTCCTGGATCGGCATGCCCGCGTTCCGCGTACGGTTCGCCGTGGGCCGCCGGGGCGTCGCTCCCCGCGACCCAGCCCAACCCTGGCCGGGGTTGATCGCCCGCCCCCGCGACCTTTCACCGAGTTGCCGCGGCAACGCGACCGTGGCCACGGAGCCGTGGCAGCCGTCGAGCCGTCGGCGACCCCGTGGTCTGCTGGGCGCCTTATATTGGCCCACACCGCCTGGCAAGGAGGGGCCCATGGTTGCGCCGCCGCACCGCCGTCGTCTGATCTGGTTCTGTCAGACCGAAGCTGTCGCCGCTGCCCCGCAGGTGCTGGCGCGCCTGCGCGACGAAATCGGCTTGACCACTGTAATGCCCGAGAGCCCGGTAAGCCATACGTCCGGCTTCGCCGCCAGCGCCGAACTGGCCGCCGCTGGTCCCTTCGAGGATTGGCGAGCGCGCCTTGACGCCTGGCCGCGCGGGCGGGAGGGGGTCTACCCACCGGTGGCAGGCATCGTCTCCGGAGTTGACGATGCACCCCTCAGGCGCGTCATCGACGCCAGCGCCCGGGCTGGGATTGAGGTGTGGGGCCACCTGGGCCTGTGGAGCTATGGGGGCGACGTATACCCTGAACACGCTCTTTGCGATCTGGAGGGACGCCCACTGGACCGGCGCTACGCGCGCTGGGGCATCGGGCTGTGCCCCAGCCGCCCGGTGGTCCACGACTGGACCCGCCAGTGTCTGGTGCATGCGGTCCGCGACTACGGCGTCGATGGTCTGTGTGTCGACCACGCGCGCTACCCGGCACCGGCCAACCTGCACGCCCTGGTGGCCTGCGGTTGCGACGACTGCCGGAACGCCGCCGAGGAACTCGGTTACTCTTTCGACGCCATGCGTCAAGGCCTGCGCGGTTGGCTGGAGCGGCTCCGCGGCCTGACGCCCGCCCGACTGCGGGCCCTGGTCCAGGCCCGGCCCGCGGCCTCTGAATGGCTGGCGTGGGTGGGCGACGGCGGCGTCTGGGTCGAGTGGCTTGAGTGCCGTGCTCGCCTGCTGGCGCGCCAGATGGCAGCGTTCGGCGCGGCCGTGCGCCAGGCTGCCGGCGCCACGTGCGTTTTCGGCTCGGACGTTTTCCCGCCTTCTGTCGCCCTGCTGGGTGGCCACCTGTACGAAGAGTGGGAGCGCGGCGTCGACTTCCTCACCGGCGGCGCCTCGTTCGGCGGCGTAGTGGGTTGGGCCACGTGCGTGCCGTCGGTGGTGGCGGAGTGGGGTGGGGCTCTGCTGCGCGCCGTGCCCGGCGCGGCGGAGGAGGATGTCGTGGCTCTGCTGTGGCGCCTGTTTGGTTACGATGACCTGGCGCTGCCGCGCCGCTTGCCGGGGCAGCCCGGCGAGGAGTTGCCCCTCGAAGATATCTACGCCCGTGAACTGGCCCGATTGCGGGCCAGTTCCAGCGGGGCGGTACCCCTGTACCCGCCGGTGACCGCCACGGGCCGGGCCGAACGCACGCGCCGCCTGTGTCAGGCGGTCGTGGACTGCGGGGGCAACGGGGCGCTGCTCAATCTGGACCTGCAGCAGACGGAAAGCCTGGCCGTGGTGGGTCAACTGCTGGGCTGAGCGAGTGGGGGCCGCGGACGGTGGCCGCGGGCACGGATCACCGCCGGCCGACCGCCCGCCGCCCGGATCGAGCCTGGCAAGGGTGCCCGCCGCGGCGGGGGAGCGGGGCGCCCCCTGTCCAAGGCCTGCGCCTGCACCCCCGAAGGTGCCCTGAGCCCGCGGTGGCAGCCCCTTGACTTCAGCGGACGCCGCGCTCCTGCAGCCAGGTCACATAACGGTGGTCGCTGCCCATGATGTGCACCCGCAGCCAGTCGACCAGGAAGTCGGCCACATTGGCGGGCAGGACAGCGCGGCGATCGCGGTTCAATTCCATCACCTGGGCGGCCAGGTCGCGGTGCTGGGCGGCGTGGGCCTCGGCGTCCGGGTAGGCATGCTCGCGGAAGAGCGCTTCCTCGTGTTGGAAGTGCCTCTCGGTGTATTCGATCAAGCGGTCGAAGATGTTGGCGATCTCGGTCCGCGGTGACTTGCGCTGGGTGGCCTCGGAAATGCGGCTGATGAGCGTCAGCAGCATGCGATGCTCTTCGTCGATGCTGGGCAGGCCCAGACTCATCTCCTCGGTCCACTCGGGCGGCACGGTGCCGGGGCGACTGGCGGCCTGGCCTTCGCGTACCAGCAGGGCCAGCGCGTCGCCCTGACCCACCTCCAAATTGGTGGCGGGCTGTTCGATTTCGCTGCCGTCGGCACGGCGCAGCGACACGGCCTGCACGGCGCCGGTGCGGCTGACGATCTCGCCAACGCTAGGCAGGGCGGTGGCCTGGTCGCCGCTGTACCGCCGGTAGAGTTTCACCCGGTAGCCGAAAACCCCGGGCTCCTCGGCCCCGGGGGCGTCCTCCGGTGTCAAGCCCAGTTGCTCGATGATCAGGCGCGCGACGCGCTGGCCGCCCATCTGCACCGGATACGCGACGGCATCGGCGCCGGCTCGCACCAGGCGCTCCTCCAGGCTGCTGTCGGCGCCCATGGCAATGATGTGCACGGCCGGGTTGAGTTCGCGGCCAGCCATGGAAACCACCAGGCTGGTGGCCAGGTCGGCGGCGCAGATGACCACCCCGGCGGCGCGACGGATCCCGGCGTTGATCAGGGTAGCATCTTGGGTCGGGTCGCCGCAGACGGTGATGAAACCCAATGCGTCAGCCCGCTGCAGCAGCTCGTCATTGGCGTCAATGACGACAAAGGCTACGCCGGCGCGGTCCAATTCTGCGCCGATGGCCGCCCCCAGATCGCCGAAGCCGCAGATCAGGTAGTGGCCTGAGGTTTTCTTCAGTCGGTCGTCGATTCTGCGCCTCCCGAGCAACGCTCCCAGCCGGCTTTCCACCAGCAGCGAGCCAATTTGTGTCAACGCCGCCGCCGCCGTGCCAATGCCCAGCACGATCAGCACCGAGGTGAAGATGCGCCCGCCGGTCTCCAGGGGACGGATCTCACCGTAGCCGATGGTGGTAACCGTGATCAGCGTCATGTAGAACGCGTCGAGCACGGTCCAACCGTCGTCCAGTAGCAGATAGCCGCCGGTGCCGAAGGCCAGCACCCCGGCGATAGCCACCAGCGACCGGAGCAGGGCGCGCCGGAACTCCGTCTGCATGGGCCTGCCCTTTCTGGTCCGCGGCGCCGACCCGCGGCGCTGCGGTGTTTGAGGTGGCGCCCACGAACGCCCAGGCGCCCTGGACGGCAGGTTTCCGGCAGGCTCAGGAGTGCCTGCGGCCGGACGGCCCTTGTGGCCGGCATGGGGCCCTCTGGCAGGGCATGATCCGGCGCCGGCGACCTTCCCAGGCCCAACCGGCGGCGCGGCCAGGGCCCTGGCACGACGGGGCCCTGGGACCCCCCGGGGGCGGCCGCGGGCGGGTCATGGCCCGCCGGGGGCGCGGCGCCGCGTACGAGGGTGACACTGCCGTAACCGGCGGTGCCGTCGGCCACCGTGGCCGGGCCGTCCTGGGACTCGTAGTCGCGCCTGTTGTCACTTGAGCAGGCGAAGTTCGGTCTTCCTGTGGCCGCCAGCCCCTCAGATGCTATATTCATATACGGATAACTCCCCTGTCAACTCTGTATTCCTGTGCACGGTAGCTCATAGGTGGGGCCAACTATGCCTGGTGCACCTGCGGCCACTGCCATCAGCGCCGCCTTGAGCCCCTGGATCTCCTGCCGGGGCCCGCGACGGGGACTGGTGTGCCTGATCGCGTTCGTTCTCGCGGGACCGGCCCAGACAGCCCAGGGCGCGTCCCAACGGGCTGCCCAAGCCCCGCCCCAATGGTGGGCCAATACATTGGGACCTAATGAGATGCAGCGGCTGTCCCAGCCTGCGGCAGACAGTTGTCAGGAAGCCATTCGGCGGGCGGTTCTTCGCCACCCGACGCTGGCAGCCGCCGGGCAGCAGCTGCCGATCGCCGGCGCCGGCGTGGCCCAAGCCCGGGCCGGCCTGCTACCGCAGCTCAACCTGGCCGGTCGGGCGCAGCGCCAGGAGGACGGGTCACCAACCGCCACTACGGACACGCGTACGGCCGGGGTCAACGCCAGCCAATCGCTGGTCGATGTGCCGGCCTGGCTGGGTCTGCGTTCCAGTCTGGCCCGAGCTCGGGCAGCGCGTTACACCTTCATCGAGGCGTACCAGTCCTTCGTGCACCAGGTCCTCGGCGCCTACCTGCAGGTGCTGGAAAGCCGTGACGCAGCCGCCCTGTCGCGGGCCAACTTCGACCTAGCGGCGGCGCATCAGCGAGCCTCCGAACAGCGCCAGCAGGCGGGTGAGTTGACCCGCACCGATGTCGACCAGGCCCAAGCCCGCGCGGCGGCGGCCGAGGCGGAATGGCTCACCGCAGCCAGTGCGTCGGAGGCGGCCGCGCTGATCTTGACCGAGTTAACCGGTGACCCGCCGGCCGATGAATTGCCGGTGCCGGTGCTGCCGGTCCTGACGGCACCGCCGCCCGAGCTGCCGTCGACGCCGGCGGTGCAGGCCGCCCTGGCGGCTCGCCAGGCGGCCGGGGCGCAGGCCGCGGCGGTGCAGGCTCAGTCCCTACCCGTGGTGGCCCTGAATGGTTCGGTGACGCGTACCTGGGCCGGCCCGGCCGGCGATCCGGCCGTGCGTAACGACGAGCGGTTGGCCAGCCTCAACCTGTCGCTGCCGATCTTCCGTGGCGGCGACCTGCGGGCCCAGCGCCAGCAAGCCGGCGCAGCTCGCGAACTAGCTCAGGCCGAGTTGGAGCGCCAGCGACTGCTGGCCGCACGGGACGTAAGCACGCAGTGGCTGCAGCTGACGGCGGCGCGCCAGTCCCTCGAGCTCTACCAGGCGGCGGTGGTGGCGGCCCGGGCTGCGGCCGAAGGCGTTGACAGCGAGTTTGCCGCCGGTACGGCTACGACGCTGCAGGTACTCGATGCCCAGGACCGGCTCTTCGCCAACCAACTGGCGCTGGTGCGCGGCCGGTACGCCGTGCTGCGGCTGCAGGCGCAGTTGCTGCTGGCCACCGGCCAGCTGACGCTGGAGGCCCTTGATGATCACCGCTGAACCGCGGCCCCATCCGCGCGTGGCCTCCGTTGCCGGCCAGCCGGCTCCCGGATGTGGCCCTTGGCGTGGCGTGGCTTCCCGGCAGGCACGTCATGGCTGAACCTTCGGCCGCGGTGGCCCTGCCGGGCCTGGAATGGCGTTCGCGCGACGGGTTCTACCTGCTGATATCGTCGGCGTTCATCAGCGTGCTGTCGCTGGCTCTGCCGTTGACCCTGATGCAGGTATTCGACCGTATTCTCGGCAACCAGGCCACGGATACCCTGGCCTGGCTCATCGGTGGGTGCCTGCTGGCACTGCTGCTTGAATTCGGCTTGACCCTGGGCCGCGCCGCCATCAGTGGCAGCATGGCCGCCCGTTTCGAGCATCTGGCCGGTTGCCAAGCCATCAACGCGATCCTCGGCTGCCGCCTGGACCAGTTTGCTCGCGAAGGCCTGGGTGCGCACCTGGACCGCCTGAGCGCCATCGGGGCCTTGCGCGGTTTCTATTCCGGGCAGGCTTTCCAGGCTGCCCTTGACCTGCCCTTTGCCCTCCTGCTGCTGGTCGTCACGGCCATGCTCGGGGGCCGCCTGGTACTGGTGCCCCTGGCCACGGCCCTGGCCCTGGTGGGTGTGGTCCTTTACTGCGACGCCCGTTTCCGGGTGGCCCGGCAGCAGCGGCTGCGCAGCAACGACCAGCGCAGCAGCTTTGCCCTGGAGGTCCTCAGCCGCATTCACGCGGCCAAGGCCATCTCCATGGAAGAGCCCCTGCTGCGGCGCCATGAACGGCTGCAGGCCGACAGCACCGTGGCTGACCTGGAAGCCAGCGAGTGGACCGCTCTGCCCAACCATCTGGGCGCCTTCTTTTCCCAGGTGGCGGTGTTCGGCGTCATCGGTCTGGGGGCCAGCCAGGTCTCGGACGGCGTGCTGACGCTGGGCACGCTGACGGCGTGCAGCCTGCTCAGTGCCCGCGTGATGCAGCCGATCCAGAGCCTCAGCGGTTTCCTGCTGCGGCGTTCCGAGGCGCGCGTTGCCCGCCAGCGCTATGGCGAGATCGTCGCCCTTGAACCTGAGGTCAAACCCGGCCTGCCGCCGGTGCCCGAGGATATTGCCGGTGGCCTGGAGCTGTCGGGTGTGTGTTTCCGCTATGCTCCCGGCTATCCGCAGGTAATCTCTGACCTGTCTCTGGTCGTGCCGGCGAAGACCATGGTCGCCATCGAAGGTGCGCCGTCTGCCGGCACCACTACGCTGCTGCGCCTGCTGATGGGGGCGCTGACCCCGCAGCAGGGCCACGTGCTCATCGACGGCTACAACCTGGCCGGCTGGGATCCGACCTCGCTGCGCGGTCGGGTCGAATACCTGCCGCCCGCGGGCACGCTGTTCAAGGGCACGCTGCTGGAAAACATCGCCCTGTTCCACCCGCTGCGGCACGAGGCGGCATTGGACGCCGCGGCGCTGGTGGGCCTGGACGAGCTGGTAGCGGCGCTGCCGCAGGGGTACGAGACGCCGGTAACGGCCCAGTCCAACAGCCTGCTGCCGAGCGGCCTGATCCAGCGGATCGCCATTGCTCGGGCCCTGGTGGTGCGCCCGCGCCTGCTGCTCCTCGACAAGACCGAGGCCGCCATGGACGCCGACAGTCAGCGCGTGCTACGCTGGCTGCTGGAGCGCCTGCACGGTACCTGCACCGTCGTCATGGTCACCGCCACGCCCAGCCTCCAGGCGTTGGCCGACCAGAGTTTCGTGCTGCACCAGGGCCAACTGACGCCGCGGGCGGCGACCGCCGTCACGGCTGCGGTCCATCGCCCAGCCGGGAGTAGCCGTGGATAACGACGCCTGGACCCGCTGGGTCATGCAGTCGGCGCGCACCTGGGACGACCTGTCGTTCCTGGTCCGGCGCACGGGCGTGGGGGCAGTCGATGCCGACCATCGCCGCCTGACCGAGTTCGGTCTGCAGATCAACCGCTTCGTCGACACGGCCGAGAAGGCGGCCGTCGACCTGGATGCCATCGCCCAGCAAGGCCAATTGCTGCAGGACCTCTACGACTACGCTCGCGATCACTTCACCCGCGAAGAGGCGCTGATCCGGCGCTACGACCTGGGCATGATGGACGTGCAGCGCGAGCAGCACCAGCGCATTCTGGCCCTGCTGCAGGGGACGCTGGAAGACTATCGCAGTGGCCGGCTGATGATCAACGCCAGCCTCAAGATGGCCATCCTCGAGTGGGTCGTGGTGCACATCAACCACGTCGACTACGAGTGCTTCACCCTCGACAAGTGGCGGGAAGCACTGCGGCGGGCCCAGTCCTGGAGCGACGTGGCGACCATCGTGCAGCGCACTCAGGTGGCGCAGATCGATGTCGAGCACGAACGCCTGACCGAGGTTTTCCTCAAGCTAGGCCAGGCGTTACGTCAGGCGGCCGGCCCGGAAGCTACCGCCGTGATCGCCGGTCTGTTTGACCAGATGGCCAGCGGGGCGGCCGCCCATTTCGCCCACGAGGAGGACTTCCAACAGCGTTTCCAGCTGCCCGGCTTGGCGACGCAGCAGGAACAGCATCGGCAATTCCTGGCGCTGGTGGCGCGGTACCGTCAGCGCCATGAGCGCGAAGGCGCCGCCGTGCGCGACGAGTTAGAGCTAGCCCTGCTGGAGTGGTGGATCAACCACATCAACGAGACCGACTACAGCATGCTCAGCATGGAGCGCTGGGGGGCCAAGGTCATGGAACGGGCCACCAGCTGGGACGAAGTGGCCTGGGCCATCCATACCACCGGCAACCCGGTGGTCGACCACGACCACCAGCATCTGGTGGAATTGGCCCTGGAGCTCAACAAGGTCCTGGCGGCGGCCGAACGGGACCGGGCCCGTTCGACCCAGGACGCACTGGAGCTGTTCGATCGTCTGCACGCGTTGGCTGCCGCGCACTTCCAGCGCGAGGAAGCGATCATGCGGCCCTGGGCGGATGCCGGCCTGGCCGAACACCACGAGGAGCACGAGCGACTGTTGGGCATCTTGCTGACCTACCGCGACCACCTGGCGGCCAACCGGCTGAGCCTGACCGGCGCCCTCAAGGTACGCATGATGGAATGGTGGGTGAACCACACCAACGCCGTCGACGCGGTGACGTTCGCCCGGCACCGCGACGCGGCCGCAGACGTGATGCTGGACGACGGCGAAATCGAGGCTCAGCCATGACCGCCGCCCGCCGCACTGCCTCGACCGAACCGGTGCCGATGGCCAACGAGAACCCGCTGCGGCGTTGCCTGGTGCCGTTGCTGGATGCGGTGGGTTGGCGTGGTGACCACAGTGATCTCGCCGTGGCCATGCCGGACCAGCCGGAGGCCATGGATGTGGCCGATCTGGTCAACACCATGGCGCAGCTGAAGTACGAAGGTCATTCCGCATCTGTGGACCTGGCGCGCCTGGATACCCGCGCGCTGCCGTGCCTGTTCATGGGGCCCGGCGAGGCGCCGCGAGTGCTCGTCCGCGGTGCCGGCAATGACTTCCTCGCCTACGACGGCGCGCGCGGTGCGTACACGCAGCTGGGTCGTCGTCGGGCCCGCGGCACGGCGCTGTTCTTCCGCCCCGTCAGCGGCGAGGCCATGGCGCTGCTGGACACCCAGCCCGACTGGTTTGCCCGCGTGCTCGGGCGCTTCCGCGGTCTGCTGCTGTGGGCCATGCTGCTGTCCCTGGCGCTGAGTCTGCTGGCCCTGGCCTCGCCGACCCTGGTGTCGTGGATCTACGGGCAGATGACCGTGGCCGGCAGTGCCATCACCTACGCCTTCTGGGGCGGTGGCGTGGCCCTGTACCTGTTGGCCACGACGGGCGTGCAGTTGCTGCGCGCCAAGATGATGGGCTACACCGGCGCCCGGCTCGGCCACCTGGTCGGGTCTGAGGTCATGCGACGGCTGCTGTACCTGCCGCCGTCGTACACCGAGACCGCGCCCTTGGGGGCGCAGCTGGCGCGCATCCGGGATTTTGAGACGGTGCGCGATTTCTTCTCTGGCCCAGCCATCGCGGCCCTGATGGACATGCCTTTCATCATCATCCTGATGGTCGGTATGGTGTTTACCGGCGGCACCGTCGCCTACGTGCCTTTGGGGGCTATTGTGCTGTTCATCGCTCTGGGGCTGGCCGCCAATCAAGTGATCAAACGCGGCAACACCGCGGTGTCGGCCTCTGGTGCGGCCAAGCAGGAATTCACCCTCGAGGTGCTGACCAGCCTGGCGGCGATCAAGAACGCCGGCATGGGCGCGCGCTGGCGTGAACGCTACCGCGACCTGTCAGCCGAGGCGGCCACCCAGGGTCGTCGAGCGGCGTTCACCAGTGCCGTGGTGAGCGCTACCTCGGCCGTGCTGGTTTCCGCCGCGGGCATTGCCACGGTGGCTGTGGGCGTGATGAACGTGCTGGCCGGGCGCATGACCATGGCGGCCCTGATGGGCTGCATGTTCCTTGTCTGGCGCATCCTGGCGCCGCTGCGTACCGGCTTCGTAGTCATGACGCAGGTCGACCGGATCCGCAAGAGCATTGCCCAGCTCAACCGCTTCATCACCATGCCGCTGGAGAGTCGCCCGGTGGCCACCGCCCAGGTGCACCGCAACCTGATGGGCGCGGTCTCGCTGTCCCAGGTATCGATCCGCTACTCGGCCGACGCCTTCCCCGCGCTGCTGGGCCTGGACCTGACCATCGCCGCGGGCCAGGTCGTGGCCTTGGTCGGCCACGACGGCGCCGGCAAAACCTCTGTGCTCAAGCTCATTCTCGGCATGTATGTGCCCCAAGCCGGGCGGATTTTGGTGGACGGGATGAACGTCCGGCAACTGGACCCCATCGCGCTGCGCCGATCGGTCGCCTACGCGCCCCAGGGTGTGCACCTGTTCCATGTCACCGTGGCCGAGAACCTGCGCCTGTCCCATCCGGCGGCAACCGACGAGGAGCTGCGCCAGGCCTGCGAGCGGGCGGGCGTGCTCAGTGCCGTCAAAGCCCTGCCCCATGGTTTTGACACCGTGCTCGATGAGGCCGCGCAGGCCCGCCTGGGGCATGACGTGAGCCGCCGCCTGTGCCTGGCACGGGCCTGGTTGCGGCCGTCGCGTCTGGTGCTGCTGGACGAGCCTGAACGGGGCTTGACCTCGACGGCCGATCTGGTGGCCGAGATCCGCCGACTCAAGGGCAGCGTCACCTTCATCATCGTTACTCACAACCCCGGACTGCTGGACCTGGCGGACCAGGTCCTGTGGCTGGACCGGGGCCGCGTCCGGCAACTGGGCCCGGCGGCCCAGGTCGTCCCCCAGTACCTCGGGGCGGCGACTCCCTGACGCCAAGCGGAGGCCTTGCGGTATGGCACACGGAACGCTGCTGGGGACCGGCGATCGGGAGCACCTGGCCAAGTCGATCCTGCTGGAGGAATCCGGCGGTCCGCTGATCGCCCGGGCGGTGATTGCCTTTGCGGCCCTGGCCGTGCTTGCCTTTCTCGTCTGGGCGTCCTTGGCCCCGGTCGACGAGGTGGCGATCGCGCCCGGTGAGATCGTGCCGTACGGCGAGGTCCAGCAGGTCCAGAGCCTGCCCGGCGGTATTGTGCGCGAAATCCTGGTGGCTGACGGCGACACCGTGGCGGCGGGCCAGGTACTGATGCGGCTCGATCCGACCCTCACCCGGTCTGAATGGGCTCAGTCGCAGGCCGCCCTGATCGCCGCCATGGCCCGGCGCGAGCGTTTGCAGGCGCTGTTGGACGGCCGGGCCCCTGACTTCGCCGGTCTGGGGTCTGCGGGCGCCACGGCGGCAGCCGACGAGCAGCGTCTGCACGACCAGATCCTGCTTGGCCACCAGACGCGCGTGCGCATGGCCCGGCAGCAGCAGGCGCAGGCCCAGGCCGAGGCAGAAGAGCTGAAGGCGCGGGCCCAGACGCTGCGACAGCAGAAGGCGCTGCTCGATGAAGAGATCGGCATCCGCCAGGGCCTGGTCGAGAAGGGGTTGAACTCGCGCGTGATGTTCCTCGGCCTGCAGCGCAGCCAGGCCAGCCTGGCAGGCGACCTGGCCGGGGTGGCCGCCAACCAGACGCGCGCCGCGGCGCGCCTGGCCGAGGTCACCGACCGTCTGCGGGAAATCGACCAGCAGTTCCGCGAAGGGCTGCTCACCGAACTGGCCAGCACCCATACCGAACTCCTACAGGCTCAGGAACAGGTCACCCGCAGCCAGGTGTACCTGCAACTGCAGGATATCGTTGCACCAGTAGGTGGCATTGCCCATGGGCTCAAGGCCCATACCCTGGGTGGCATCGTGGCGCCGGGCAGCACCGTGCTCGAGATCGTGCCCGTAGACCGTCGCCTGATCGCCCAGGTCCGCATCGCTGCCCGCGACGTGGGCCACATCCATACCGGGCAGCCGGTGGTGCTCAAGCTGACGACGTACGACTTCGGTCGCTACGGCGGCATCCGCGGCGTGCTCGAGGAGATCTCCGCCACGGCCATCGCCGGCCCGGGCGCCGAGTCGCACTACCGCGGCCGCGTCAGCGTGGACCAGCGCTTCGTCGGCCAGGACCCCACGCGCAACCCTGTACTGCCGGGGATGAGCCTGCAAGCTGACATCCGCACCGGCAGCAAAACGGTCATGCAGTACCTGCTCAAGCCGATCTATGCTTCGGCGCAGCAGGCCATGCATGAGCGCTGAGGTGCGGCCGTCGGTCTATCGGTCTATCGGTGGTCCAACCCGCCACAGGACCCCGGTGGTGCGAAGAGGTGACGCGGCCGACGGCGGGGTGCCGTCGCCGCGGCCACGGCGGTCGAAAGCCGATGACCGGTTTGGTTCGGGCGCTGGTACGCGCGGCTCGCACCGGTGGCCGCCCGAGTGGCCGGTGGGACGCCCGGATCACGTGGCCTGGCCGCCGTAGGCACGAGCGTGGCTGTCGGCCGCACTACCCCGGCGGGTGCCCATGGGCGCACACGGGCGGCCAGCGCGTCGCCAACCCGGCCGGCGATATCCGCGTGAAGGGTCGGCGGATCCGAACCGCTGGACCGAGCAGCTGAACTGACCATTGAACTGCCGCGCTCCCGCCGCGCTCTGCGGCGGCGACCGCAGGCGCAAGAGACCGCAGAGAAGCCCGCTGACCGGGCTGGACACTAACCGTCCCTGCTACGGCCAGACCTATGAGGTAAGCCTCCATGGCAAAAGGCAAGGCCCGTTCCACCCGCCAGACCCGCAGCGAATTCGACGAACAGACCGTTCTGCAGCGGGTCGAGAAGCCGGACATGGACGCGCGCGAACACGGCGGCGTTGTCACGGTCAAACAGGGCGTCCACGATGCCGCTCAGACCGTGGCGCAAGTCACCGAGCGCCCGCAGGACGAGCCCCGTGTAGCCCGCGTCAAGGCAGGTCGCAGTAGCGCGAAGCTGGCCGATGCCGACGCGGCGACCCCGGCACCGTCTGCGCGCGGGTCCCGCCGCCGCGGCGCTGGCGCCGAGGAGACCGGCGGCAACTCCGTGTCCACCCCGCTTGACGAGGGCACGAGTACCGAGTCGGCGCCGGGCTCGCGGCGTAGTCGCAGCGCCACGCGTGGCGCGGCCGCGGTCGAATCCGCCGCCACCGACGAGTCCGCGCCGGTCGCCCGACGGACGGCCGGTAACGGCAGCCGCGGCAGTCGTGCCACCAGCCGAAGCGCCGCGGCGACACTGCCGGAAGAGCGGCCCCCAGTCGCCCACGAGCCCACCGACGCCGAACGCCCGACGCCAACCGCGGGTACGGCGGAGCACGGCCAGGCGACGCGGCCTGCCTCGGGCAATGGCCGTCCCGGCGGCGTGCGCGACAGCGAAGCTGAGACCGGAAGTACCGCGGTCTCGCCGCCGCTGCCGGAGGCTGTGCCGGTCGCCGACCGCGACGCGGCCACCGACGTCTCGGCGACGGTCCCAACCACGGACGGCGTGACGACGCCCAAAGGCGGACAGGCAGAACCGGACGCCCACGGGCCTGCGGGGGGTGAATCCGCGGCGTCGGCGCCCGAACCAGGCGGCGCGGTGCCCGGCACTGGGGACGCGGTGGCTGCCGAGCCGGTCGAACCTGGCCCGGCCGATGGTATTCCCGTGGCTGAGACTCCGGCAACGCCGCCATCGGCTCGGGTCACCGAGGAACCGAGCCCTGCACCTCAAGATCGTGTTCCCGCACCGGAGCCCGAACGGACGGAGGCCAGCGGCGCGGCCGAGGTGCCGCCGAGCGCGGGGCCGACTGAAACGGGAGCGACGGAAACGCGTGGTGCGGCTGAGATGCCGCCAAGCGCGGGGCCGACGGAGACGGAACCGACGGAGGCCAGCGGTGCGGCTGGGGTGCCGCCGAGTGTGGGGCCGACGGAGACGGAACCGACGGAGGCCAGCGGTGCGGCTGGGGTGCCGCCGAGTGCGGGGCCGACGGAGACGGAACCGACGGAGGCCAGCGGGGCGGCTGGGGTGCCGCCGAGTGCGGGGCCGACGGAGACGGAACCGACTGAGGCCAGCGGTGCGGCCGAGGTGCCGCCGAGTGTGGGGCCGACGGAGACGGAACGGACGGAGGCCAGCGGTGCGGCTGGGGTGCCGCCGAGTGCGGGGCCGACGGAGACGGAACGGACGGAGGCGACCGGGGCGGCTGGGGTGGCGCCGAGTGCGGAGCCGACGGAGACGGAACGGACGGAGGCCAGCGGTGCGGCTGGGGTGGCGCCGAGTGCGGGGCCGACGGAGACGGAAGGGACGCAGGCCGGCGGTGCGGTCGAGATGCCGCCGAGTGCGGGGCCGACGGAAACGGGACCGACGGAAGCGAGCGGTGCGGCTGGGGTGCCGCCGAGTGCGGGGCCGACGGAGACGGAAGGGACGGAGGCGACCGGGGCGGCTGAGGCGCCGCCGAGTGCGGGGCCGACCGAGACAGGATCGACGGAAGCGAGCGGTGCGGCCGAGGTGCCGCCGAGTGCGGGGCCGACGGAGACGGAACGGACGGAGGCGACCGGGGCGGCTGAGGCGCCGCCGAGTGCGGGGCCGACGGGTGTGCCTCCGGTGGTCGAGGCGCCAGCTGGGAGTGAGGGGACGGTGGCGGCTGCGCCGAGCGAGCCATCAGCCGTGGTCGAGGCGCCGGTGGCGGTGGAGCCTACTGCGCCGACGCCCCCGGAGACGCCGGCTGCTGCTAAGACGCCAGTGGCGACTGGTCCAAGCGAACCAGCACCGACCGGAGCCGCGCCCGCCGTTGAGGTGCCTGCTGCGGCGGATACCGTGCCCGTGGGCCAAGCGCCGGTAGCGGCAGCGCCTGCTGCGCCGACGACGCCCGAGGCGCCGGCGGCTGCTGGGACGCCATTGGCGGCTGGACCGAGCGAACCAGTGCCTGTGTCTGAGTCGCCGGTAGCGGGGCCTGTCGCGCCGGTAGTGACGGAGACGCCGACGGTTGCTCAGACGCCAGCGGCGGCGGCGCCGAGCGAGCCAGCGCCGACCGAGACCGCGCCTGTGGTCGAAGCGCCGGTAGCGGCGGAGCCCGCCGTGCCCACGCCGCCGGAAACGGCAGCCGTTTCTGAGACGCCGGTGGCGGCTGGCCCGAGCGAACCCGCACCGACCGAGGCCGCGCCGGTGGTCGAAGCGCCGGTAGCGGTGGAGCCTGCCGTCCCAGCGCCGGCAGAGGCGCCCGGGGTTCCCGAGACGCCAGCGGTTGCTGAGACGCCAACGGCGGCGGTTCCGAGCGCGCCAACGCCGGTTCAGACAGCGCCCGTCGTCGAAGCACCGGTAGCAGTGGAGCCTGTTGCGCCGCCCCCCGCGGAGACTCCGGCGGTAGCCGAGACGCCGTTGGTAGCTGGTCCGAGCGAAGCAGCTCCGACCGCGACTGCGCCTGTGGTCGAGGTCCCTGTCGCGGTCGGTACCGTGCCCGTGGTCGAAGCGCCGGTAGCGGCGGAGCCTGCCGCGCCGACGCCCGTGGAGACGCCAGCGGTTGCTGAGACGCCCGTGGCGGCTGGTCCGAGCGAGCCCGCACCGACCGAGACCGCGCCTGTGTCTGGGGCGCCGGCGGCGGTCGAGCCTGTTGCACCGGTGGTGCCGGAGACGCCGACGGTTGCTGAGACGCCAGTGGCGGTTGGTCCCAGCGAACCAGCGCCGGCCGAGACAGCGCCTGTGGTCGAAGCGCCCGTAGCGGCGGAGCCTGTCGCGCCGACCCCCGCGGAGACGCCGGCGGTTGCCGAGACGCCCGTGGCGGTTGGTCCGAGCGAAGCAGCACCGACCGAGACCGCGCCGGTGGTCGAAGCGCCGGTAGCTGTGGAGCCTGTTGCGCCGACCCCGGCGGAGACGCCGGCGGTTACCGGGACGCCCGTGGCGGTCGGTCCAAGCGAGCCCGCACCGACCGAGACATCGCCGGTGGTCGAAACGCCGGTAGCGGTGGAGCCTGTTGCGCCGACCCCCGCGGAGACGCCGGCGGTAGCCGAGACGCCCGTGGCGGCTGGTCC
>CAITNQ010000073.1 GCA_903893785.1 uncultured Gemmatimonadota bacterium
CAACGTGGCGTAGTCCATCACGCGATAGGCAATCGCGGTGCCGACGTAGTGCAGGTGGTCGTACACGTTGCCCTGGAAGACGCGGAACCTGTACCCTCCTGTCCACGCCGGCGCGAGACAGACCATGGACACGGCGAGGACCACGCCGGTGGGCACTAACGCACAGCGCCACGACGGTGTGCCGTGGCGCCGGGCCGCGATCGCCATGGCCGCGGCCACCACCAGCCCCGCCGATGCCAGGGCCGCCACGGGCACCCAGCCGGCTACCCCCTGGACATAGCCGGCGCCGGTTGCCGCCGCGAGCAGGCCGAATCCCAACGGCGGCGCCAGCGCCCAGCGCAGGCGAAAACCGCTGGTTGGCAGGAGGGCCGCGAAGGGCGCACCGATGGCTCCGCTGGCCAGCGTGACCCAGGCCACGACAGCCGCGTCGTGCAGGTAGCTCATGCCAGACCCGCGTTCGTGCCGCCCCGCGGTACCGGTCGGCGCGGGTGTCGCGGCCGGCCGGGCCCGTTCGCCCAGGGCGCATCCGCGCGGCATGGACGGCCGGGCGGCGGGAACGCGGCCGGCCACCGCCTGCCCCCTGCCGCGGGCGGAAACCCGCCAACCACCGCTGCAGCCTGGCTCGAACCCCGCCTGGGCCGCTCGGCCGCAGACGCAGGTGCAGCGCCGCGCACGGGCGGCGTCAGGACGGCCATCGACGGGTCTCTCCTGCGGTCGGTGTCGGCTCGGTTGCCACGCCCATGGCGCGGGCGTAGACCCCTTCGAGACCAGGCACCACAGTCCGGTCCCAGTCAAACCCCATGGCGCTTTGCGCTGCCCGCGTGGCTGACGCCGCGTGAACGCGCGGGTCGTCCAGGAGCGAACGAACCGCGTCGCGCATAGCGGCCGCTGAGGTAACCAGTGTCCCCGCCCGCCCGCCCGCCAGCACGACGCCGGCCGCGGAGCGGGGCGCGTCCGCGGCAACGACGGCCACCCCGGCGGCCATAGCCTCTGCCAGCACCATGCCAAAACCCTCCTGCTGCGACGGTGACAGCAGAATGCCGGCCGTCTGGTACTGCTGTTCAAGGTCGTCGGCGTCGAGCCGGCCGTGGAAGGTCACGCGATGCGTCAGCCCCGCGTGCGCCGCCAGGCGCCGCAGGCGCCCAGCTTCGGGGCCTTCGCCCACAACAGAAAGGGTCAGTTGGGGGTACTTCGCGGCCAGGCCGGCCAGCACCTCGATGGCCCACTCGACCCGCTTGTGGGCCACCAGGCGGCCGACGCACAGCAAGCGGAACCGCCGCGCCGGGTCACTGCCCAGACCGATTCGTCGCGCCGACTCGACACCGCAGGGTACCAACGCCATGCGTTGGCGTAACCGCGGGTACAGATCCCGGGCCTGGGCCAGGGTCAGGTCTGAGATGGCCACATTGTGGACCGACAGACGGGCCACGACCATCTCCCACAGCGCGGCCGCGAGGCCAAGCGGGCCGCTGTAACGCCACCATCCCCGCCAGCCCCGGACCTCGAACCAGGTGATCACCAGTGGCAGTGCCCGCCGCCGCCGGTGGCGCCAGGCGGCGATGCAGGAGAGATACGGGAAAGCGGCGCAGTCTATCAGATCGAAGGGTTCACGGCGCAGGAAACGGTCCACGTGCCAGGCGAAGTAGACCGGCTCGACCACGGATCGGCGGCCGCGGGCAGTGAACAACGGAATGGCCGCACAGACCCCGAACAGGGTCACGCCCTGGCGGGTTATCCGCGCCGGACCATCCCAATACTGCATGGAGACCAGCCACACCTCGTGACCGCCCTGGACCAGGCGCCGAGCCAACTCCCAATATCGCCGTTCACCGCCGCCGATGTGTTCCGGGTACACGGCATCGTAGACCATGGCAATCTTCACCGCCGTCTACCCTCCCGACAGCTGCTTCCCCGCCCCCTTGGACAAGCGATCCCAGAGCGCCGAGGCCGGCGGCAGGGCTGGGTGGGTGAAGCCGCCGACGCGATCACCGTGGCTGCGGGCGCCGGTGCCCGACTAGCCGGAGGCAGCCGCACAGGCCCGTTCCCACATGCGGGCCACACCCTGGCGGAGGTCAACGGCGGGACGCCACCCGGTCGCAGCGGCGAAGCGTCGCCAGTCGAGCACATTGTAGGGAACATCGAAACCACGGGGCGCCGCGTGGCGAACACGAGGTTGCCGGCCGCTGACTGCCGCCAGCAGCCGTAGCAGGTCCAGCAGCGACACCGCGAGACCGGAACCGACGTTAAAGACGCCACACGCCCCGCGGGACTGCACCGCCGCCACCGAGGCAGCCGCGACATCGCTTTCGTGTACGTAGTCACGGACGGTCTGCCCGTCACCCCAGATGGCGATCTCCTGGTCCAGCAGCAGCCGGTGCATGAACACGGCCACAGCCCCCTGCACCCGATCCCACGGCTGGCTGCTGCCGTAAGGGTTGGCGAGCCGCAGAATGGCGTAGTTCACGCCGTAGTTGGCGCCATACAGCTGGATGTACTTCTCGGCCATCAGCTTGGTGACGCCGTAGGCACAGATCGGGTCAGTCGGATGGGTCTCGTCGATGGGTTGCCGCGACGACGCCAGACCGTACACGGTACCCCCCGACGAGGCGTAAATCAGCCGCTGGCCACCGGCCTGTCGCAACCGCTCCAGCAGGTGCACCAGAGGCACGACATTAGTGCCCAGGTCGTAACTCACATCGGCCATCGAGGTCTGTGGGACGGTGGTGCCTGCGAAGTGCAGGATGGTGCCGAAGCCGTCGATGGCCGGCGCGACATCGCTGGCGTTCATCAGGTCGCCGCGCACGAGCTCGACCCGGGACAGCGCGGCCGCCAGGCGTTTCTCGCTGACGCCCTCGCGGTCGAAGACGCGCACGCGGTACCCCGCGGCAACCAGCTGGATGGCGGCCAATGACCCGAGGAAGCCGCAACCGCCGAGCACACAGCACGCCCGTTCGTCAACCGTCTTCACGCTCGTCCTCGCGGCCCAGAACGCGGCGGACGACAAACCGCGGTGACTGGTTGGTGTTGAACAGCATGCGGCCGACATACTCGCCGAGGAGACCGAGGAAGAGCAGTTGGACGCCGCCCATCACTAGCACTGTAACCATCAGTGAAGCCCATCCCGCGACGGGCAGACCATGGACTACCCGTTCATAGACCACCACCCCCGCCCACAGCAGCCCCAACAGGGCGCAGGCCACACCGACCATGGAGGCCATCTGGAGGGGACGGATGGAGAAACCCACCAGCAGGTTCATGCCGTGACGCACCAGTCGCCCCAGGTTGTATTGCGACCGGTGGTCGGAGCGGTCGTTGCGGACCTCGACGGCGCCTACGTGAGCGGTCGTCCAGCTGATCAACCCGTCGAGGTACACGAACCGCGTTTGGTAACCGAGCAGCTGCAGCACCACCCACCGATCGAGGGCGCGGAAGCTGCTGAAGGTCCCTCCCACGGCCGTGGGAAACACCCGGCGGCCCCACCACTTGGTCAACTCCGAGGTAACGTTGCGGAACCACCCGTGGGCCCGACGCGCCGGCAGGCCATAGACGACGTCGTAGCCCGATCGCAGCGCCGCCACCAGGCGCGGCAGTTCCTCGGGCGGATTCTGCAGGTCCTGATCCATGGTCACCACAAGGCGCCCGCGCGAGGCGGCCATACCCGCCAGGGTGGCGTTGTGTTGGCCGAAATTGCGGCTGAGAATAACCCCGACCACGCGCGGGTCGGCCGCGCACAGCCCTGCGATTGCCTGGTCGCTGCCGTCCGTGCTGCCATCGTCGGCCAGGACGATCTCGAACGTGCCGATGGCCTCACAGACCCGCACGAGCCTGGCACACAGGGACGCCAGCATGGCGGCGCCGTTGTACACCGGGATGACTACAGACAGGTCAACTAGCATATTGAGCGCTCTCACTCGATGCCAGAATGGCGCCTGATAGCCGGGGCGCAAGGCCCGATTGCGGCTCCGGCGGTGCGGCGGGGCCGGGCCGTCAGTGGGGCGGCAGCGACGATGCTCCAGGGGCCACGAAGGTGCCAACGCCCCGGCGGTCATCCAGGGCGCGGTACGCAAGGCTGCGCCACCCGGCCCGGAGGAAGGCCTGACGCAGGCTGTCGGCGGCGACGAGGCCCGGGTTCAAGTCGATCAGGTACGGGTCGACGAGAGCACCGTCAACCCCCGAGTCAGCCAGAGCCTGGACCAGGGCAGCCGGGCTGCTCCGGGCGGCGGCGGGCAGGGAGCGTATGATCAGCAGCTCGGGCGCGCCCGCGCCGGGGCCGCTGGCTGCCTGCGTGAACGGGCTGAAGAGGTAACTGGCCAGCTCCGTCCCATAGGCATCGAGCCCCACCTTGCGGCACTGCCCGTAGAGGGCCGCCGCATGGGGCTGCGTGCTATCGTAGAGAACCCCCAGGGGACTCAGGCGCGAGACCAGAGGCAGCGCCTGGTAGGACGGACACAGCAGCAGGAAGGCGGCCAGCGCCAGACTCCAGACGGGCGCGCCGTGCAGCCAACGCGGCCGGCCCGCAGCGCCGTCCACGCACACCAGTAGAGCCCAGACTAACAGCACGGCCGGCCCCAGCAGGTATGACGGACGCGGACGCTGCGTCAGCACGATGGCCGCGGATTGCAGCCCCAGCCCAACCCCGAGCGGTGCGACCCGAGCGAGCAGTTGACGGGCCCGCAGGTGACCGTCGCCGCGACCGCGCCGCACACGCCAGGCCGCCGCGAGCCCCAGGCACAGGAGGCCGCCCAGCGCCAGGTGCGGCCACCTGCCGTGGGGGACCGAGGGCTGGTAATCGGGCTCAGGGCCCGTGGCCCGGGCGTTGAACAGCAGTAACTCAAGCCCCGCCGGTAGCAGCGACAGGTTCCAGACGAAGTGCTCGCCAACGGCCGCGGGATTGGCGCGCATCATTTCAGCCAGCGACGGCAGGGGCTGGCCGAAAACACGGGTCATCACCTGCCCGCAGTTCGACCAGGGGTCCAGCTCGGTCCCGGGGTGCCGTTGGAGGTAGGCGAAGGCGTAGACCTGGCACATGTTGTGCCGGTGCTTGCCGGCCGCCAACGCCCGCAACATCGCTGTATCGTACGCCGAGGTCAGGGCCAGGGCGCCGCTCAGGCAGGCGACGAGCAGCAGTACCACACCATACGCCCGCCAGGGAAACAGGACGACGACCGACGGCCATCGCCGCTGTTGCCAGGCCCGCAGCACGCCCCAGAAGGCCAGGGCGCCCAGGACCACGAGGTATTCGTTGCGGACAAATAGAGCGGCCGCCAGGGCGAGGCCCAGCATCGCCGGTTGGCGCCACCGGTCGGGGCACGAAATGCTGAGCCACGCCAGGCCCAGGGCCGGCAAGGCGCCGAAGAGATGCACCTCATACAGGGTGTCGTAGTGGATGGGGAGGGCCACCCACCACAGTGTCAGAACCCAGGCCCACAATCGCGGCAGCGTACGCCAAGCCAGCAGGGCCACCATGGCCGTGGTCAGCGCGATCAAACCAAGGCGGTGGGCCAGCGTGGCAGTGCCGGCATGGGTGAACGCGGCGCAGAAGGCGCCATAGTAACCGGTGTAAAGCGGCGACCACACTAAGTCGCCCTGGTGCCTTGAGGCCCAGCGGACCGCACTGCCGAAGTAGTAGGCCGTATCGCCGGGGGTGAGCGCGCGGTGCCAGATCCCCCACAGAGGCTTGAGGGCCACCAGCGGCAGCAGCCACGCCGGCCCGATGGCGCCGGCCCGCTCGCAGACCCGGACGAACCCCTGCCAAGCCATCCGCGCGGTCTGCGCGTGCCACGCCGCCCTGCCGGGAAACACAGGCACCGTCACCCCCCCAGACTCGCGACCCGCCACGACGGCCGGCCGCCACCCGCGGTTTCGTGCCACTGACCGGCCGGCGCGCGAGCGGCCGTCAGCGGCCAGTCTCGGCTCCGGCCCATTGCCCGGGCGACATGGCCCGTTCGCGCCTTACCTCAGGCCGCCCGCAGCCCGCGGATCAGGCTACCGCCCCGTGCGTGGCAACGGCGCCATTCACGAGCGCTGCGCGTACAACATGGACCGCACCCAGACGGCCCACGGCCACCACAGCCACCAGCGCAGCGGCACGCTGCCGCGGTGCCGGCGCACCACACCGAACGCCTCCAGGTAGTGCTGGCGGCGCCGTGTCAGCGTCTTGGTCCCAGGGTGTACCCGGTTCTCGCCCACATCCCGGCGCAGGTAACTGAGGCGGCCGAAACGGCGGTACAGGCGCCACCATAGGTCGTAGTCGAAGGCCATCTCCAAATCCTCGGCCACCCCGCCCACGGCTTCCCAGGCGGCGCGGCGCACCAGCGTGCCCGGCTGAGAGATGATGCACCGATTGGCCAGCCAGAACTCGCTGAAGGGCTGCACCCAGACACGCGATCGGCGCTTCAGGTCCGGACCCACGTTCCACACGCGGCCATAGGCACCCGGGGCGTCCGGTTCGGCCGCCAGAACCGCCGCCAGGGCGCCCAGGGATCCGGGCAGCAGCCGGTCGTCGCTGTTGAGCCAGGTCACCAACGGCGCCGAACCCCAACTGATCGCCTCGTTGATGGCCGCCGCCTGCCCCCGATCGGGTTGGCTGCGCCAACCCGAGAGCCGCGGGGCCCAGGACTCGATTACCGCCAACGTTCCGTCCTCCGACCCCGCATCGGCGACGAAAACCTCAACCGACGCCCCAGCGGCGAACACCGACGCAAGGGCATCGCCCAGAAAGTGGCCATGGGCCGCGGAAGGGACCGCTACGGTGACCATGGGCGGGCCCTGCGCCACGGAGTGGGATTGCGTCAGCGGCCCCGTCAATACGCGCCTCTGCCGCTCAGGGCGATAGGCAGGGTCTGCAGCAGGATGCGCAGGTCCAGGAGAACGGACCAGTTTTCCATATAGTAAACGTCGAGCTTGACCATGTCATCGAGCGACAGGGTGCGGCGCCCGCTGATCTGCGTCAGGCCCGTCATCCCCGGCAGTACGTCCAGCCGCCGGCGCTGCCAGTCCTGGTAACAGGCCACTTCATCCGGCACGTGCGGCCGGGGCCCCACCAAGCTCATGTCGCCCAACAGGACATTGACCAGTTGCGGCAGTTCATCCAGCGACAGGCCGCGCATGAATCGGCCCACTCGCGTCACGCGAGGATCGTCGGGCCAGCGCAGCAAAGGGTCGTTGCCGGGGCCCCGCCACTGACGCACCTCGTCAAGCCGCTGTTCGGCGTCGGTGACCATGGAGCGGAATTTGAGCATGCGGAAGATGCGGCCGTCCTTCCCCACTCGCTCCTGGCGGAACAGCACAGCGCCGCCGTCAGTGCACCGAATGGCGACGGCCAGCAGTAGGCACACCGGGGCGGCAAGCAGCAACAGAACTGACGCCAGGAACAGGTCGAAAACCCGTTTGGCATAGCGGTTGCGCCGTTGGGCCAGACCGTCCTCCAGCGCCAGCAGCGGAAAACCCGCCACCTCCTGCACGCCCACGGGGGCCAGCAGCAGGCTGGGGATATCAGGCAGGGAGCGGAATTCCACGCCGGCACGGCCGCACACTTTGAGGAGTCTGGCCATCTCGGCCGGCCGACAGTGCTCGGGCACGGCCACGACCTCGCCCACCCGTTCCCGCACCAGAATGGCCTCCAGATCGGCGGTCGATCCCAGCACGCAGCATCCCGCTGTCTCCGGTGTTGGCCCGTCTCGCTCCAAGACGAAGCCGATCACCCGGCACCCGGTCAGCCAGCGTTGCCCCACTGCCTGGGCAAAGCGCTGGCTGAGCGGGTTGAGCCCGTAAATCAGCACCCGGGTGACACCCGGTCCCCCATGGGCAGCCAGGTGAGCGCCGGCGAGCCAAACCCAGCGCCAAGCCAGCAGGAGAGCCACGGACAACAGCCAGGAGAAACCGATCACCAGACGCGAGTAGCTCTCCTGTTCGACGCCCGAAATACCGCCCCGGGTCAGGAAGCCGATGGCCGCCACCAGCCCGATGGCCAGCACCGAGCCGCGCAAAATGGAGGCCACGGTGTCCCACTCTAGCGCTACTCGGCGCTTGCGGTACACGCCCGTGCCGTGCAAGGCCACCACGGTGACCACCCCCACGACCAGGGCGAAACGCAGGTAGTTGGCGAAGTCCGGTTCCACGCGGTAAGGAAGCCCTGGAAGGTTGAACCGCAGCCAGTAGGCGGCCAGGAAGGCTCCGGCCCCAGCCAGCATGTCCGCCGCCATGGCGATGGAGATTAGCACCAGGTAGCCCATATCACCCCGGTGGCACGGCGACGGAATGCACGGCGGCGTACACCCCCAAGGTGGCCTCGACCACGGCCTGCGGACTGAAGAACGCGTGGGCCCGTTGCCGGCCTCGTCGCCCCAGCGCCGCGGCCAGGCCGCCATCGCCCGCGATTCTGCCGATGGCACGCGCCAGCGCTCCTGCATCGCCGGGCGGCACCACGTAGCCGGTCTCGCCATCGGAATTCACATGGCTGGTCCCGGTGCCCAAGTCAGTTGACACCACCGGAGCGCCACACGCCATGGCCTCGGCCAGGACGATGCCGAATGATTCCAGGCGGCTGGTCGAGGGGAGAACAAAGCACATGCAGGCGTGATACAGGGGGTACAACTCGTCGTCGTCCAGTCGCCCCATGAAACGAACCCGGTCCGCGTGGCCGGCAGCCGCAGCAAGGGCCCGGTAATGCGGTTCCTGCGGGCCGCGTCCCACGATCAGCAACTGAATATCGGCCGGCAGCTCAGCCAGGGCCCGGATGAGGAACTCTACCCCTTTGTAGTGCACCAGGCGCCCGGCGAAAAGCACGAACCGGCCATGGGTGCGGCGGCAGGTCTCAACCTGACCCGGGCTGACCCGGTCCAGACGGGCCAGGTCCACGGGATAGGGGATCAGGGCGCAACGCCCGCGCAGGGGCCGCAACACCTCGGACGAATCCAGGTAATGCGGGTTCGATACCAGCACCCGCGCCGAGCGTCGCAGCAACAGCCGGGTGAACGGCAGGTACGCAGGACGCAGCCAACGGTCGGCACCGATGTCGCTGTGGTACGACACGACGGTACGCCGTCGGTGGCCGAGCAGAAGGTGCGCCGCCTCGACCCACGGGTTGGGGTAGTTAAGGTGCACCAGATCGCAGTCCGTCGTCAGACGCCGAACCACGCCGGGAAGGTTGGCGGAGCAGGGGGCGCTACCCCAGTTCAGGTGGCGTGTCAGCCGGCACACGCGGACCCCGTCAGCCCACTCCCAACTGCCCGGTCGTCCGCCTTCAGCAAAGGCCACGACCACCACCTGGACCCCGCGCGCCACCAGGCCGGTACAGAGGAGTTGGCCGTAACGCTCGATCCCCCCCTCCGCCGGGGGGTAATACTTGGTCAGGAACAGGACCTTCATGGCCCGGTGCTCATCCGCTCCAAGGCCAGGGCCAGACCGGCCACGGTCCAGAACAGCAGCCGGATGGTCGGGTCATTGAGCGCGTCCCAGACCGTCATGTTGATCATCAGGCCCGCCAACGACAGGCCACAGGCGAAAGCCAGCGCCCGGGTCGCCGGCCCCGGGCCGCGACGGCAGGCGCGGGCGGCGGCCACCAGCAGGCCGCCCAGCAGCGACACCCCTGCCACCAACCCCACTATGCCGGTCTCAACGGCCAACATCAGCAGCATGTTCTCCGTGGTCCGCGCCGGGAACTCCTGAGAAGAAGGCGTCGATGGATCACGGTACTCGTCGAACACGCGCGTGAAGTTGCCCCAGCCGACCCCCAACCAAGGGTGGACCCGGAGCACGTTGACCGCAGTGCGGTATTGGGCCAGGCGGAATGCCTCTGACCGGGGCAGTGATGCGGGCATGACCAGGAGGGCCCGGTCGCTGATCTGCGCCACCTGATTCTCCAGCCACGCATCAGCGCCCGTCGCGACTGCCAGGCGGCCGCACAGGACCGGCGCCAGCAGCAGCGCCAGCACCAGCGCCAAGCGCCGACTCCGGTCCAGCCGTGCGACAGCGCGGGCCGCCCACACGGCACCGCCAAGGGCCACCTGTCCAAGCATGGCCAACCACGCCCCGCGACTCTGGCTCATGACGGCGGCGTACGCGCTGACAGCCCCGGCCCCACCCCAGGCCGCGCGCCCGCGCGTCCCAGCCGCCACGACGGCCGCCCAGACCGCCAACGGCGCGGCTGCCAGCAGGTAGGTTCCCGATGAGATGGGGTTGCCGAAGGGCGCCGTGGCCCGGTACTGGGTGCCGATGTAATTGGGATTGTGACGCGCCTGAAGTCCTCCCCACAGCGGATCGGTACCGGCGAGGTGGCACACCAAGGTGTAGGCCGCCACGACGGCGCCGACCAGCGCCAATCGCCTGGCGAAGCGTTCGGCAGCGCCCGGATCGGGCAGCAACTGGACTACCGCCCAGCACCACAGCGGTCCGGTTAGGGAGAAGTAGACCCACTTGGCGGCGCCGACCCGCACGAAGGGGGCGTGCCACAGACTCGCTGCGCCGACCAGTAGCCATGCCGCCAGGCGTCCATCGACACAGGTGCGGCGGTTGCCGCCGGCGACGGCCCTGGCCGCCGCCATGGGTAGGAGCGTCGCGCCGGCAACCCACGGCAGGTAGCGCGCCAGCGAGAACGGCGGCACTCCGGTACCCAAGTACAGGGGCTGCAGGTAGTAAAACGGCACCAGGGAGGCGTATGCCAGGGATAGCAGCGCCAGCCACTGGCCGACGGCGGCCGGTGCCAGAGGGCCCAGCCAGTGTCCGAGGCACTCCCGGCAGACGCATTTCATGGCTCAACGAACCCGCGCGAAGGTCAGCGTCAGGCTGCCGTCTTCGCCCTCGAGCAGCGCTGCAACCCGGTCGGGCGAGTTCAACGCGGCCTGCTCCAGGCAATCGGCGGTCGAAGCGGCGTCAGCCGCGTCCGCGATGGGCAGAGCGGCGCCCCACAGGCCCGTCTCCACCGCGCCGGTGCTGTTGTAGGCATCGACGGCGCTGCCTGGTGACGCCCCCTTCGCGCCGATGAAAGCGTGGGCCCAACCGGGGTCCGCAGGCGGCTCTGCCCCGAGGCGTCGCAGCGCCAGGTGCGCCGGTGCCGGCAGCGCGCCCTGCCGGGGACCGCCGGTGACCCCGGCGACCACCGTGCCCGTGGGCAGGTCGTCGACGAAGGCCAGCAACCGACGACTGGCCAGCGGGTCATCCCAGACGGCGAAAGCGGCGACCCGGGCCGCGGTCACCGCGACCAGAGTATATCCGCGCCCGGCACACGCTGCCACCCATCCGTCGAGCTGGACAGTATCGACCGCACCGGAGGCCGCGTCGGCAGCGCGGACGCGCACCCGCGTCTGGACATCCACCCCGGTACGCCCCACCGGCGCACCCGCCGCGAGCACAGGCCATCCCGCGGCAGCGAGGGTTTGGCCGACCGCATAACGCGCCCCGGGCGTCAGGAAGGGCACCAGGTCATCGGGAAGCACCCGGCCGGTCAACGACGCCACGGCGGACGCCGAGTCGGGCGCCACCCCGGGCGGCCAACCGGGCCGTAGAGATGGCGGCGCCGCGAGCGCCGCCGCCGCCCATTGCCCCTTGCGGCAAAGGGCCCACCACTCACCCCACTGAGGATCCCCACCGCCGGGGGCGTCGGGGCCGCCAGTACCCAGCATGGCCAGGCCGGCGTCGAGGTACCCGGCGGCCACCAGGGCCAAGCCCCAACGGCGGCGCCAAAGAGGGTCACCGGGCGCCCCTTGACCGGCGGCCGCGTAGACCGAAAGCGCCTGATGCCAGGCGCCGGAGCGGGCGGCCAGGTCACCCACGGCGAGCCATACCGACGCGGCGCCGTCCGGCCCCGAGCCGTGGCTGGCGGCACGCGGCAGTCCCCCCGGCCGCTGGCCCAGAAAACGATCCACCCACGCCTCGACCGTCACGCCAGCCGGGTTGCCGACAGGACCACCAGACCAGGCGCGGACGGCCCAGCAGCGCAGATCGGCGACCCGCCCGTCAGCGGCGGCCGCGAGCGCGGCGTGCGAAGCAGCCAGGTGGAAACCGCACTGGAAGATCCCGGCGGCGGCAGCCGCCAACCACGCCCACTGGGCCGCCCGCCACAGGCCCTGCCGCGCGCCGGCCGCGTCCCGCCAATACCGCGCGAACACGAGGCCGGCGACGCCGACCTGGACCACCCAGATCAAGCCCGCCCAGCGCGTCGTCCAGGACCAGGCGGCGGGCAGGCGATGGCCGACGCGCCACGCCAGCGCCAGACCGGTGCTCCAGACCAGGAGCAACCACGCCGGGGGACGCCCGCCACACACCCAGTACCGCCACGGCACTGCTAACCCGACGACGCCCAGCAGCAGCAGACCGGCCTGAACCAGTGAGAGCCACCCCAACGAGGGCGGGATGGGGTATGGCGTGACCAGCGCCGCCATTGCCGCCAGCAACCCCGGACCCAGTCGCGCGCCCGGGGGGCCTGCCGCCGCATGGGTGTCAGGGCCCTGTGGCTGCCACGCCAACAGGGCCGTCAGCAGACCGCATACGACGATGGCGTGGATCAGTGCCAGCGGCGTCGCCGGCAGCGCTGCCACGGCACCGGTGGCGACGAAGGCCGTCAGGCACCAGCCCACCCAGCGGCGCGCCGGCCTGCCCGCAAGGGCCGGGGCCATGGCCTCGCCAGAATCCACGGCGCGGTTCAGGGCCGGGACCCCCAGCGTCGGCGCAGGGTGTCGGCTAGGTGAGCCACCATATGGCGGCGCAGATACCCCCCGGTGGCCCGGTGAACCTGAACCCGAGTGGGCACAAACCCAAGGGTCTGGAACCGGATGCGGTCCATCTCCGCAAAACCGACGGTATCGATCGCCGCCACTGTCTTCTGCTCGGGATGCACGCGGAAAGCGCCCAGCAGACGTGGCAGGTGCTGCATGCGGGCCCCGGCAGCACGGAAACGGATGAGCAGTTCCCAGTCCAGCGCAAAGGCGAACGAAGTGTCAACGCAACCGCCCACACGCTCCCACAACGTCCGGCGCCAGAACAGGGTCTCCTGCGGCACGTAGTCGGCCCAGGACAGCACTGCATCGTCGTGGGCTGGCAGTATCCAGCGCCCGATCTCGAGGCCCTCTTCGTTGACCAGGATGCGGTCGCCGTAGACTACGTCCACCTTGGGGTGCCGCGCGAAGTAGTCGCCCACGCAGGCCAAGGCGCCGGGTAGCAGCAGGTCATCGGAATTCAGCCAGGCCATGATCTCACCACTCGACCGCGCGAAGCCCAGATTGATGGCCTCGGCCTGGCCCGCGTCGGGGCGCGAATCCCAGGCCGCCACGCGGTCCTGGTAGCGCTTCAGGATGGCTACCGTGCCGTCGGTAGAGCCCCCGTCCTGTACCCGTAGGTCAAGCCGCGGGTATTCCTGGTCCAGGATGCTCCGCAGCGTGCGCTCGATGTAAACCCCCTGCTGATACGAGGGCACTACCAGCGAGACGCTGGGCATGGCGTCCGCCCGCGTGCGCAGAGACACCACCCGTGGCAGGCGGGCGGGAACCGGCGGATGATGGTGGAGGCGTCCCAGGCGTGGCCGGCACACGCGCGCAACCGCCGTGCACACGCTGACCCAACTGTGATGCACGCGCATGATGGGGTCGAGCCACCGGACGGTCCTCAGGGCCCGATCAAGCTCGCGGATTACGGCCTCTTTGGCCACCAACTCGTCGCGCAGCTCGGTTTCACGGCGTCCGGCCGCCTCAGCCCGCTCGACGGCATCGGCCAGAGCGGTCAGGGCCGCGCGCAGCGACGCGACCTCGGCCTCCAGGCCGGCGACCCGAGACGCAACCGCGTCCATGCCCGCCGCCTCAGCCGCCGAAGCGCCGCCCCGGGCCGAGTCACCAACCTGGGCCCCGTCGGGCCGGACCAGGCCGGCCTGCGCGCCTTGGGACTCGTCGGCCACGGTCTGCGCCGCTGCCGCGCCTGGCGCCGACGCCGGATCCACGCCGGCTTGCGGTGCAGGTCCTGACACCCCCGCCCGAGCCACGGCAAGCCACCTTCGGATACGCCGCCGAGAACCGACGCATCTCGTTTATTTACAATTAATTATACTCACACTTGGAAGCCTGCATGACGACTTCCGACAACGCCCGATGGCGCCTCGTTCAGAGGCAACCTCGGCGGCATCCATGGGGCAGCGGCGACGAAAGGTACGGTCGCGTCTGCCACTTGGCCACCCGACGACACCCCGCGGCAGCCGGCCATGAAGGACCAGCGTCGCGCTCGGCCCCATCCCGTAAGGCGCCCAGCCGGCTGGCCCCGATGGCCCACAGCCCGTCGCGGTCAGCGAACCGACAAAACCCGGGCCGAGCGGCCGGCTCGATCTCCGCCGGCGACCCGGCCGGGCGCGCCAACCGAGCCGGTCCACGCCCATCCGGCGCACGCCGCCACCGTGGGACCCGGCCGGGGTGCGATCCGCCGAACAGGCCGGGGCGCGCCACGCGTCCCTGGGCACGGCAGCCGTCGCTGGCTCAGCCGTCGTCGTCGGAATCCATCAGCGGATGAGAGAACTCCTCGTCATCGCCGAAGATCAGGCGGCGCGGCCGCAGGCGGGTGTAAGAGGGGATCTGGTTCTTCTCCTCGGCCTCTTGGCACGAGATGCACAACCGCGCGGTCGGCAATGCCATCAGCCTGACCTTGGGGATGTTGGGGCAGGTGGGGCACAGGTGCAGGGGCTCGTCGAGACATGCCTCGCAGCGACCGTAGGTCCCGTTCTCCAGCTTCTCGAGGGCGACCAGGATCTCCTCCAACTCGCGCCGCTCGGAGTCGCCCAAAGCCACGAGCAACTCCATGGCGCCTGCCTCGACGGCCCGGTCAAGGTCATCGGCCTTGGGATCCTGCAGCCGGTCAATCTCGCTGCTGTTCCCAGACAAGTCATTGAGGATCTCTGACCGCCGGAGGAGCAGTTGCTTGCGTAACTGCTCCTTCTCCTTCTTGGTCAGGGGCACCACCTTCTTGTTGGCGCCGCCTTTCCCTTGCTCATTCGCCACTGTCATGTGCCTCCAGGAGGTAGACTCCGGTGCCAAGCGCTGCCAATTCCAGACGCAACTGCTGGCGCTGCAGATCGGCCGGGCCGCTGCGCCCCAGGCCTTCCGCGCGGGTAATCGGCGGCAGCCGTTCCAGCGATATGCTGACGCGACGCGTCGAAAGGGTAGTGTTCACCGCGAAAAGATAGTAGTCGCCGGCGTAACGACGGAGGGCCAGGTCCACACCTGGTTCACCGTCGGCCAGCCAGGCCTGTTCCGCGGCGGCCGGCTCAACCAGGACCGGGGCCAACCCGCGCAACTCACCGGCGAGACGCTGCACCTCCTCCCAGAGGGGTTGGGGCTGAATGTTGCGTTCGCTGGCCGTGCAGTAGCGGTAGAAGAAAATCCCCCGCGCGCCGTGCACCAGTCCCTGGAAGACCATATTGCGCAACTCGGCCGTCGTTGGCGGTCGGGGCCAGTGCTCCGTGCCGCCGAAGGCCTGGGCGATGAGCCATACCGGCCGCGAGCCGCCGGTCGCCCACCAGGCCTCGTCCATCCGTTCGCGCACCCGCGACACCGGACTATTGGGAACAGGGTACACGTCGATGGCCAGTAGGTCACAACTGCGGCCATGGGCGGCGTAGGTGGACGGCCGGTTGTTGACCACTAGCACCGGGTGGTACGGGTCCCGCTGCCGCAGCCGTTCGTATAACCGTCGAGTCACCTCAGGGCTGACCCCGGACTCAGCCGGTTCATCGATGAGGTACCAGGCCAGTAGCGCCGGGTGACTGCGGTAGCGATCGACGAGCGCGTCGATCGCCGCCACATCCGGCGCGTCGAGGTTCCGTATGTGGTCGCTCAGTTCGACCAGGACCTGCATGCCGCTGCGCGCGGCAGCGTCCATCAGGTCGGCCACCTGTTCGCTCTGCAGCCGGTAGTAGTAGTCAGCGCTGTTGAAGCCCAAAGCGCGGACAGCGGCAAGGTCATCCGCACGAAGCCAATATAGGCCGATGGGGAAAAAGGGGACCCCGTCGACCAGGAGCGACTGACTGAACTGGTCGATCTTGACCTCGCGGCTGGCCGGCGACCGGAATGACACGACCACCGCCGCCGTGTCCACGACGCCGGTTGAACCCAGGAGCCTGGCGGTCAGCGCGTAGTCCCCCGGTTCGGCGGCCGCCGTTGACAGCGCCCCGGTGGTCTCGCGCCCATCGAGGTCCGCGAGCACCGTTTCTGCTGCGGCCGCGGCCGGCGACCCAGTCGTCGGGGGGGCCAGCCGCTGCCAGACCACCTGCACCCGCGCCGCCGCCAGATCGTCCCGATTCCGGCGCACCCGCCAGCGCAGCACGGGCTCACGGGTATACAGCGACCGGTCCGGGGCGAATTCCCAGGCCGGCCGCACCACCACTCGCAGGCTGTCGGCGCGGTACAGGAGCAGGCCGTTGCGAGTATCCACCAGGCGCACCGACAACTGGTGGACGCCGGCCATCGTGGCCATGTAGGGAACATCCACACAACCGCGACCGGCCGGCACATCGACCCGGCAGCTGTCCTCGCTCCGACCGCCTCCCGGCCGTACCCAACGCAGCTGCGCCTGCACGGGCAACGGCGAACGGCACAGAACCCGCAACCCCAACTGATTGGCGCCTACGGTGGGGGCCCGCGTCTCAAGTCCCTCGACGGCGAACTGAGCCACCTGCGGCGAGGGCGGCGACAGGTAACACGCGGACAGACACAGCCACACGGGCAGCACCCAGCCGCCGGGCAGGCGGCGGGCACAACAAAAGGGCCGAGCGGAAGCTCTGCCGCTCGGCCGCAAGGTGGCCCCGTGCCCACCGGGCTCCGGACGCGCCTGCAACGTCATGGGGACGGCACCTGACGCCCGGCAGCAAGGCAGAGCAACGCCCTGGCGAGATCGGCGCGCTCCATGGCGGCAAGCACCTTACTCAACGCTGCCCGGGGACGGCATGGGCGAGGCGGCCAACCGGACCGGTTGCTCGCATTCCAGGCACTGCAAGCGGTCCCGCAGGGCGGCCGCCAGCTCGAACTGCTCCTGTTCGACGGCCCGGCGCAGTTCGGACGACAGCTGCTCGTGGGCCGTCCTTGGCCGCGCCCCGTCCACCTCTCTTTCCCACTCGCGCAGAAACCGCAGTTCCGCCAAGTCGTCGAGCTGGTCGAACCGACCGATGTTGCGCAGATGGGTCTCGACCCGCTGAATACCCTCGCGAATCTGGGCCAGAGCCCCGCTGTGGTCATGCCGTTCGAGGCAGCCGAGAGCTCTGGCCTGGGCCCAATGAGCCAGCACGAACGAACGGTGGTGGTCGGCCATCTGCCGGTCCTCCTCGACCTCGGCACACTGCTCGCACAGGTCAAGGATGGCCAGATTGTGCACGGCGTCGAGTTCGGCTTTGGCGTATTCCTTCAACTCGAAGAAGCTGACCCGACGCCAGTAGTACTTCATCGCCTCCAGTGACAACTGGTGGCAGGCATCCCGCGAAAGCGTGAACGGATCGGGGCGGTCGCTGTCCCAACGCTCGCGCGCATCCAGATAGTAATCGAGCAGCGAATCGAAACCATGGGGTCGAGTGGCATCAGGTCGCCCGGCCCACTCCAACTGCATCAGGCCGAGATCCATGCGGACCTGGATGCACGGGCCACGATCGTCGCGCTCGATCCGGCGCACGCTCAATTCGCCGGGGACGAATTGCCACCCGGCCAAGAGGCCACTGATGTCCAGGTTCATGCCAAGTTCTTCTGAGGCGGGGTTCGGGCGGCCCTATTATATCGGGCTGGACTCGGTCTGTCAACCGGGACGCCCCCCCGGGAAGACGCGGTGGCGCGGCCGGACCTGTCCCTACCGGCCCCCCGGCCGGAGGCCGGGCCCGCGTCACCGCCCGGGAACTGCAGCCGGCTCCGCGCGCGGCACGGCTGGCCCGGTGGGCGGTGGCGGCAGGACCTCGAAGGCGCCCTCCGACACGGGCGGCACGGCGGCGGAGTCGATGACCGCGGGCGCGCCGGTGATCTCGCGCACGATGGCCAGCAGCTCCTGTCTGAGGCTCAGCGTGGTCTCGCGTCGGTTGACGAATTGGGTCAGCACAGGCACCGCCGCGGGACCGATCTGCACCAGCGAGGCGTGAGCCATACGCCGCTCGGCCGGGGTGGGGTCGTAGGTCTCGGGAGCGCGCTCGCCCACGCCGAAGAAACTCGGCGGCAAGGAGGTGGCTTCGGTGAGGGCTCCCATGCCCATGCCCATCTGCGGACCGCGCCCGACCTGCCCGCTGCTGTCAGGAGCCATGGGCTGCGGGCGGTAGGCGTTCTCGGCCCCACTGAACACCCCCCGGTACATGGACTGCTCCTGGCGAGCCATCAGGGCGTCGTAGTAGCGCAGCGCATTGACCAGCACCTCGGCCCCGTTCGGCGTCCCCAGCTGGCCAAGCACCTTGAGCGCCGCCTGGCGCAGTTCCACGCCGCTGGCGTCCAGCTGCGTGTCCAGCATGCGGCCAATGGGGCCGACGGCCGAGGGGTCGCCCAGACGCCCGAGGGCGTACACCGCCTCCTCCTTCAGTGTCGTCCGTTGGTCGTAGGAGGACAGCACGCCAACCAGGACCGGCACGGCGCGCCGGTCGCCCAACTCGCCCAGCACACGGGCCGCCTTGCGGCGGGTCGCATAGGGGTACTCCGGCTGCGACACCAGATCAGCCAAACGGTCCAACTGGGCAGTATCGCCGGCAAGATAACGCTGCCGCATCTGATTGACGTTGGTGCAGCCGACCGCCAGCAGGCCCAGGGAAAGGAGAGCGGCCGCGACCACGACGATGCGCTTCATCCCACTCTCCTCGCCGGCACCTGTGATGACTTGCCGCCCGCAGGGGGCTAGGCTATACTCTCGCCATGAACAAAGAAAACTCAGCCTCCGCATCGGCGCGCCCGCACGAACACGCGCGCCCCGAACCGCAACCGATCCCGGGCGTGAAAAGTACGCTGGCCGTTGCCAGCGGCAAGGGCGGCGTGGGCAAGTCATCGCTCGCCGTCAACCTGGCTGTGGCCCTGGCCGGCCGCGGTCTGCGGGTCGGCCTGATGGACACCGACATTTACGGGCCCAACGTCCCCGGGATGTTGGGCGTTGGGGAACGCCCGGCGGTAACCGAGGACGGTGCTGCCCTGGTGCCGGCCGAAGCCTTTGGCCTGCGCATGATCTCCATGGGCATGCTGCTGGACCGCGGTATCCCGGTCATCTGGCGCGGTCCCATGCTCGCCAAGATGGTCAGCCAGTTCCTGTTCAGCGTGGCCTGGGGCGAGTTGGATCTGCTGGTACTGGACCTGCCGCCGGGTACGGGCGACGTGCAGATCACGCTGACGCAGTCGACGCCGCTGAGCGGTGCCGTCATCGTCACGACGCCCTCTGAGATCGCCCTGGAAGACGTCCGACGCGGCGTCGCCATGTTCCGGCAGACGAACGTGCCGATTCTGGGGCTGGTCGAGAACATGAGCAGCTTCGTCTGCGACCACTGCCACCAGGCCAGTGCCATCTTTGGTGACAGCCGCGGGGCGGCTACGGCGGCAGCGTTCGGCATGCCCTTCCTGGGCGAAGTACCGCTCGACCCGGCTCTCCGTCACGGTGCCGATGCCGGCCAACCGGTAGTGGTCGCGGCACCCGAGTCCCCTTCGGCGCTTGCCCTGCAGCGCATCGTTGACAGTCTCCTGGACCAGGTGCAGGCCCGTTGACCGCCGTGCCCACCAAGGCCTACCGCAACCTGGAATTTCTCACCGGACCCCGCGCGCGCACGCTGCGGATTCTGGCTGAGTATCTTGAGCCCGAATCGCGCTTCGACGAGCAGGGCGTCCAGGACATGGTCGTATTCTTCGGCTCGGCGCGTGCCCTGGACCCACAGACCGCGGCTGCCCAACTGGCGGCGGCGATCGCCAACGGCGCCCCTGAGACAGAGCAGGCTCGTCGGCGCATGGCTTGCCGCCTGGCGCGCTATTACGATGACGCCCGTGAACTGGCGCGGCAACTTGCCGTCTGGTCGCGAACGGCCTGCCACCGCACCGAAGCTTTTGTGATCGGGTCGGGCGGTGGCCCGGGCTTGATGGAGGCCGCCAACAGAGGCGCGGCTGACGCCGGCTGCCGCTCGGTGGGGCTGAACATCAGCCTGCCGCACGAACAGGCGCCCAATGCCTACATCACGCCTGAGCTGAACCTGGAGTTCCACTACTTCTTCATGCGGAAGCTGTGGTTCGTCCACCTGGCCTGCGCCCTGGTGGCATTCCCCGGCGGTTTCGGCACCCTGGACGAGTTGGCCGAGGTGCTGACCCTGATCCAAACCGGGCGCAGCCGGCAGATGCCGGTGGTCCTGTATGGCCGCGAATTCTGGCGCGAGGTATTGGACCTGGAGGCATTGGTGCGGTGGGGCACCATCGCTGAAGAAGACCTCGACCTGATCGGTTGGGCTGACAGTCCAACCGAGGCCTTCACCTACCTGCGGGACCGCCTGGCCCCCAGGTTCGCCGCCACGCCGCCCTGAAGGGCCGGACCCGGGGCGCAGCAGGCAAGGGCGGGCGGGTCAGGGTGCCGACGCGCCCCCGGCCGATGGGGCGACGGCCAGCAAGCTGATGTCGGCCATGGTCGCCAACCGCAGGTTCTTCGCCTGGCGCTGGTAGTCGATCACCCCCTCGAGAGCGTCGAGGCGGGCCTGGGTCAATTCGCTCTGGGCGTTGAGCAGATCCTGGCTCTGGGCCAGCCCCAGTTCAAACCGGTTCTGTTCCACCTGGTAGGTGCGCTCGGCCACGGCCAGCGCCGCATTGCGGAGCCCGATCTGCCGCTCGGCTTCCTTCAGATTGCGCACGCCGTCCCGGATCTGCTGAACAATGGCCTGGCGGCGTTGCTCACGCGCCAGTCGGCTCTGCTCCAAAGCCACCTCGGCCTGCCGCTCAGCGCTGCGCCGCGTGCCATTGTCAAGCAGGGGCATGCTGATGTCAACGGACATGCCCCATTGATTGCGCCCGAGATTTCGGGTGATGTCGGCGGCCTCGTTGCCCCGCCCGCGCACGCTGAGATTCGCGCTCAGGGTGGCGGAAACGCCGTTCTGTTGACGCACTTCCGCCAGGCTCAGGCGCCGAACCGCCTCGGTGATCTCCAGCTGCCGCATGTCGGTGCGCTGCCGAAGCCCCACCGTCAGAGCTTGCGCCGGGTCAACCGACCAGACGTGGTGGACGACCTCGGTCACGACGGCGAGCGGTTCGTCGGGCTCCAGGCCCATGGCCTGACGCAGAGCGTCACGCCGCTGCTCGATCTGCGTCTCGGCGCGGGCGTAAGAGGCCTCCGCGCGCAGCATCGAGACCTGCATGCGCAGGGCCTCCACCTCAGCGATCACGCCCGTTTCGAACTTGCGGCGGGCGACGTCCAGTGAGGCGCGCGACTGAGCCAACCGCTGCGACTCGATTTCCAGTTGGCGGATGCTCTGGACCAGGTCGTAGTAGGCGTCGATGACCTCGCCTTCCAGTACCAGCAACTGCCGATCGAGGTTATAGCGGGCACTGACCAGGCCAAGCCGCGCCCGTCGCAGGGCCACCTCTTCACGGGCCGGGTGCAGGAGCTCCTGGCTGTAGCCCAGCTTGAGGTCGCCGATGAAATCGAGGTAGTCACTACGCTGGTTGGAGTTGAAATCGTGGCGCAAAGCCGACGAAGTGGCTGACAGGGCGCCGACCCACGGCACCCGCTGGCTCAGGCGCAGGCTGCCGTCGTAGGTGAAATCAGTGGTCCGCTCAACTATGCGATCGGCCAGGGCCACGCTTTCCTGCGTGTCGCGGAATTCGCTGTAAGCCGGCGTGGTAACCTCGAGGGTCACCTGCGGCAAGAAGGGCGCGCGCGCCTGCTGCAACTGCGCTCGCGAGCCAACCAGGTTCTGTCGTTCGCTCTGCAGTCCCAGGTTGCGTTCCAGCGCCAGGTTCACGCACTGCTGCAGGGTCAACGCCGGATGATCGGGAGTCGCGGCGACATCGCCGCTGACCCCGGCCACTGTCGCCGAGTCGCCAGCGACAGGACCGACGCTATCGCGGCCGGCGACCGCCACACTGTCAACCCCGCCGGCGGCGCCCACCACCGCCTGCCCCCACGCCACAGGGCTCCCGACCAGCCACACCCATGCCAGTACCAGGACCCACTGGAATCCGGTCACGGGCCGCGGCCGCATCCGGCGTCCGAGCGCAGGCGGCCCTGAGCCGATGTTTGTATACTCTTGTGTTGATGCCATGGGGTCCAGTGTAAGGGCGGGGGTGAACTCAGGCAAGGCCGCGGCGCGCGGGGCTTCGAAGGCGGACCCGGAGCGCCGGCAGGACCGCAGCCGCCGGGCGGTCGCGGCGGCCCTACCTGGCGGTCGAGACGAAAGGATTCGCGATGTCGCTATACCTGGTGACGGGTGGCGCCGGTTTCATCGGCTCGCATCTGGTGGAGGAACTGCTCCGGCGCGGCGAGCAGGTGAGGGTGCTGGACAATCTGTCGACGGGCAAGCGGGAGAACCTGGCCGCCTGGATCGACCGCATCGAGTTCCTCGAGGGTGACATCCGCTCGTATCATATCGTTCGCGAGGCAGTCAAGGGGGTGGACTACGTGCTGCACCAGGGGGCGCTTCCGTCTGTACCGCGGTCGGTCCGCGACCCGATCACGTCCAACGAAGTCAACGTGGGCGGCACGCTCAACCTGCTCGATGCCGCCCGTGATGCGGGCGTCAAACGCCTGGTCTACGCCTCGTCGTCGTCGGTGTACGGGGCCAATCCGGCGCTGCCCAAGCGCGAAGACATGGTCCCCCACCCGATCTCGCCGTACGCCGTTTCGAAGCTGGCCGGCGAGCAGTATTGCCACGTCTTCTCACGCACCTACGGGCTGGAGACGGTTGCCCTTCGCTATTTCAACGTGTTCGGTCCGCGCCAGGACCCGCAGTCGGCGTACTCCGCCTTCATCCCGCGTTTCATCGTCGGGATCATGCAGGGCCGGAGACTGGTCATCGACGGCGACGGGTCCCAAAGCCGCGACTTCACCTTCGTCAGCAATGTGGTGCAGGCCAATCTGCGGGCGGCCGCCGTGCCCGGGGTGGGTGGTGAGGTGTTCAACGTTGCCTGCGGCGCCGCCATGAGCGTCAACGAGATCGTCGCCCATCTGCGGCAGGCCATCGGCACCGAGGGCCAGATCGAGCACGGACCGGCACGGACCGGCGACGTGCCGCAGTCGCTGGCAGACGTCAGTCGAGCCCGGGCGCGCCTTGGTTACGATCCCGAGGTCAGCGCCCGCCAGGGCCTGGACCGCGTCGTGGCCTGGTTCCGCGAGCGTCTGTAGCGCGGCGCGGGGATGGCTGTTGGTGCGGTGGCGGCCTGCTGGCCCGCGTGCCGCGGAGAGGAGAGGATCTGTGCCGTCGGTAACCCCTGTCCCCGAAATGGCCGCCGCATGGCGCGTCCGGATCTACGCCGACGGCGCTGACGTGGCCGCGGTGGCCCGCCTGGCCGCCCATCCTCTCGTGCGTGGGTTCACGACCAACCCCACCTTGATGCGGCGTGCCGGGGTCACGGACTACGAGACCTTCGCCCGGCAGGTGCTGGCCGCCGTGCCCGATCGTCCGGTGTCATTCGAGGTGCTGGCCGATGACTTTGCCGCGATGGAGCGCCAGGCACGCCGCATCGCCGCGTGGGGACCGCAGGTCTTTGTCAAGATCCCGGTGACCGACACCCGCGGCTGCGGAACGGAAGCCCTGATCCGCCGGCTCAGCCTCGACGGCATCCAGGTCAACGTCACCGCCGTGCTGACGGTGGCCCAGGTGCACACCATCGCCGCCGCCATCGCGGGCGGGGCCCCGGCCTATGTGTCGGTTTTCGCCGGCCGGGTCGCCGACACCGGTCGCGATCCAGTCCCGCTGATGACTGAGGCGCTGGCGGCGCTGGCCGCCTGCGCCAACGCCGAACTGCTGTGGGCCAGCCCGCGCGAGGTGCGCAACATCGTCCAGGCCGACGCCATCGGCTGCCCGATCATTACCGTCACCAGCGACCTGCTGGCGAAACTGCCGCTGCTCGGGCGCGATCTGGAGCAGTATTCCCGGGAGACGGTGTGCATGTTCTACGAAGACGCCCGGGCCGCGGGGTACGAACTGTGAGCGCGAGCCTGCCGTCGCCGGATTTTGTCGAGGCATTTCTCGGCCAAGTTGCCGAAATCACGCACCGGCTCGACCGGCATGCCATCGAGTCCATGGCCGCCGGCCTGGAACGGGTGCGCGGGGCGGGCGGCCGGGTGTTCGTCCTGGGCGTGGGGGGCAGCGCCGCCAACGCCTGTCACCTTGTCAACGATCTGCGCAAACTGGCCGGGATCGAGGCCTATGCGCCCACCGACAACGTCGCCGAATTGACGGCGCGCGCCAATGACGAGGGTTGGGACACGGTGTTCACTGCCTGGTTGGCCGAGTCACGGCTGGCCCCGGGCGACGCCCTCCTGGTGCTGTCGGTGGGCGGCGGCAGCTGGGAGCCGCCGATCAGCACGCCGCTGGCCCACGCGGTGGACTACGCGGCGGCTGTGGGGGCATCGGTGCTGGGCATCGTCGGGCGCGACGGCGGCCATACAGCGCGTCACGCCGAGGTGTGCGTCCTGATCCCCACGGTGGACCCGGAGCGCGTCACCCCGCTGACCGAGGCCTTCCAGGCCGTAGTGTGGCACCTGCTGGTGACGCATCCACGACTAAGCCAACGGCGCGGTCGCTGGGAAGACGCCGCCCGGTCACGCTAACCCCAACAGGTCACCCATGCCCTGCGGTTCCGAATGGCGTTCCGGCCGGCGGCATGCAGGTTGCTGTCGGCTTCTCTGGCTGGTGCTAGCGACCGTCGGTACGGTCTACGGAGCGAGTCCGGCGGAACAGGCCCGTAGCGTCATGGCCGACCCGGACCTTGTCTACCACGCCCGTTTCAGTTGGCGCTGCCCGGCGGCGGTCTGGGAGCAGGTGTTGGACGAGCCCCTGCTCATGGGGCGACTGTGGGAGGCATCGGGTTTCGGGCCGGCCTATCGCTTCAGCCAACGCGGCAACGTCCTCCACGTCGATGACCCGACCGGAATGCAGGGCGACGCCGTGCTGGTGGACCGCGCCCCGGGGTCGCGCACGTACCTGATCAATGGCAAGGTCGATCACTGGGCCGTGCCGTTCTTCAACGAGGGGCTGGCGGTTTTCGTGGTGACCAGCCGCGGGGACGCGACCCGGATCAGCGGCGAATTGACCGTGTACGTGTCCGCCGCCAGCATGGCAGCCAGCGCCGTGCTGGCGCTGGGCCAGTCGCTGCTGGAGGGCCACATCGACAACCGCGTGCGCCTGAACCTGGCCGATGGCGGCGCCCTGGTCGAGAAGGTGGCCGGCCATCCGGAACAAGCCGCGGCGCTGCTAGGCCCGGCGGATGCAGCCCGTTTCCGGGCGCGCTTCGGCCACTGAGGTGCCGGAGCAGCGCGTGGCGCCGGTCCCCAGAGCGCCGGCCACCCGCCTCAGCGGACGCGGAACACGGATTCGGCACTGGTGGTCTGGCCGCTCTGGTCAGTGACTCGGAAGACGACCACATGGCGGCCAGGCCGCAGGGCCTGCTCAGGCTGGCCCTGCACGCGCCCGCCGTCGGGATCGTATTCGCTGATCAACCGCCTGCCGTCGAGTTCGACCACGATGTCTTCTTCGCTGGCCAACCCCGAACCGCGATCGGAAACGGCCGCCGACAGCCGAGGCTGCCGGTTCCCCACGACCGCGCCGGGGGCCGGGTTCAACGTGGCGATGCGCGGGGGTTCGCGGTCAGCCAGCACAGCGAAACGCCCCAGGCGCCGCACGCGCGCCTTCACCTGGACCGCCGCGGTGTCCACGTCGTTGCCCACCATGGACCACCCTGACGGCGTCTGGACGTACACCCCCAAACGCCGTGGCTCGGCATAGTCCGGCGGGTAGGGCAGCCGGACCTCTACCCTGGCGTCGAAGGCCTCGTCGGCAGGCGTGAAGGCATAGCCGGGGCCCAGGGGGGCCAGGTACTCCGGCACCGTTACTGGCCCTGCCTCGTATTGCGGAAAAAGGAGGCGGCAAGGGCTGTCGGCCGCGAACACTAGCTCGGCGGCCGGGGCCCCGAAATACAACCGTGCTCCCTGGCCCGGTACCACGGGGACCTGGCTGAGGGCCACCTCGGCCTCTGCCTCCTGGCCGTCAAGCGCGCGGGCCCGCACCCGGACGCGAGCCGTCGCCGGGCCATTGGGGTCCAGGCGGAGGTCGGCGCAATACTCCTGCAGCTCCTGCTGCCGCACCGTCAGCGGTTGGCCTTCGACCCGGACGTCGGGGACGCCGGCAAGGACGCGGTCGCTCTGCAGGCGAAGCTCGACGAAGTCGGCCGAGGCCCACGGCAGGATGGCCAGGCGCAGCGGCCCGCCGGGCGTGCTGGCTGGGGATACGGGAGCCGGTTCGCTAGCCGTGGCCCAGGCGGCGGTCCCGCGGCCGTCCTCGACCCGTACTCGCCACAGCGACGCGGGTCCGGCCGGCACTGGCCACCGATGCCGCCCGGGTTCGACCTCCCCCTCGGAGACGGTCTGCCATTGACCGTCCACAAGGCGACTGAGGACGCACCGCAGCAGCGGGTCGTCGTCATCCGTTATCTCGGCTGTCAGCGCCCGCCCGCCGTCAAGCAGTTCCAGGCCGCCGATGGCCGGCGGCGCATCGACCATCAGGCAGCCGACGGCCGTCGCCCGGTTGCCGGCCGCGTCCACGGCCTCGACCTCCAACTGATGCAGCCCGGGCAACAGCGACCCGCCTTGGGTACCACGCCCCGCGGCCAGCCAACCGTCGCCAGCGGCTCCCTGGTAAAACGCCAGCCGGTTCCCGGCGCGACGGAAGAGCACCAGGAACTCGGCCACGCCGTCGGCCACCGGGACCGTCAGGCGGTCCAGGGGCATCAGATGCGTCTGATCATAGCCAAAGGTGTCGTAGGCTACGCGCATCACCGAGGTGGAATCCACCGTGAGCTTGAGGGCATAGGGCGCCAACCGATTGGGCGCCTGGTCGCCGTAGTCGACCGCCTGCACCGCGACACCGACCTGCCCTTGTACCGGCACGGTCCGCCACGTCCCATCTTTCACGGTCAGGGCCACGGGCCCATGGCCGCCGTCGACCCAGCTAGCCATACCCGCCGGCACCAGGGCGATGCGTTCGAGGTGGGGGGCCACACCATCAGGAACCACGAAACCGTGGCGCAGAGGGTTGATCGGACGGTTGTCGCGGTCGCGCAGCTCCACGTGCAGGTGGGCGGGCCCCGTGCCGCTGTCGCCGCTCCAGGCGACCAACTCGCCCCGCTTCACCACCAACTCGCCGGGGGCCAGGGCGACATCGACAGTGTAACGCCCCCGCGCTCGTTGGGCCGCCAGCACCCGCGCCGCCAACTTGGGCGCGAAAGCCTGCAGATGGGCATAAACGAGACTGGTGCCATCGGCCAGCTGCAGATAGACGACGCGTCCGTAGCCCCACGGCGACGTCCGCAGGCGCACGACGCTGCCGCCAGCCTGCGCTCGCACCGGCAGACCGGTGCGCCCCCCGGTCCGCACGTCAATCCCGGCGTGCAGCGACGCCGAACGGGTCTCGGCGAAGGTAGCTGCCAGCGATCGCGGGCCGTCGACCGGCCAGCCAAAGCGGTCAGCAGGTGGCCCCGCCTGCGCGGCCGTCGCCAGGACGACCAGCACCAACCCAACCGTCAGGGCGCTTCGGCAGTGCATGGAGTTGCCGCCGCGGCGGGCGCGTAGCGAAGCAGAGTGATGGCGGTTGTGTCGACGCGCAGGTAGTGGAGGGGAATCTCGGTCCAGGCACCGGTGTTCAGATAACGGCCCTGGTCCGTGGTCAGGTCCATGGCGGCGTGCGTGTGACCGCAGGCAATGGCGGCGAAACCTCCTTCGGCAGCGGCTCGCAGGGCGTTGCGCGCCACGTGCTCGTTGAGCGCCCGGTAGAGCGAGGTCCAGCGTTTGGCGTACTCCGCCACATGCATGTCCTGAAAACCCAGGGCCACACGCAGACGATGGAGGCGGCGGAATAACCACTTGAACAGGCCGTGCCTCGGCATCAGCCGGTCGAGATCGGCACCGTGGACCACCAACAGGCGGGTACCGAACTGCCAGCGGTCCACGAACTGGATGGCCCCCGGCTCCGGCAGCGCCAGGTACTCGTCGTGGTTGCCCCGCACCCACACCACCGGTCGTTGCTGCGACTCGCGCACCAGGCGATCGACAACACTCCGCGGCGTCGACGGCAAGCGTCGCCGCACGTCATCAATGATGTCTCCGTTAAGGACCAGAGTGGCGCCTGCGGGCAGCTGATCGAGGAATGCGATGAACTCCCGGCAGTAGAAATGCGGGGAGCCCAGATGCAGGTCGCTGACGATGAAGGCGAGGTCACGGCTCATGGGCGTCGTTGCTGAGTCCGTGCTGGCAGCGTAATCTTGGCAGTCATGGGGTTGAATAACGAGAGCCATTCGGGGCGGCGCAAAGACCCGGACCCGGTGTTCCTGGCCAGGCAACTCGACCTGCTCCTTGCCCACGCCGAGCGCCTGCTGGCCGATCCGGCGGAGCGAACCCAGTTCCGGCGAACCGCCGTAACCCCGCAACCGTGGGCCCTGCGGCTCAACCCGCTGTCGGCCGCGGCAGGCCGCCTGCGCCCGCTGCTGGCACAGCGGGGACGGGCCGTGCCCTGGAGCGCCGAGGCTTTCACGCTGGCGGGACCCGACCCGCGCCTGGGGCACACGCTCGAATACGCCTTGGGCGCCTACTACATTCAGGCCGCCGCCACCACGCTGGCCGTCGCCGCGCTCGACCCGCAGCCCGGCGAGCGGGTACTCGACCTGTGCGCGGCGCCGGGCGGCAAGGCGACCCAGATCGCCGCCGCCATGCAGGGGCAGGGCCTGCTGGTGATCAACGAGCTGCAGCGACGGCGCTTCCCCTCGTTGATCGGTCAGTTGGAGCGCTGCGGCGTCCGCCACGAGGTGGTCACGAAAGCGCCGGGGCCGGTGCTGGCCCGCCACTTCCACAACTACTTCGACCGCGTGCTGCTGGATGCTCCCTGCAGCGGTGACGGGGTCGTCCGCAAGGATCAGCAACTCCTGGCCTACTGGTCGCCCGCCGACGCGCGTCGCCAAGCCGACACCCAACTCGGCCTGCTGCGGGCCGCCTTCCACATGCTCCGCCCCGGGGGGGTCCTAGTGTACTCCACCTGCTCCCTGTCGCTGGAGGAGAACGAGGACGTGCTGCTGCGGTTGTTGCGCCAGGAACCTGACGCCATCGAAATGCTGCCGGTGCCGCAGGTGGACTCGCCGCCCCTGCCACCCGAGCTGGCGCGGGCTTACCCGCCATCGCTGGGTCTGTGCGCTCGCGTGTGGCCCCATCGCTATGACAGCGAAGGTGCCTTTGTCGCGCGGGTGCGCAAACGGCGCGCAACCACATGGCCGACGCCCGTGACAGCCCCCCCGTCCGTGCCCGAAGGCCCCTCGCAACGGTTCGCGGCAGAGGGCCGCACGGAGACGGAGACGGCGGATGGGCGCACCCCCGCGCGACCGGGCGCGGACGCCGCGGCCTGGCTGCGACAACGCTGGGGCCTGATCTTGCCCGACCAACCGGGCGAGACGGTGGTCCTGCGGGGCAAGTACCTGAGCCTGGAACCAGCGGCCGCGGAAAACCTGCGGTGCTCCCTGCCCTGCTTCGTGCGTGCGGGCATGCGGGTCGGCCGCCCCCACAGCGGCAATATCTTCCTCAGCCAGCAGGCCATGCTGCTGTGGGGACACCGCATGTCCGGCCCCCGCCTGGCGCTGGACTGGGACCAGGTGCGGGCGCTGTTCCGCGGCGATTCGGTGACGCTGACAGCACCGCGGCCGCCCCACCAGGAACTGATCTGCACCTTCGAGGGCCTGGTGGTCTGCCGCGGACAGGTCAGTCCTGACGGCTGCCAGTTGGTCGGCATGGTCCCCCATTCGCACCGCCGCCCGGAGCTGGCACGCCTGGCTTGACCCCCCTTCGTCCACCGCAGGAAACTAATTCCGCGCCACCGGCACTTTGTTCCCCGCCGAGGTACGGGACGACCTGGGTGCGCCCCAACATCCTGTGGTCAATCCTGACCGCATCCCCAATATGCAGGCCGCAAAAACACGAGAAATCACCTCGTAACACGTTGTATTTGGTCGTTTCTACTCATCTGTAACATTTTGTTTTTAATCTACTTACGGCTACCGAGAAGAACCCGGACTGAAGCTGGCACAGCCCTTGCAGAGGCATGAGCGAGTAGACGGAAGCGCACGACACAGACCCCAGGTCCGGACGGACAGGACACCGCCCCGACTACCAGGGCCCCCGTTCCCCAACGGGACCCGCGCGCCTCCAGGGATCCGGGGGTCGGTACCCCCTACCATTCAGGTCCGCCTCTCCCCAGGCGGACCGAGCCCCCGGATCCCCCCACACATACCCGTTCCGCCCCCCCCCGCCCGCGACCCCGAACCCGTCTTCCCATGGCGTCCTGCCGACAGCCCTGCCGACGCCGGGCAGCGGCGCCGCGCCGCCGCGGAACCCGTCACAGCGCGCTCAGGCGGGACTCCCCAGTTCGCCCAGGGAGCCCCACCCGATGGGCCCTCGGCCCGCGCCCATGGCCGCGCCGGACTGGCCACGAGCGCCACGGCAGATTGCCATGAGAGCGCCTGGTCGGTGGCGCGCCCCTGCCCTGCCGGCTCAACGCCGGTACCCCAGCATTGCGCCGCCGTCTGGGCAGATCGTTTGGCCGGTGACAAAGGCGGCTTCATCGGCGGCGAGAAAGGCGCAGACCTCACCGATCTCGTCGCTGGTGGCCATGCGGCCGAGAGGATGCCACGAGTCCACCATCTTCAGCGCGGCCGCCGGATCGTACTGGCTGTTGGCCCATTCCTCCATCAGCGGTGTCATGACGCCGGCGGGGCACACGGCGTTGACGCGCACCCCATCGGCGGCCAGGTCCAGGGCCAGGGCCCGCGCCAGGCCCAGCTGCCCGCCCTTGGTGGCTGCATAGGCCGGTGCCTGCGCCTGGCCGATCAGCGCCACCTCGCTGGACATGATGATCAGGCTGCCCCGAGTGGCCCGCAGATGGGGCACGGCCAGTTTGCAGGCGAGGAAAGTGCTGGTCAGATTGAGGCGCAGCAGGGCCTCGAAGTCGGCCAGTTCGGTCTGGTCGATGGACATGGCCGGCGGATGCCAGCCAGCGTTGTTGACCAGGCAGTCGAGACGCCCAAAACGGGCCAGCGCCGTCGTGAACAACCGCTCCAGGTCGTCTGCCGAAGTCACGTCGCAGGCCACGAACAGCGCCTCCCCTCCCAGCGACGCGAGTTCGGCTTGGGCCCGTTGACCGTCCTCGTGGCCGCGGGCGGCCAGGACCACCTGCGCGCCGTGGCGGACGAAAACCCGCCCGCAACCCAGGCCGATCCCTTTGCTGCCGCCGGTGATCACCGCTACCCTGCCGCGCAGTTTCATCGTGGGGCTCTCCGAACGTGATGCCTAGCAGCGGCGTGGCGGCCGGATGCCGCTTGCCGCGGCCTGAGGCGATGGCTACCCTTAAAAGTCCCGTAGCACCATGACCCCCGCCAGCGACAGGAGGTGAGGTATGCGAGGAATCAGGCTGACGTGCATCGGTGTGCTCAGTGCGCTCGCCGCGGTCGTACTGGTCGGCATCCGTCCGGCGGTCTGCCAGCCGAAGGCTATCGAACTGACCTACTCCATCTTCTTCCCGCCGACGCACCAAAACACGCTGCTGGCTGGCGAGTGGGCCCGTGAGGTGGAGAAGCGCACCGAAGGCAAGGTGAAGATCACCTTGTTCGCGGGCGGTACCCTCACACCTGCCGACAAGTGCTACGACGGGGTTGAGAAGGGCATCTCCGACATCGGCATGTCGACGCTGGCTTACACCCGCGGCCGCTTCCCCCTCTCCGAGGTAACGGACCTGCCCCTGGGCTACCGCTCCGGCTTGCAGGCCACCCAGCTGGTCAACGCCTTCTACCAGAAGTTCCAGCCCCGGGAATTCGACAGCGTGCACATGCTCTACCTGCATGCCCATGGCCCTGGACTGCTGCACACCAAGAAACCGGTTGCCAGCCTGGCTGACCTGGCCGGCATGAAGATCCGCTGCACCGGCTTGACGACCAAGCTGGTGGCAGCCCTGGGCGCCACGCCGGTGGCCATGCCGATGGGCGAAACGTACGATGCCCTGAGCCGCGGCGTCGTGGACGGCTCCATGGCACCGGAGGAGTCGCTGCAGGGTTGGAAGTGGGGCGAGGTGGTCAGCAGCACCACGGCGGCCTACGGCACCGGCTATACTACGGCCTTCTTCGTGGCCATGAACAAGGCACGGTGGGAATCCCTGCCGGCCGACGTCCAACAGGTGTTGACGGCAGTGAGCCAGGAATGGATCGCCAAGACAGGGGCGGGCTGGGACCAAATGGACAAGGCGGCCCGCGACTTCGCCAATGCCCGCGGCAACAAGTGGGTGACGCTGGCGCCGGAGGAAGAAGCCCGTTGGGTGGCCGCCGCGCAGCCGATCGCCGATGCCTACGTCAAGGCGATGGCCGAGAAGGGTCTTCCCGGGGCCGAGGCGCTGGCATTCTGCCGCGCCTTCCTGCAGCAGAAGTGACCTGGCACCCCGGGACGAACGGCACAGGTACCCGATGACATCGCTACTGGCTGCAGTGCGTCGGATCAGCGGCTGGCTGCACGGTCTGGCCGGCTTCAGTCTGGTATTCCTGATGGTCCTGACTACCGTGGACGTGTGCCTGCGCGCCTGTCGCCACCCGGTCCCCGGCACCTATGAACTGGTTGGCTTCGCTGGCACCGTGGCCATTGGCTGCGCCATGCCGATCACTTCCTGGCGCCGGGGACACGTGTACGTGGACTTTCTGGTGAACCTGCTGGGGCCGTGGAGCCGCGCCGGGTTGCAGGCGGCCACGCGCCTGGTGGGTGCCGGGCTGTTCGCGGTGCTGGCCTGGAACCTGGCCCAATTCGGCCTGGACCTGCAGCGTTCCGGTGAGGTATCGCCGACCCTCGAACTGCACTACTACCCGGTGGCGCTGGGATTCGCGGCCGCCGCGGCTTTCCAGTCCCTGGTACTCTTGACTGACCTGCTCAAGATCCGGCGAGGCGAGTATGAGTGAGGTATGGACCGGGATTCTGGGTCTGGGAATCCTGTTGCTGCTGTTCCCCACCGGGATCGAGTTGGGTTTCGCCATGGCCGTGGTGGGCTTCATTGGCTTCAGCAGCATCGTGTCCCTGCCAGCCGGCATGAACGTCCTGGCCAAAGACTTCTTCGACGTGTTTTCCTCGTACGGATTCACCGTCATCCCGTTGTTCATCCTCATGGGACAGGTGGCCTTTAACGCCGGCATCGCCCAGCGCCTGTACGACGCCGCCTACCGCTTCATCGGCCACATCCCGGGCGGCCTGGCCATGGCCACGGTAGCCGGGGCCACCGTCTTCAAAGCGATCTGCGGCTCCTCCCCGGCCACGGCGGCGACTTTCGCCAGCGTCGCCGTGCCGGAGATGGACCGCTACGGCTACGATCCAAAGCTGTCGACGGGGATAGTTGCCACCGTGGGCACCCTGGGCATCCTCATTCCGCCCAGTGTGACGTTGATTGTGTTCGGGGTCATCACCCAGCAGTCCATCGGCCGGCTGTTCCTGGCGGGCCTGTTCCCCGGACTGCTCATCGCGTTGCTCTTCATCGTCGTCATTGCCGTCTGGTGCCGGCTGAACCCTCGTCTGGGGCCGCCGGGCGAGCGTTCGACGTGGCGGCATCGCGCCGCCTCCCTGCCCGAGTGCCTGTATGTGATGGCCGTATTCGCCCTCGTCATCGGCGGGCTCATGGAGGGTTTCTTCACGCCTACCGAGGCGGGCAGTATCGGCACCATGGCGGTGCTGCTGCTGTCAGTGCTGCGTCGCGACCTGGGATGGCGCGGGTTAGTCAAGTCGGTGGATGAATCGCTGCGCACTGCCTGCATGGTGCTGATGCTGATTGCCGGGTCGACCGTCCTGGGCCACTTCCTGGCGGTGACCCGCATCCCGATGATCGCCGCTGACTGGGTCACCTCGCTTCCCCTGTCGCCTCACGCCATCATGCTCCTGATCAGCCTGATTTACCTGGTGGGCGGCTCCTTCGTGGATGATCTGGCTTTCATGGTCCTGGCCACCCCGATCTTCTACCCGGCGGTGATCAAACTGGGCTTCGACCCGCTGTGGTTCGGCATGGTGGTGGCCATCACCGTGATGATCGGCGTGGTCGTGCCCCCAGTGGCGATCAACGTGTTCGTGGTGAAGAACATCACTCGGGTGCCCTTCGCCACCATCTACCGCGGGGTGTACCCCTTCCTCACGGCCCTGGTGGTGGTGGCGGCACTGCTGTTCGCCTTCCCAGGCCTGGCCACCTACCTGCCCAACCGTCTCATGCCCTGAGCCGCAGCCCGGCGGCGACGGCTCGGGCCGCGACACCGGCCGGATCGGATCGGATCAGGCAGCGCCGGAGCACTCCATCGCCGTCAGGGCCAGACCCAATTCACGGGGGTCGCCGACCCCGCGCATGGGCAGGCATTGCAGCGCCAACCAGGCGCTCGGGCCGTTCCACAGCTGGGGCGACAGGCGCAGCACCAGCCGCTGCTCTTCGGCCTGGAACCGATCGGGTTCCAGAGGGCGCCGCCCCAACCAGGCGGCCACGCCGCACGCGCCGAAATCGCGCGCGAAACCGTGCAGCTCGACGACCACCTCCGCGCCGGGCGCGGCAAGGCACAAAGCGGCGACGACACCCGTCCAACGGAACTCCCGCCCCAGGGCGCGCTCCCGGGCGTGGAAACCGACCAGGGCCGCGTCGGGCAGAGCTGAGACGGCCTGCCGGCCACGTAGGTCCAGGGCGACCGCTGCGGCGGGCTCCCGGGCGATGAACTCCACGCGCGCCTGGCGGGTGCACGCGGCGTAGAACTCGGTGTAAGCACGATAGCACCGCGCCTCGCTCAGCCACCGCCAGAAGTGCGTCCGCCCCGCCGCGCTCCAGGTGTTCAGGCGCGCCGCCAGGGCCAGCCACGCGACGCCGCCGCAGGCCAGCAGGGCATAGCGTAGACAGCCCCGCAGGACGGCGGTGCGGCCGGCCCATCCGCGGCCATGGTGCCAGCCCCAGACGGCCCGGGAACCGAGCAGGCGCGCCAACTGGCCCGTCAACTGGCGGTCGTACAGTCTGTCCTGCCCCCACTCCGCAGGACTGCCGAAGTAACGCGTCACAGTGGCGGGGTCGGCGTCCCGCCGATACCGGCACTCGCCCACCGTGAACGACGTAATGAAGGGGACCAGCGCCCGCAGGCTATCGGTGTACACGTGCGCGACGCTGGCGCCGGCAGCGTAGCCCAGGCGATGGCCGCTCTGGTGGAGCGCCACCCCCAGCAGCCACTCGCTGAAACGATCGTAACGCGTGGCGAAGCCGCCGACATGGTGGTACACGTGACGGTACACGGCAAAGCCGCGGATGATGACTTTGCTCCATGAGTCAGGCTGCGCCCAGGCCGCGAAACCCTCGTCGTACAGACGCGACTCCATGGTTGCCAGCCGATTGGGGCACAATGCGGTAGACCGCAGGCAGCAGCCGTCCACCGGGTGGTCGGCGAGGTACTCGACCAGTTCGCGCAGGCACTGCGGTTCGGCCAGGCAATGGGGCTCGGAAAACAGCAGTACACGACCACGGGCCGCCTGCGCACCCCGGTGGTAAAGCGCCAGTTCGTGCTCGTCCGGCCCGACCAGCAACTGATCGCCAGGTCGCAGCCACGGCTGCAGCTGGCGCGCCAGCACCGCGTCCGCGGCCCCGGCCACCAAGATGACCTCGAACTGGTCCGCCGCCAGTTCCTGGCCAGTGGTCCAGGAGCGCACGCAGCGTGCCGCGTACCCGCGGTGGTCGGGCAGCGCCACGATGACCGAGACCTGGCACGGGCTGGACGGGTCGGCCGTATCAGCCACCGGCCCGCGGTCCTTCAGCGGCATTGCCACCGGGGCGCCCGAGGCCAGCGATTGCTCGCACGCCAGCTGCAGCTCGTACGACTTGACCGCGTCCGCGGCCAGGCACTGATGGGGTTCGCCCCCGGCCAGCATGGTGGCCACCGCCAGATGAAAGCGGCGCGTCGCGTCGCGGTAGTCGGCCGGGGTGTAGCGGCACTCCTCCGGCGCCGCCAGACCGGCAGCAGTGAGCCGGCTCCACCCGGCCACGCGCGCCTCGGCCACGCCGGCATCGCCCACGGCTACCACGCGTTTCTGCAGCCAGGGGCCGTCGTCCGGGGCCACCGCCTGGTGCAGCAATCCGCAGTTGACGAAGGCCCGGCGTCCCGACGCGAATCCGATCACCGCAGTCAGCCACATGGGGGCAGGATGGTGCGGGTCGCGCCAGTACCCCTGGGGTGACAAGGGGGCCAGCGCGCGTGGTTGGTCGCACGCAGCCGCCCATACCCAGACAGCCTCTTCACCGTTCAGCCAACGGACCGCATCCAGCATGTGCGGGCCCTGGTTGGCCAGGTTGCCGTAACACTCGGCCACCAAATGGCGAACGCTCCCCAACCGCCCGGCCGCGATCGCCTCGTACACATCCATGAAAGCGGCGTCGTAACGGAGCTGGTGCGACACCAGCAGCAGCACACCGGCGGCGTCGCAACGCGCGAGCATCTGCCGGGCCTCTGGCCACGAGGCGGCCATCGGCTTCTCGACGGCGATGGCGCGCAAGCCCGGCCAGACCAGCAGTTGTTCCACCAGCGCCAAGCGCGGCGCCGGCGGCGTGGCCACGACCACGTAATCCGGCGCCAGGTTGGCGGCGGCGTCGAGGGCGCCGAATGCCGGCAGGCCGAGGGCTCGCGCGGCCTGCCGCGCCTTCGGGTCAGGGTCGACAGCACCAACTACGGTGACGTCGGTCGCGTGGCGCAGAGCGTCCAGGTGCTCACGGCCGCGTCCGCCCACGCCCACTAGCAGGACGCGCATTACGCCCCCCCGGGCTCCCGCTGGCGAGCCGCGGCGCCCCCCATGGCACCCCCACGCCAGCGCCCGCTGAGGAAGTAACTGACGCTGACCACCATGGCCACGAAGAAACCGACCGCCATGGCGATCCACACGCCTTCAACCCGATGAAGGACCCGCTGCGACAACCACCAGGCCAGAGGGATGCGCACCAGCCACATGGCGATCACGGTGAAGCCGGTGGTCACGAGGGTCTGACCGGCGCCGTTGATGATCCCGTTGGAGACGAACATCACGGCGAAGAAGACAAAGGACCCGACGACGATCCGCAGGTAACTGGCGCCCATGGCCATCACCTGGGGATCGACGCTGCGGTTGATGAACAGCGACAGCAACAGCTCCGGCAGCGCCATGACCATGGCCGACAGCAGCAGCGTTACGCCACCGGAAATCAGGATGCCCCACCAGAAAACCTTCCGGACCCGGTCGTAGCTGCCGGCCCCGATGTTCTGCCCGGCCATGGTCGAGACCGCCATACCGAAGGTCATGGCCGGCAGGCTGGCGATCTGGTCGATGCGACCCGCCGCGCCCAGCGCCGCCGTAGCGTCCTCGCCGAACTGGTTGACCAGGCCGACGACGAACAGAATGCCGAGGCTGACCAGCCCCTGCTGGAGCACGGAGGGAAAACCGATACGGGCGATGTGCGCCACGGTTGGGCGGTGCAGTGCCAGCGTTCGCAGGTCGGGCGCCACCATGTGGCCGCGGCGTTCCAGGTGAAACAGCAGTGCGATCAGGGCCAGCACCTGCGTGACCAGGGCCGCCACCGCGGTCCCGACCAATCCCAGTCGCGGTGCACCCAGCCAGCCGAACATGAGCAGCGGATCGAGGACTGCGGTCAACAGCAGGCCCCCGGTCTGGAAGTAGAGCGGCGTGGTGGAGTCGCCCACGCCGCGCAAGAGCGCACCGGTCAACGAGATGAGGAACATGGGCGGCAACGTGAGCAGCATCAGCCGCATGTAAGGCGCCGCCAAGGGCAGCACTTCGGGCGGGGTGCCAACCAGCTGCAGCAGGGGCCCGATGATCACCTCACCCGTGGCCAGCAGCACCAGGCACAGCGCCGCAATCATCAGGTAGCCGCTCTGCACCACACGCCGCACGCCGCTCCAGTCCTGGGCTCCGGTGTATTGCGAAACCAGGATGTTGGCCCCCATCGAGAACCCATTGGCGATGGCCATCAGCAGGAACAGGATCGGGAACCCGACGGTGACGGCGGCCAGACTGGCCTTGCCCAGGAACCGGCCCACCCAGATGGCGTTGACAATGCTGTAGGACATGTGCAGCAGCGAACCGGCCAGCATCGGCAGCGAGAACAACAGCAGATGCCGCGGAATGCTGCCGCGGGTCAGATCGCGGGCGCCTCGCCGCACCGGCGGCGCCGGCGTGGCTTCTTCGACGGCCGCCAGCGGGTCCGCGACATGCTCGGTATCAGGGAGGAGGGGGGAACCCGGCCCGGTGCCGGTCGGGCCAGGTGGGTGATTTGGCTCTGGTGGTGGCGCCTGCACGGCCGTGCGTCCCTCCGTGTGAGTGGGTCGTCCCCTACCAGGGCAACCGCGCGGTGGCCTGGCCGTGGTAGCGGCGAGTACCGAGGCGCAGCGTGATCTGGCTCGATGGCGGCAGGTTGACCTGCAACTGACTAGCTCCCACGTGCGCAGTCGCCCACCCGGTCGCCACGGGCGGGGCGGCGTAGTCATCCAACGGCCCGGGGAAGGAGCTGGCCATGTCGGTGAAGTCCGCGTCGCCGAAGACGTGTTCGCCGTAAGCCCCGCCCTGGACGATCACCTGCCGGGCGCTGCCGGGGCTCAGATTCACCAAGCGGAGGACGGTGGTATCGGCGGTCAGCGTCTCCACCAGGGCCGCGACATCGGGCGGCAGTCCGGGACGCCGTGCCTGGGCGTCGAAGTGGCGCAGCCGGGTGGCCAATAGGCCGCCATTGTACAGGAACTGCGGTCCGCCGAGCGTTAGCTGCACAAGTGACTCAGTGGTTACCGGGTTGAGCTTCTGCCAGTGGTGCACATCGGCGTGGTCCGCGGCATGGTCGTCGAGGTTGACCATGGCCAGGCGGCGCCCCACCTGCCCCCAGGCGGCCTGCAGCGCGGCCTCAGGGTACCCGGGATTGCCGCCGGCAAGGTAACGCACCCATGGTTGTTCGTGCCCCGCGTCTTCCTTGGTGTGGAAACCCCGCACCTCGCCCCAGTCATACCCACTGCGATGACGCAGGAACTCAATGATGTCCCAGTCCTGTCGATCCATGGACAGGTTCCACAGGGCCACCGGGTAAATCGGTGACAACGGCTGGTAGTCGAACCAGCCGGCGGCACCGTAGCGGTAAGGGGCCAAGAAGGCAGCACCGTCGCCGCCCAGGTCGTCCAGTTGGCCGATCCAGTGTTCGCGCAGGCTCATGGGTTCGGTGTCAACCCGGCGGCGCTCACCCAGCGCGACGATGCGCGCCAACTGCCGCCGGGGCAGTTCCAGGTAGCTGCTATCTCCGGTCAGCAGCAGCGCGTTGGCGGCGGCCAGGGTCGCCGCCATCTGCAGGTTATAGAACCCGTGGGGCCAGGTCCATCCGTACAGGCCCCCGTACCAGCGCCCTCCGGTGTACGCCCCGACCTGACCGTCCAGGCCGACGTTGTCCGGCAGCAGCCCGCCATTGGCGCGCGCCCGGTCGCACCACACCTCGACATAGTCCAGCACCCACTGGCGGTACCGCGACTCACCGGTCAACAGCCAGGCGTTCGTCACCAGGCTGGTCAGGGCCAGATTGGGCGCCACATCGCCGCGGCTCATCCGCTCCTCCATGGCCTGCCCCATGCGGCGCGCCAACTGCTCGTCCTTCAGGTCCTCGATGCAGGTGATGCCGGGCAGGTCGTAACAGGGTAGACCATACCGAGCCATCCCCGCCGACCAGCCGTAGGCCGGTTCGCCGCGGAAGAAACGGAAATCCGGCGGCGCGCTGCCGTTGTACGGGCTGCGGACGACGCGGTGTTGGTAGTCGTAGTTGGTGACATCCGGATCGTCGTTCAGATAAAGCCCGGCGAACCGACGCGCCCTTTCCTGGTGCTGTGGCCGCCGGGGGTCGGCCAGGCACAGCAGATAGAAGTAGATATCGCTCTCGCCCTGATGGAACTGGTCATCGCGGCGCGAGTACTCCTTGTCGACCAGACCGAGGGTCGTCAGCTGTCGGGTCACGGCCTCCCACTCGCGGACACCCAGGTCCAGCAAGTGCTGCCCCCCGCCCAGCAGGTAGAGCAACGGCCAGTTGTGGAAGCTCTCGTAGAAATCGTCTTCACTATGGGCCCATGGCTGGTTCCACACCAAGCTGCCGTCGGGCCGGGTGTACTTGGCCACGAAGGGATGGACAGCTTCGTTCATCACCGACATCAGCTGGCGTTGCAGCACGGCCCATGCCGGGGGCTCGGTCAACGGGCAGGTGGCGGTCAATTGCCGCATGGCTTCTGGCTCCTCACGGGAACGTATCGCCCGGGTCAGGTGGTGGTACCAGGGCTGGCGGGCTCATCATGGCGCGGTGCGCCGCCGGCCACCATCAGAGTATTGGCTGGCGCCACGGTCGCGTCGCCAAGGTGCCGAAGTCGGCTGACGCAACGCTGGCGCTGCCGGGGCCCGCGCTTCAGCGGCCGGCCGCCCGCGCTGCCCGAGTCGGGGAGCGCCGCGCCAGCCCGGACCTCACGTTGGCGACGACGGCGGCGCGAACAGGCGGGATACCAGCGCCAACGAGGCCTCGACCAGCTCGTCGCCGCCTTGGGCTCCTACCGGCGCCACCACGGGATGGGCGCCGTAGCCACCGCCGGCAATGGCGCGCGCCGTTGGCAGGTACCAGCCAGTGCCGGCGGCCAACTGGACGACGGCGGTCTGGGCCGCCGGCGACCGAGCCTTGAGGCGCCAGGCGTAGTCGAGGTACAGTTCGAAGGGATTGGTGACCAGCGCCAGGTCACCCAGGCGGACGGCATGCACCTGGACCGCCTCGACCGGCAGGGCGGCGCCGCGCGCATGGCAATCGAGCACCTGCTGCAGCCGCGCGGGCCACCACGAATGGGGATCCATGCCCGCGGCCAGGGCCCGGTCGCGTTCGTCGCGCGCCCAACTTGCTTCGCGAGTGTCGATCTGGCGCCCGGACAGCACCAGACTGCCCTGGACGTGGGCCACGGCCAGGTCGCCTGAACCGGGCGAGGTGCAGGCCAGGGCACGCACGACGGCGTCAGCGACCCGGACGGCGATCTCCTGCCGTTCGCTCACGCCACGGCGGCAGCGCATCTCCTGCTCCTGGGCACCGTAAAGGAGGAAATGAGGCGACTGATCGCCGGCGGCACCGCACAGCGGCAATATGTAAAGGTGGGCGCCGAGCCGCTGGCGCAACTCGATGCGCACATCGTGCCAGAAATCAGCAGAGAATCGGTCAAGGTTCTCTTCGACCTGCGAGGGACAGGGCAGATCGATGACCACGCCGACCAGACCGCCATCGGCGCCCCAGACGAACAGCAGGTCCACGCTGTGGTCCTCACCGGCCTCGATCCAAGCAAAATCGGGTTGGCCCGTCGCCCCGTACATCCGCGCGGTGCCGTTGGCGTACACCGCTCGTCGGCAGTGGCCGACAACGGCATGGCCAAAGGCGCGACCGATGGTGGCCGGTTGCCGTGCCGACCAGGCCGCCGCCGCCGCCGCCGCCGCGTGGTCCGCCAACCACTCAAGGCACTCGGCGGCGGTCATCACCTCACCCCCCGGGTGGGGGTAATAGCCGTCGGCAAGGACGAGCGAGTCATGGGTGTGGGTGGCGGTCAAGATCAAGGCCTGGAGCGGCACAGCAGGGGCACGGAGGGCCAGCAACTCGGCCACGCGCTGCCGCAGCGCATCGGTCACCATGCACACGTCACAGGAAACCAGAATGACAGCCTGATCCGCGTCCCCGCCGCAGACCGCCATGGCGGTAAGGGTCAGCGGATCGGCGGCGGCGTACGCCGTGCGCGGGTGCATTTGCCCCATCAGCAGCGCCGGCCGAGTGGGGGTGAAGTCGCGCTGAGCCCAACCGACCTTAACCATGGGGACCTCCGCGAATCGAGCGTGGCGGTGGGTGGCGTACCAGCGTACGGCCACTAGCTGGCGCCGGCAAGGCCGGCCGCGTACCCGCAACGGCGGCCCCCCGGAACCTGCCTGCCTTGACGTCCCGCAGCTTCGGGCTCTTCGTACCCCATGCCGGCGGCGGCGCGTGCCGCCGCATCGCCGCGCCCGTTGACCCCATCACGGTAACCTGAGAGGTGGACCATGGCAACAGAACCCGCGGTTGGCAATGGCTGGCAGGCAAGCAGCCGCACGGGCGTCGTGGCAGCCGGCCACGCGGCCGCGGTGGCGGCCGGGATCAAGCTTCTGGCCAGCGGCGGCAATGCCGCCGACGCGGCCGTGGCCACCATTCTGGCCCTGACGGTGACCGATCACGGCGAGTGCTCGATCGGCGGCGAAGTGCCCCTAATGATCTACAACGCTTCGCGGCGCCAAGTCAGAGCGCTCTCCGGCCAAGGGGGGGCCCCGCTGTCGCCGGCGGCCATCGAGTGGTACATGGCCCACGGCATTCCCGCGGGCGATATCCGCATGGCGCCGGTCCCGGCCGTCGTCGACCTGTGCGTGACGACCCTGCAGCATTACGGTACGCGCTCGTTCACCGAAACGGTCGCCCCGACCCTGGCGCTGCTGGACGCGGGCGACCAGCCCTGGCACCCGCGCCTGGCGCGGACCCTCCGCCGCCTGGCGGAGGAAGAGGTGCTGACTGCGGGCCCGCGGGAGGAGAAGCTCCAGGCCGTCACCGACCGTTTCTACGGCCGCCATGCCAGCCGGCGCGATGTCGCCGAAGAGCTGGAAGCATTCTACCGGGAGCGGGGCGGATTCCTGCGCCTGGCTGACCTGCAGGCGCATCGAACGCGCATCGAAGTCCCGGTCACCGTCGACTACCGCGGCTATACGGTGTGCAAATGCGACACCTGGACGCAGGGGCCCTGGCTGTGCCAAGCGCTGCGCCTGCTGGAGGGGTTGGACCTGCAGGCTCTGGGCTATCTGTCGCCCGACTACATCCACGCCGCCGTGGAGGCGACCAAGCTGGCCATGGCCGACCGGGATGAGTACTACGGCGATCCCGAGTTCGCCGCCGTCCCGCTGACCGCCCTGTTGAGCGACGCGTACACGCAGGTGCGGCGGCCGCTGATCGATATGGCGCACGCCTCCCATGAGGTCCGCCCCGGCGACCCGCTGGCCCTGCAGGCGGTGAAACGCACGGCCACCTGGCAGCCGGGCATCGGCGGCACGACGACGTGCGTCGTGGCAGACCGCTGGGGCAACGTGGTTGCCGCCACCCCCAGCGCGAATGTCTGCCACGACGGGTACCACGGTGGCCCGGCCGGCGTCACGTACGGGAACCGGCTACTGAGCCTCAACACCACGCCAGGTCACCCCAACTGCATTGCCCCGGGCAAGAGACCGCGCATCACCCTGACCCCGACGCTGGTGTTGCGCCAGGGCGAACCGGTGCTGGCGCTGAGCGTCGCCGGCGGCGATCTGCAGGACCAGGCCACCTTGAGCCTGCTGCTGGCCCACGTGGAGTTCGGGCTTGCGCCCGCCCAAGCCGTGCGCGCACCGCGCTTCGCGACCGCCCACCACGAGGACAGTTTCAACCCCGACCCGGACCGGCACCGCACCTTCAAACAGGTGGCGTCGCTGACCATCAGCGATACCGTGGACAGCGCCACCGCGGCCGAACTGGAGCGTCGCGGCCACCGCGTGGTGGCGCAGGCAGGCCCCATCGCCCACCCGGTGATGCTGCAGTGCGGACCCGGGACCCCTCAGTTGCTGGCCGCGGGCGATCCGGCAGCCGGCCGCCATGCTGCGGGCCTGGAGGACTGAGGCGGCAACCCGGGCAGCTGCCGGAGAGGGGGCCTCACGGGGCCGCGAACAGATCGGCGGGTCCGCCCATGGCGCTGCTCAGGTCCAGGGGGCAGACCTGCGCGATGGTCCGGACAATCGGCAGTATCTGGCGGGCGACATAGTGGTCATAGTCAGGTCGGGCACTGACGTAGCCCACGGGCTGCGGCCCGTCCACGGTCATCAGGTACTCCACCACTGAGCCGGGGTTGCTCAAGCGGCGCGCCGCCACCACGTGAGGGGGCGCGCCGCCCCGATAGCGTGTCAACGGCCGACGCAGCCCCTTGCGGTACACCAACTGGGCATCGCAGCCCCCGGTGCGCACGCGGTCAACCCACCACGAGGCCTGCTGCTGCAACCGCGACGGCGGAGCGTCATCGAACAGCAGCCCGAGCAGGTCGCGCTGCACCGCGTGGGCCAACTCGGTCCAGTCGTGCCGCACCGCCTCCATGCCGACGATTTCGACTGTGTCGATGCCATGGTCCAGCCGCCGCCCCGCGTAGCCTTTGGCGCGCCCTCGCTCGCCGCCGCCGCGCATCGGCGGCAGCAGGAAACGGCGGTAGTATTTCTTGAACTCGAGCAACAGGTGCGACCGCACGCCATAGGTGCGTGCCACGTGGTCGGCCAGTTCGGCATTGACCCACGCACACAGGCGCTGGCCGCGGGCCAGGGCGTCGTCCAAGGGCAGGTCCGCGTCCAGACCGACATCCACGAACAGCGAGTCGGTGTCGCCGTACAGCACAGTCGCCGCCTGACGCCCCTCCAGCAGTTGCGTTGCCCAGCGCAGCAGGTACTGGCCGAAAGCCGTGACGGCCCCGGCCAGGTCATCTTCGGCGAAACGGCAGGAAGGGGTGCCCAGGCACCCGTAGAAGGAGTTCATCACAATCTTGTACGCGTGCGAGGCCAACTCATCGCCGGCTTCGCGAGCCTGCTGCCGGCGGGCGAAGAAGCGCTCCAGAAGCTGGGGCAAGATGCCTTCAGCGCGCACGAACGCGGCCCCGTTGGGGGCCACCAGGAGGCTGTCGTTACCGGCCGGAACGCCGCCGGCGACGGCCGACGCGGCCCCCCTGGTGCGGCCCTGCACCAGCGCCCATGGGTCGATGTTGAAGGTCCGGATCACCGAGGGGTACAGGGAGCGAAAATCGAACACCAGTACGTGGCGGTACAGGCCGGCGCGCGGGGCCAGCACCAAGCCGCCGGGTGAGTGCGATACGCCGCAGCGGTCCACGCCCAGGCTCGGAGCTACCATCTGCCGCAGCCGCAGGGCGCCGATGTACAGGTAGTCAAGCGCGGCCACGCTGGCCCAGGCCCGGTCCAGGGGTAACCCGGTCAGCATGCTGCGACGCAGGCTCAGTTTGATCAGGTCCTCGTGCGCCAGAATGTCGCGAACGAGGCGTGAGTCCTCGAGGCAGTAGGCGCAGAAGGCAGCTCGATCGGTATGGTAGGCGCGCAGTATGGCCTCCGCCTGACCGGGCCCCGGATCGCCCTCGATCGTCTTGCCCCGGCCGAGGAGTGCTTGGGCCACAGTAGCAAGGCGGTAGTCGGCGAACCGGCCCGCCCCTGACCGGACCAGATGCATGGCGTCCAGAACCTGCCGGCCGTGGACCTCCACGCGGGAGCGTCCCCAGGTCTCCCCAGCTCGACACGTCGACACATCGGCGGTCCGCCCCAGGTTGAACGCCAGCCCGTGGGCAGCACACCGGCGCGCCAGGACAGGCAGGTCGAAGTCCACGACATTCCAGCCCGTGATGATATCCGGGTCGAGTTGGCGCACGCGGGCGACCACGGCGCGCAGCAGCGCCGATTCGTCGACGTGGCAGGTCACCGCCGCGGGATCGGCCGGGTTGGCAACGCCGACCACGTGCACCTCCTCGCCCAACGCCCGGGCGTCGGCCGCCGAACACTCGACCAGGGAGACCGCCAACACCTGACTGGCGTCCGGATCGGTCTCGATGTCCAACGCCAGAACCCCAAGCTGCGGTTCCCAGTCGGTCGGGCTCAGTTGGGGTTCACGGTAGACGCGGTCGATGCTGGAGCCCGGACGCCAGGGACCGCGCACAGACACACCACCGCTCAGGCCCCGTTCGATCAGGTAGCCGCGACTGAACGGCACGTCGGCCTCGTAGGTACGGCCCCCCTGGCGCTGCGCGGCCTCGGCCAGCCGCGCCAGGGATGCCACGCTGACCGCGCTGACCCGGACCACGGGTTCGCCGTCCATGGTGCGCAGTTCGGTCGGCGCCCAGACGCCGGCGCCCTGCCTGAGGGTCGGCGCGAGCCAGTCGGCCTCGCTGGCGCGGAGGTAGAAGTGCGGCTGCTCGCGGCTGTCGATGAAGGCGAATGTTCCCCCGCCCGCCAGACGCCCGACACCGCAGATGGCAGCCACGCCGCGCAACGGGCGGTGGTAGACATGTACCAGGTAACCAACGACGGGCGGATCGCCGCGACTCAACGCTGCGGGTCCTCAACAGGAGGCGCCGACGACCCCCCTGCCCCGGTGTCGCCCCGTGGCGTAGCGGCGGCCGGCGATGCCCCGGAGGAACGGCGGCTCGCCAGCGTCAGACCGGCCAGGGCCAGCAGGGAGAACCCGGCGCCCGCGTGGAAGGTCCAGGCCCAACCCCAGAACTGCCACAGGTACCCCGCGCCGCCGCTGCCGACCAACATGGCGGCGCCGCTGACGATGCTGAACATGCCGAACGCGGTGCCACGCAGATCAGCCGGGGCTGCCTGCGCCACCATGGCCGCCAACACTCCCTGCGTCAGGCCCAGGTGCACGCCCCACAGGGCCACGCCGCCCAGGACCAGCAGCGGCCCGCCCGGGCACCCCAGAACGATCTCGGCCGCTATCAGGCTGACCAGGCCGACCCGCAGGAGCCACCCTGGCCCGATGCGGTCGGCCAGGCGCCCGGCTGGGTAGGCGCTCAGGCCGTACACCGCGTTCATGGCCACCATGACCAAGGGGATCCAGGCCGGTGGCGCCCCCGATTGCTGCGCTCGGAGCACCAGGAAGGCTTCGCTGAACCGGGCGAGGGTAAGCAATGCGCCGACCCCGACGACCCACCAGTAGGCGCTGCCCAGGCGCGCCAGGTGGCGACGCTGGATGGGGTTCTCGCGCCGCCCATCGGGGGGTCGGCGGGGGTCGCGCAGCCCCACCGCCAACAGGAGCACGGCGGCCGCGCCGGGCAGCACGGCCACCCAGAAGACGGCGCGGTAGTCGTCGTGCCAGCGCGTCATCAGCCAGAAGGCCAGCAGGGGCCCGGCAAAAGCGCCCACCGTATCAAGGGACTGGCGCAGGCCGAAGGCCGCACCGCGACGGTCGAGGGGTGTCAGGTCGGCGACCAGCGCATCACGAGGCGCGCCACGGATGCCCTTGCCCAGTCGATCGAGCAGGCGCGCCGCCAGCACGACGTTCAGACTGGCAGCCACGGCGAACAGGGGCTTGGCCAGCGCCCCCAGAGCGTAGCCAGCCAGCGCCACGCCCTTGCGCCGGCCGAGGAAGTCACTGAGCGCGCCGGAGAACACTCTGACCACCAGGGCAGTGGCCTCGGCCAGACCCTCTACCAAGCCGACGGCCAAGGGGCTGGCACCCAGCTGCGCGACCATGAACAGCGGCAGCAGGCTGTGGATGCTCTCGGAGGAGATATCCATCAACAGGCTGACGCCGCCGAGGACCCAGACGGCGGCGGGCAGGCCTGGCGCGATGCGACGGTTGGCCGGAGACGGGGGCAACGCGACCCTCCGGTGAGGGCAGACAGGGGGCGGCACAATGGAGGGTAGGCCGGCTGTCAGCACCCGTCAAGGCGCTCGCCATTGGCGGGCGATCCGCAACCTTGGCGGGGGTGTTCCTGCGCGCGGGGAAGGCGCGGCGACCCGTGCGGCCATGGCCGCGTGTCGGGCCGCTGGCGGCCTTGACGAGGGGCTCTGCAGGCCCCGGAGGGCCGGGAGGCCCGTCCGGCCGCAACCGAATAGCCGGCCGTCCGCGGCTTTCACGGCAGCGCTCCGGCGGGCACGGAAGGCGCAGGACATGCGCGGCCGCGGCCGGGCGGCCCGGTTAGTGGTGCTCTTCGATGCCGTTGTCGCCCAGGCCGAAACGGCAGGCGCCCAGCGTCTGCGGCAGGCGCAGCCGATGGTCGCCGATCTCCACAATGGTATCGGCGTAGATGCGGCGACGAACCACGACCGAGCCCTGGCGCGCAATGCTGCCCTGTTCCTGCTTGAGCCGCTGCAACTCCGCTTCCAGCGTGGCCAGTTCCTGCTGACAGCGATGGGCCTCCTTGAGCACCTCGTAGAGGCTTGCCCGGGCGGGCGCCGGCGCCCGGTCCATGGCTCGCCGCACCAGTTCGGCGTCGAGCTGCGGCACACCCAGCTGCGCGGTGGCGTCGTCGATGACCTGCCGGTGCGCCGCCATCTGGGCGACTAGCCGCGCGGCAGCGGCCGACACCAGGGGCGCCATTCGCAATCCCACAATGGTGCACTCCCCGCCGGCCGACCCGAGGCTATCGGCTTCCAGAGCCGCGCCCCCGAACACCTCACCACCGACGATCTTGCCGCCTCGGCCGCTGTTCAGTTCTACCTTGCCGCCGGCATGGACCTGGGCATTGGCGATGTAGCTGCTGACTCGGATGTCGCCCTGCGCCACCACCTGGCTGTTCTGGACGAATTTGCACTCCACGCTGCCGGCCGCCACCACGCGGGTGTTGGCGCCGACAATGCCCAGGCTGACGCCCACGTCCCCCGCGGCTTCGACCAGAGCGCCGTTGTCGACCGTTCCTTGGACGAGCACATTGCCCTCAGAGCGCACCCGGAACCCAGCCTGCACGGACCCTTTGATCTGCACGTCGGCCTGCGTGTCTATGTGCCCGGTCTCGTAGCCCACGTCACCCGCCACCGCGACTACGGGCAGGACGTCGAGGCGGTCAGCCCGGAAACGCACCGCCCCGTCCGCCGTGGCCACGTACGCGCCGTTCTCGCCCGCGCCATCGAAGCGGACGTTCTCGCCGGCCGTCACGGTGTAAGGTTTGCCGTCGTGCGCGCCCAGGTGCTGGCCACGCACAGTGACCCCTGGCTCACCTGGCGTGGCCGCCACCAAGGTCCCGATGACCTGGTTGGCGGCCACCGCGACGATTAGGTTCCGGTCGCGGAAGTCGATGGAGCCATCTTCGCGCACCTTGCCGGGGCGGCTGTGCACGTCGAACGCCAGATCAATGTGAGCGTCACGTCCCTCTCGCGCCGCCCGCCCGCGGGCCACCAGCAGCGCGTGGCGGCGCGTCCCTGGCGGACGGGCGCAGAAACGCAGGATCGGCCCCTCGAGTACGCCCTCAACAACCCCGGCCGCGGCCAGTGCAGCCATGACCGACTCCGGCGCCACCGGACGCTCGGCATCGGCCGCTTGCGGGAAGACGACCAAACGCGCCTCCAGTTCGTCGGGCGAGACCCACACCGGTGACAACACCGATGGTCGGCCCCCTACCTGGCAGGCATAGCCAAATGCAGTGGACACATAACGGCTGCCGTCGAACGTGACCTGGTCGCCAGGGGCGACTGGCTCGAGTTCGCGCCCGGGGGCTTCCAGCAGACGGCCATCGACGGTCTCGCCTGGCGTGCCCAGAGTCGGCGGCACTACCTCGGCAACCACGTCCCCTGGTTGGACCAGCGTCACCTCGCCAGGGAATGCGAGCGCCTCGCGGACATCGGCCGACTGCATGTAGCGCTGCAGGTCCTCGCCCGAGGCCGGTACGCGGTCGCGGGCGTCGGGCCGGTACACCAACCGCCCGTCTTCGCCCGGCACAGGCGCCCGAGCGCGGGCGATCACCGGGCCGCCGCGCAGGAGGCCATGGTCCGTGGCCCGGCGCAGGGCAGCGTCGATGGCGGCATGGTCCAGACCGGCCGTCACACCCAGCCGCACCAAAGCACCGCGCAGGTCGGCGGCTTGGGGCCGGTCCGGCCCACAGCGGAGCAGCGTCAGTTGCGCGGTACTGCCGTCCGGGGCGATCTCGACCGCCAGGCGCGAGCGCCGCCGCGACCCAAAGGCCCACACCGGCTCTGCGGCCAAATCAGCGGCCTCGATCTCGACCGGCTCCCCGGCCGCCAGCTGCGGGCCCTGGGTGCCCGCCGGGGCATGGGCTGGCGGGTCCACCGCCGCCGCGGGAGCAGTTAGTGCGGCCGGCAGCGGTTGGGTTGCTGGAGGAGGCCCACCGGGCACAGTCCGGATCCCGGCCGGCGTCGGGGCGGACGGCACCGCGGGGGCGCCTGCCGCGGCCATGGGGTTCGGTGACCCACCGGCCGCACCGGCTGGCCGGTCGTGGTGCAGACCGCGGCGGTTCCGGCGGTTGTCCCGCTCCCGTTCCGCCCACTCACTCAGGTCTGCGGCTGGCCGCCGCGGCGGGGCCTCCGCGGCGGGGCCCGGTGACCGGGGCGGCCCGTCCCCCTCCGCTGCCGCGGTGCCGCCCCTCTCTGTTGAGGAGGGCGGTGCAGGGCCAGCACGGCGGGCCAACGGCGGCTGGGCGGCAGGATTAGGTTTCACCGGCACGGGGTTACCTCCACGTGGGCGGCATGAATGGCCGCTGCTGCGGCCCCGGGACCATCTGCATGCAATTGCCGTACCAGCCACGCCCGGTCACGGCCACAGGGGTTCACGGCGCGCCGGCCCGGGTTGTTGCCCCCCAGCGCATCGTCGCGGTTGAGCTGCGGCCGGAAAGATGCCGACGACGGGCAACCGCTCGGGCAGCGCCGGTGATCACGGCCGTGCCGCGGCCCTGCAGGGCCGCAGCCGGCGCCGTATATTTGCGTATCCGCGCCGTCCGCGATGGCCGGGAGTGCGAGGCCACACCGAGCGCCTTGCGTGATTCGGTCGGCATTGCCCCGATCGGCCCCCTATAGCCGCTGCCGCGTGGTTCGCCCACGCTTGCTCGCCATGGGCAACCTGAACGAACTGCTGAACGACCTCGAGGCCAGGTACGCGCCGCCCGACGAATTGGCCGCCGACGCCAAGGTCGTCCTGCTGGTTGACGACTCGGCCCTGGACCGCGAGCGCTTCCGTGGTCTGCTGCGCCAGCTGGGGTGCCGGGTGGCCATGGCCGCCAACGGGCAGGAAGCCCTGGCCATGCTTTCGCGAGGGCTTCGTCCTGACCTGGTTGTCCTCGATCTGGTCATGCCCGTGAAGGCTGGCATACCCACCTTGCGGGCGCTGCGTCAAGACGAGCGCTTCCGGCGCCTGCCCGTGGTGGTGCTGACCGGCCGCAACGACCCGCGCCTGGTCAAAGCCACGCTGGACAATGGTCCGACCGACTACATCCTGAAAGATGCATCTGCGGACAAGATCCGTCAGCGCCTTGCCCGTCACCTGGGTGCCCCGCAGGAGCCTGCGGCAGGCTCGCGCGGTATACCACCCACCCCCTGAGCTGGGGCCGACCGCGCCGCGGTCAGGACCGCGGCGACGCATGGCCCGGGCGATCACGTCCGGAAAGAGGCAGGAGCAGACCGGCCCCGCGAGCGCCGGGTCCGTGGCCCGGACCGCCAACCCGGGCCGGCGCAGGCCCGCGGGGTCGCTAACCCGTGCCCTGGGCCGCAGCCCCCGGCGGCGGGTCACACCGGTGGTGAACAGGGCGACACCGAACGCGTGGCGAGCGCGGCAGCAACGCCCAGAACGCCCCGGCGCCCGGCCGGCGCCGCCCCGCAGGCCGGCGGGGTCACGAACCCGCGTCCTGAGCCGCAGCCCACTGCTGCAGATGCACCACCAGATCGTCGCGCAACTGGGGCCACGCCCACTCGATCTGCGCCAGCAGCGTGGCGGCGGCCGATCCCCCACCCCCGCGCCCCAGATCCTCCAGCTCCTGGCACAGATCCACCAGGCGCTTGGCGCCGAACTCACGCGCCCCGGACTTCAGGGTGTGGGCTTCGAGCTCGACAGTGGCGGCATCGCCCTCCGCCACCGCGGCCCGCAGATGCGCCAGGCGCGCCGGGGCATCTTCCAGGAGGATACGAACATAGCGAGGCAGTGACAGGCCGCCATGCGCGGCCAGCTCGACCAGGACCTGCCACGCCTCGCTGCCCACGCCCCACCCGGCCATCGGGTCGGACACCGCGGGAGCGACAGCATCGGTCCCAGGCCCGCGGACCGCGGACTGGCCTGCCCGGGCCAGCACCCGATCCAAGTCCTCACCCAGCCGCAGGGGCTTGGCCAGGTACCCATCGAAAACACCCGGATCGTCGGCCTCGGTCAGGTCGACCAGCGACCGCGCCGTCAGGGCCACTATGCACGTGCGGCGCGCACTCCCGCGCTCGGCGGCGCGGATGTCACGGGCAGCGGCGTGCCCGTCCAGCCCGGGCATGGTCAGGTCCATCAAGATCAAGTCGTACGTCTGGGCCGAAGCTCTGGCCACGGCCTGGACACCGTCAGCAGCCCCGTCGACCTGGTGTCCCAGGTATGCCAGAAGCTCGCAGGCCACCAGCTGGTTGATTTCGTTGTCATCCGCAACCAGTACCCGCAGCGGCGCGCTCGCGCCGCCAGACGGCGCAGCTGGTTGGGTGGGCATGCGGTCCTCCCGCGGGTCAGGGTCAGCCTTGCGCAGCACTGCCGGCCAATGTAGCCACTCGGGCGGGGTGAGGCCAGCGCCAGAAGCGGATCAGCGGGCTGTCGGCAGGCCAAGACCGGGCGCAGGGGGCGCCGGTGCCCGGGACGGGGGTGGGGGTGGCACGGCTGCCCCGGGCACCGACTGGGGTGGGGCTGTAATGACGGCACGGGGGCCGGGGTGCGGTACGCCCCTCTGCCAAGCTATCTCGCAGCCCACCTGGCCAAGCTCGCTTCTCGGCGGCGTCACTGCGACAGGCGCCGCGCGTTGGCGAGGCCGAGGCGACGCCCGAAGGCGACCGCCTGTCCTCGCGCAACTCGCTCAGGCGGCGGCGCCGGAACTGGCTGCCCGAGCGATCGACTCCAGGTGCGCCACCAGCGGCCCGGCATGGGTCGCCAGCTCCTCACACAGAAGCCCGGCCTCAACCGGCGACCGCTCGTCACACGCCTGCTGCAGACGCCGCGCCGTCAGGGACTGGCGTTCAGCCTGAAGCGTCCCCAGGTCGCCGGCCAGCTGGTGCGCCATGCTGCGTGCGGCGATCCAGTCGCCGTCCCTCAACGCCTGCCTGACCACCGCCACCTTGCGCGGGTAACTCTCCGAGAACAGACCGACCACCCGCCGCAGCAGGGCCTCCCGGCCGCGGAAGTAAGCCCGCAGCCGGCACTCGTCGTCGGCGCCCAGGCTCGCGGGGACGCGGGCCCCCACGGCGGGCCGAAACGCTACATCGGAATCGTCGCTGCCGGTCACCATATCATGGAGCCTGTGATTGGCCTCGATGTCCTTCCACTACCATTCGCTTCGTGCCGGGAGCGCCGTGGGGAGACGGCCTCCCCCGGCACGTCGCGCACCTAATGGACCCGACGATGGGCCGGTAGCCGGCTGGATCCGGCAGCCCAACCATCGCGGGAGGACCAGGGCACGACAGCGCAGCGGCCCTGATCCGTCGCGGAATACTATGCAAGCCCCGTGCCATCGATGCGGGCGGGCGCCAGACCAGGAACCCGCGTGCGGGCGGCACGCACCGGCAGGCCCCGGCGCTGCCACCACCGCCCGCATGCGGTAGGCAGCCGCCAGGCAGGGCTTCATATGTCTCCTGCGCAAACGATTACGAGTGGTTTTGGTGGCCGCGTCGCGGGCCGACGGCGGTGGGTTGCCACAGGCCCCGGGTCGGAACCCGGCGCGGCTCAGGTACCGCGCGCCGGGAGGTGTTTGGCTGGCTCCGCGCGCGCCAACCGCAGAAACCGCCACCGCCGGAATGGACGTGTGTCGTGTTCCGATTGGCCGGCTGTCGTTTTTACCTATATCTTATGCGCTCATATGCAGGCAAAGTGTCGCTCGCAGGTGACTGGTGCTGGTACCTGGGCGGGCCGCGGAACTCGGCCGACGGCCGCGGAGGTGCCCCTCCCGCGGGGAATGCCCCATGGTGATGGCAGATCCCACCGCCGACGCAGCTGCTGTCTTGGTAGTCGAAGACGATCCGATCTTCACCGAGATCGTCCGCGACTGCCTACTGGAACTGCGCTGTAACGCCAGTTTTGCCACGGACGGTCTGGAGGCCATGGAACTGCTGGGCCGTGATGTCTACGACCTGCTGCTCCTCGACCTCCGCCTGCCTGGCTGCAGCGGCCTGGATGTCCTCCACCGGGCCCGGCAACTGGGCGCGCCACCGGAGGTGATCGTGATGAGCGCCGACCAGTCGCTCAGCACCGTCATCGAAGTCATGAAAGCCGGAGCCGCCGACTACCTGCCGAAACCGATCGACTTCGACTACCTGCACCTGGTGGTCGGCAAAGCCATTATCCGCCGACGGGACGGCCTGGACCTGCGCGCGCTGCGCAGTCAGGTGCGCGAGGGTGGCAGCTTCCACGGGATGATCGGCACCAGTCCGGGCATGCAGGTGGTGTACCGTCGGATTCAGGAGGCCGCCATGACCAGGCGGCCGGTCCTGGTGCGCGGCGAGACCGGCACGGGCAAGGAACTCGTGGCGCGCGCCATCCATGCGGCAGGCCCCAACCCCGACGCGCCATTCATCAGTATCAACTGCGGCGCCATTCCCGAAAGCCTGCTGGAGTCGGAGCTGTTCGGTCATGAAAAAGGCGCCTTCACCGGGGCTACCCGGGCGAGACCCGGGATCATGGAGCAGGTCGGCTCGGGGACCCTGGTGCTGGACGATGTCCAGCAGATGCCCCTGGCCATGCAGGGCATGCTGCTGCGGGCGGTGGAGCAGATGGAGATCCGTCGGGTCGGCGCGGCGGCGGCCACCACCGTGAGTTTCCGCCTGGTGTCGACCACCAATCAGCCGCTTGACGCGATGGTCAGCCAGGGTTCATTCCGCCAGGATCTGCTGTTCCGCCTCAGCGTCCTGCCCATCGCGCTGCCACCTCTGCGCGAGCGACACGAGGATATCTTGGCTCTGGCCGGGCACTTCCTGGCCAAACACAGCGCCGAGGGAACACGTCTGGTGCGCGGTTACACTCCAGAAGCGCAGCGCTGGATGCTGGCCCAGCCGTGGCCCGGCAACGTCAGGGAACTTGAGCACACCGTCGAACGGGCCCTAGTGTTCGGCTCCCGCCTCATGATCACTCAGGCGGAGCTGGCCGGCAACGAATCCCTCGACAGCGGCCCGGGTTTGGGCGCTGACGTGCTGCCAACCCTCAAACAGGCGCGCAGCGAGTTCGAACGTGGGTATATTGAGGCTCTGTTGGCGCAAACCAGCGGCAACTTGGCGGCAGCGGCTCGACAGGCCGGCATGAACCGCCAGTACCTCTACGTCAAAGCCCGCAAGCTGGGCATTCCGCTACGTGCCGAGGACGAGCGCGCGGCCAACGGCGAGGACCACGGACAGCCCGGTGTCGAACCCACCTGACAGCCAGCGACCGGACACACCGCGCCCCGCAACGCAGCGGTGTACGCGATGCGGTGTGCGCGTCTCAGGCCCGCTGCGTCAGGCGTGCCCAGAGTGCGGTGGTCGACTGGTGCGGCTCGAACCGTCGGCCAGAATGCGCGTGCTGCTGGTCGATGACTCCCGCCTGGACCGCGAGAAGTACGCCGGGCTGCTGCGCCAGCTGGGCGCCGAGGTGGAGACATGCGCCGACGGCGCGGCCGCGCTGGCTCGGTTGAACGCCGGCCTGCCCAACCCGGACCGCATAGTTCTGGATGTGCTCATGCCTGAGATGGACGGTCTGGCCACGCTGGCCGTCCTGCGCCATGACCCGGTCCTGACGACAATCCCCGTTCTGCTGCTGACCAGCGTTGCCGACCCGCCGGCGGTGCGCAGCGCCCTACAGTTGGGCCCGACTTCGTACCTGCTCAAGAGCAATGACCTGGCGACCCTGCGCGACCGCCTGGCGGCCTTCATCGCGCGACCGTGAGACGGCGAGGCCGCGGCTGACGCCATGAGTCCTCGCGGGAACTGCGCGTCCCTCTGCCGGCCTGGATGGCCCGACACTGGCGCGACGCGACGACCCCATCACGGCCATCGACTGACCATGGGCCGGCACGCACCCGTCGCCGCCGCCATGGCCTGCCACTGAACCAGCCCCTGGATGGCACGGCCGTCTGCCGACCGTGAACCAACGCATCCCGATCGCCGCCGCCATGGCCCGCGGCCGAGCCAAACCTGGATGACACGGCCATCTCCTGACCGTGAACCAACGCGTCCCGGTCGCCGCCGCCATGGCCCGCGGCTGAACCAAACCGGGATGACACGGCGCTGGTGGCGTCCTGCTGGCCGCCAGAATCGCGCGTGCGGCGCTGTCCCCCGGTCTCCCGGCACCGGACTTGCTGTAACCACCGCAGGGGCGGATCTGCACCCAGTCCCGGTCCGCACTTGACACCGACTCGGTAATCCCCTGCGGCAGAGCGTGCTGCAGGTAAGGGTGTCGGTGCCGGGGAGGGCCTGCGAGGCCATGTCGGCCCGTCAACACGGCTTCGCGGCAGCGCCTGGCGCTCGACGCGGTGGAGTCCGCGCTCAGCCAGTGTCATCAAAAAGCGACAATCAATATCACGGCTCGTCGCATATGTACACGTTCCTGCCCGTGTGCATCTCCAGGGAGTTACCTGATGACCGATTTCTGTGACCCGCGAGCGGCTTTCCACGCGCTGGGCCCCATCGAACTTGACCTCGATCAGCTCAGCCTGGGCGACGCTCTGCTGACCACGGTGACGCGCTGTCGCGTGCGCGAGCAGCTGACGACTCGGCTCACCTCGCTGGGCATCTCGGTCGTGGCGCACCATGACCGCACGACGCCGGCCACGGGAACGCTGTCGGTCCGCAGCGGCTGGCACGATATCACCCCCGACGGTCCCGACGAAACCTCACTTGACGGAGTTCCGCCCGCGGGGATCGGGTCCGGGGGCGGTCTGGTCCTGCTGGTCCTGCAGACGACGCTCTGGCGGCCGGTCCTGGTGGCGGCGCTGCCGCCGCTGCAAACGCGAGCACCGCTGTGGACCGGCGATTCCTGTGGCATGTGCCACCGCGAGGACCTGTCCGAGCGTGTGGTCCAGGACCTTGAACAGGTGCTGGACGGTCTGGCGCAGGACTACCAGGCAACCATGCAGGAGGCGCTGGGGCGCGCCACCGGCTAGAGCGCGGGAGGCGCGTCCGCCCACGACCGATACCAGTGCATTCCGCCATGGAGCGCAGGCCATGATCGACACGCAAGTCACCGCGGCCCCGCTCGCTGACCGCTCGAGCGACATTCTGATCGCTGACGACTCGGTCGTCGAGCGCCTAATGCTGGAGGGTCTGGTTACCAACTGGGGGTACCAGGTGCAGGTGGCCCAGGACGGCCGCGAAGCCTGGGCCCTGCTGCAGCAGGCCAACGGCCCCCGACTGGCCGTGGTCGACTGGGTCATGCCGGGCATCACCGGGGCGGAACTGTGTCGTCGGGCGCGGTCCGTGGCGTGGGATGTTCCCCCGTATCTCGTCCTGACCACGGCCCGCGATCGGGCAGCAGACGTGGTGGAGGGCCTGCGGGCTGGGGCCGATGACTACGTCACCAAGCCGTACGAAGCCCGCGAACTGCGGTTGCGGCTGGAGGTCGGCCAGGAACTGCTCCGGCTGCGGGCGGCGCAGGAAGCCCAACGCCACTTGGTGGCCGCGCGCGAGACCGCGGGCGCCGTTTGCCACGAGATGAACCAACCGCTGCAGGCAATCAGCACCTGGGTCGAGTGGCTCTGCCTGGAGCTGCCCCCGGATGCACCCCAACTGCAGATGTGCCGCGAGGTGCTGACCCAGGTGGACCGCCTGCGCCACCTGACCGAGCGCCTGGCCCACCTGAGCACGTACCGGACGGTGGACTATCTGTCGGGCGGCGCCAAGATCCTGGATCTGGAGGCTTCGAGCCTGGCTTTGGAGACCAGTCCGCCGCCGGTCGTGGACCAGGACCCCTGACCGCCGGGAACGGCACCCACCCAGCCCGACCCTGCACTCCCCGGGCGACCTGGAGACCCGGCCGCGCCGGGGGCGCAGTCCCGCAGTGCCCCGTCCTCGCGGCGAACAAGCCAGGTGGCGGCGCGTCAGCGGTGATGCCGCGCCGCCACCTGGGCGATGATCGCGTTGGCCAGGTCGCAGTGCTCGTCGGTGTACTTCTCGCAGATGGTCGACCAGCGGATGAAGGTCCGCAGGAAGTCGCGGGCCACCGGCGTGGTGTCCTGGCCATACGTATATCGTCGCGAGG
>CAITNQ010000074.1 GCA_903893785.1 uncultured Gemmatimonadota bacterium
AGCCAGCTGCCAGTTCCGATTGAAGGTATTGTCGCCCAGTTTGTGCACGCCGATGGTCACGCAGTCGAAGTTGAAGTTGGTCAGTTGACCGTAGGTGGCTGGGCCCAGGCGGATGCCGCCGTAGGCGCCAAACGTGAACACGTCCATCACCTGGGCATTGTCAGTGTGGTCGATGGTGTAGGTGAACCTGGGCTGGCGCACCACATGGTCGATAACCTCGCGGCTGAAGCCGCCGCGGATGAATCTCTGGTTGGCCGGGTTGACGTGGCAATGCAATAGACGAGGAATGTCGTAACAGTAGTCGATACGGATGAACTCGCCGCTCAACGGGTAACCGTAGCAGTGTTCACACAGAATCTGTTCGCAGATCTGCTGGGGACTGGCCTGGAAGTCCATGGCCAGGTACTCGCCGTAAAACGTCAGGTTCGACAGGGTCACGCCCTGGGCCGACGACGCCGAGGAGACGCGGACCGTGGCCGGGTAGGCGACGATCCGCGCGGGGTCGGTCAACGTCTGGCCCGGGTACCACAGTTGCAGCCCCCGAAGCTGGGTGGCTGCCTCAACGGTGACGAACGGCGCGTCCTCGTCCTCGATCTGCAGCACGCTGCCAACTGGCCGGGCGTGGCCCGGATGGCGGGTGCCGCGCCCGGTCGGGCCGTGCACGCCGACCAGGGACGCGTTGCGGCGCAACTGCAGGCCGCCGTCAACGCGGTAGGGTTCGTCGGCCGGCTCCACGAACAGGGCCGCCCCGCACCCTGAAGCCCAGTCGATGGCCTCCTGCAGCGCCGCCCGGTTCCGCCCCGGGGGGTTGGCCGGCTCTACTCCGAACTGACGAATGCTGCGCATGGGTACCGCTCCTGTTGGGGAGTGGAACTCGAGGATCACGAGACCGTCGACGGGCGCGGTACCCGGGCCGAAGTGGGCCGGGCCCATCGCCCGCCTGGCGTGGCCTGGCAGGGGCCGGTCGACGGCCCGGGCGCCCGCGGTGCGCGGCCGGAAGTGCAACCCACTGAGTTCCCAGCGGGCGGAATGGGCCGGGGCCAACCGGACGGCAGGATCGCCGCAGGGCACCCGCGCTCACGGGCACCTCCCGCGCGCAGACGGCGGACGACATAGCCGGCCCGAGGCCGGTTCCTGCGGCCCTCAAGCCCGTTGGGGTCCAGCCCCTTGCCGGCCGGCCGCCCCCGGTCTGCCATGGGCCAGTCAGGCGCCCAAGACGTGGGCCAACCGCGCCACCTCTTCGCGCCGGTACCATTCCCACCACGGACCGTCGGTGCCCAGTACCCGGTCGGCCAACCCGGCGACATCGGCAGTCCGATAAATGGGTATGTCGTTGCGGTTGCCCAGGCACTCGCTGAGCTGGGCCGCAGCCGGATCGATGACCGTCAGCGCTGTCCCGCCACTGGCAACCAGGTCCTCGTAGCGCAGTACGGCCGCACGCGGCAGGTACTGCGCGTATTGCCCGAAGCTCCAGGCGAGCATCTGCAGCTGCCGACCGAGGGTGTCGGGTTCGCGGTCCAGCCGACGGCGCAGGCCGTCGTCGAAGGCCTCGGCGGCCGGTTGGCGGCCTCGGTTCCAGTTGGCCATCGTCGTGTGCCACGACAACAGCACGGCCAGCGGATTGCGGATCGTGGCGAAACAGCGGAAGCGAGCGACAAGCACGTCCAGCAACGCGGTGAAGCAGCTCGGGTGCTTGATGACCAGGCGGAACGCCGGGCATAGCGGTTTGTGCACGCGCACGACCCCGCATGCCACCAGGGAATGGCGCTGTCCCAGTGGATCGGGCTCTTCGCCGAACAGGTTGGCCGGGATCTGCCCGTCGCGCACCCGGCTGGCCGCTTCGCCGCGTGCCAGCAGGCTGGCGCGCTGGGCAGCGAAGGCCCGCCCGATTTCATCGGCAACGGCCTGCCGCGAAGGCAGCCGCACCAGTTGGCCGTGAGCTATCGGCTCGTTGAGGGCCACGACCTGCGGCAGGCGATTGAGCAGGGCACAGGCCAGCGTCGTCCCGGACCGCGCGATGCCGGTGAGAATAACGTTGTCAGCGGAAATGACCGGCGGCGCGGACGGCATGGCTCACCACACCGCCGGGAGCGCGTCGAGCAGTGCGAGGAATGCGGCGCGCTCGGACGCCAGACCGCGGGACGCCACCTCTGAACGGGCGCGGGCCACTATCTGCAGGCGCTGGCCCGCAGGCAACGCGACCGCCTGGATCGCGGCCGCGGCGATCGCCGAAGGGTCATGGACCGGAACGAGGCAGGTGTCGCCGTCGCGGCAGAAGGTCCGATTGCCAACGCAGTCGGGGCAGACAACGAGGCATCCGAGGGCAAAGGCCTCCAACGCGGGCAGAAAGCACCCTTCGCGCGCCAGCGGCAGCAGCACCACGGTGGCGGCGTCGGCCAGACGCTGCAGGAACTCCTCACGCGGCAGCGGGGCATCGATCACCTCCGGCAGGAACCCTTGCCTCTGGAGGAGCCACGCCACCCGGTGGACCAGTTCCGGCTGCTTCCAGCCTGCCAGCAGGAGATCGGTACGGCGGCCGCCCATCGCGTTCGGGGCGAAGCCCGGGTACCGGGCCTCCGCAATGTCGACCGCATTGGGGATGGTGACCACCAATCCATTGACCGATCCGGTCGCCAC
>CAITNQ010000075.1 GCA_903893785.1 uncultured Gemmatimonadota bacterium
CGCTCGCGTGATAGGGCCAGGTCGACGCCGATGCCGCTGAGGCTCTGCGACGGGTCGCCGTCCAGGCCGTAATGCCGGGTGATGATCCGCCGTTGTCGCTCGTCGAGACCGCCCACCAACTCGCGCACCTCCTCCTGCAGGCGCTCGTCGAAGTCGTCGTCGTCCACCGCCGCCTCACACGCCAGCACGTCGGCGATAGTCAAGAGGGCGTCACCGTCGCTGTCGAGCGGGGCGTCCAGGCTACACTCCGCCCCGAGGGCCAGGTGGTGTCGCTGGGCGGTGCCGGCGGACACCAGCCCCAACTCGACAGCCGTCTCGGCCGCTTCGGTGTCGGACACGGGCCGTTGGCGCTCGGTCTCGAGTTGGCAGCGCAGGCGCGCGATGCGGTGTCGGTCGACCTCGGCCCGTTTGGGTACGCGCACCAACCGAGCGTTCGACCGCAGGGCATCCACTATTCGATGCCGGATCCAGGCCACAGAGTAGGTCAGCAAGGTGACGCCACGCGAGGCGTCGAAGCGATCGATGGCGGCCAGCAGGCCGGTGCACCCGACGCTGTAGAGCTCGGCCAGGCTGAGTGATCCACCCTCGTATTCGTGCGCGATGGTCATCACGAAGCGCAGGTTGGCGCGCACCAGCGCGTCGAGGGCGTCGCGATCGCCGAGTTCGTGGTACGCGTCGAGTAGTTCACGCTCCTGCTCGCATGACAGCACAGGCCGACTGCCCCGGACCAGACGGTCGGCGTCCGACGGCGGCTCGGCTGCCGTGTGCCGCCGCGGTCGGTATCTGCGCCCCTTCGTTCGTGACATCGAGCCCCCCAGAGCTGTTTGACGGTGGACGGCGCTGGCCCGCGCGTGTACTGTCGCAGGGCGGCCGCGGTTGGTTTGCGTCGGTTCCGGTCGGTTCCTGTCGCCGTCAGTCCGTCGTGACGCTGACGCGGTCATCCCCCCGCACCACGTCGGTCCCTTCGACGATCTCGCCGGTCTGCCGGTAGTGTTGCAGGATCGCGCCCTTGTCGGGCTCACGGCGGATGCGCACCAGCGCCTCGGGTGCGGCGGCCAGAAACCGGTCCGTGTCCACCACTTCGACCCGCTCGCGGCCCCGCACCACCTTCAGACGGCCGTTCACCAGGTCCACTGAGCTCCGACCGGTGCTGATCAGGTATGCCGCCAAGCCGGCGCTGTGCAGCGCCTCACGCCGTTCCAGGCCGCTGGTGCGACGGGCCAGCCAGGCGTCGATGCGTGCATGCAGCTCGGCCGCGTGCCGTTCCACGGCGGCCCGTTCGCCGCGGATCGTCTTGACCTGGTAGAGGTGCTTGTCGGCCAGGGCCGCGGTGTCGATGCTGGGCATCCAGGACACGACAGACCCGGACGCCTGGTCCCTCTCCGCTGCCGCTGCCGCCGCCCGTTCCAGGTCGTCGTCCAGGCTCCACAGCCAGTCGTTGATGTCGGACGGCGGCGCGTCCGGGTGCGGGGTCACCTGCAAGGCATCCGTCATGCCACTGTCTCCTGTCCCTCGAACATGCTCAACGTGTCACTGCCGTCGGTCGACGACAGCCCGGGGCGCAACGCCTGCGACTCCTTACCCATCACCGCCGCCAAGGCCTCGGCCACCATCGGCTGGTATGCGTCCGAGATGCAGTGAATCAGCGCGAGATTGGCGGCCCGCACCGTGTACCGACGGCGCCGATGGACGGCTCTCTCCTCTGCTGTTGCTGCCACGCGCTGCCTCCTGCGATTGGGTTCGTGCTCGCGGGCCGCGATCGCTCGAGTGTCGGTCATCCCAGCACCTCGCCGTCGAACGTCCGTTTGGCCTCATGTACGGCGCGTACCTCGTCGGGCGTCAGTCGCTGCATGCGCGCCAGTTCGTCGATGGTGTACCACGTGACTTCGGGTTGGTCCCGGGGGACATCGGCCTGCCGGGCGAC
>CAITNQ010000076.1 GCA_903893785.1 uncultured Gemmatimonadota bacterium
AGACACTTCCTCCAGCGGAATGCCCGGCGCGGAGCCGATGAAATACTCGCCCCAGGGTGTGTTCGGCATGGCCCAGGTCAGGGCCCGGCCGTAAGCATTCATGGCCCCGCCGTGGAGGCAGACCATCAGGCCAGCGCCAGCGGCCATGTGGCAGATCCGGATGCACTCGCTCAACCCGCCCACCCAGTGGATGTCCGGCTGCAGGATGTCGAGCGCGCCGTGCTGGATCATGAACTGGTAAGGGTATCGGGTGTAGAAATGCTCGCCGCTGGCCAGGGTCATCCACGGCAACCGGCGCCTGACTTCGGCATGGCCCTGCAGGTCCTCCGGAATCAGGTACTCCTCAATCCACTTCAGGCGATAGGGCCGCAGGCGTTCCGCCAGACGCACGGTGTACTCCACGTCAAAGGCCATGTAGCAATCGAGCATGAGCTCGGCCTGGTCACCAATGGTCTCCCGCGCCTTGGCAACGAAGGCCTCGTTGCGGTCCAGGCCGTCCAGACCGTCGGCCGGCCCGTACGGGCAAGCCAGTTTGAAGGCCCGGAAGCCCAGTTCTTTGTACCAGTCTACATCGTTGCCCGTGGCGTAGGTGAAGATCCGGTCGCGCACGGGGCCGCCGATGAGCTCGTACACGGGCCGGTTCTGCAACTTGCCGGCCAGGTCCCACAGGGCCAGGTCCACGGAGCTGATGGCCACCGTGGCCACGCCCACGGTCCCGAAGGGCTTGGAAACGCGGAACATCAGGTCCCACAGCTTCTCAATGGCGAGGCACTCCTCGCCCACCAAGATGTGGGCGAAAGCATCACTGATGATGGCCGCTGCCGCGCGGCCGCTGCCGCCGGCCAGACCCCAGGTGCCGTCCTCGGCCGTCACCTTTACCGCGAAACCCGGCCACTGCCGCGCGCCGTACAGGCTGCGATGGCGCTTGAAGCGGGGGAACTTCGACATCGGGTTGGCGACCTCGTCGTCCACCACCCAGGGTTGGCGGCGGGGTGGGGTCTTGGGCGGCGGACCCGCAGGCGCATTTACCGTGACCACTTCCACGGACTTGATCTTCATGACCGACTCCTGATGAGGGGGGGCGGGGAACGGGGCACAACGACTCGCACGCGGCGGTGCCGGCCATGAGCGCCGACGGCGGCCGCGATGGCCGCGCCAGCGCCCGAACCGCGTCCCAGCCGGCCGCACCGCTCGCCCGGGTCAGCGGTTCTCGATACTGGCCTGCAGTTGGGTGACCTCGTCGGGGGTGAACCCGTACAAAATCAGACGGTCGTTCACCTGCGCCAGCAGCGGCATGAAGTCGGCCCACCGTCCGTTGACTTTGATCGCCAGTGGTTTCTTCAGGTGGGCCGGATCGGCGCTGAACTGGCTCACTCGGCGCGCGGCTTGGGCGTTCAGGCGCGCCGCCACCGCTGCGGAGCCGTCCGGCTGCGACACACTGCGGATAGCCACCAGGTTCCAGTCGGTGAACAGCGGCTCCCGCGACACGCGGTACAGGCCCGCCGGACAACGGTTGGAGCCGGCGAAGGTCACCGAGTCCCACCCGGCGGCTTCGGCGTGCGCGTCAACGGCCAGAACAGCGGGGAAAACCTGAATCGCAACGGGCGACTTGTCGCCACCACAGGCGGCCAGTGACAGGGCCAGCAGCAGCGAAGCACAAGGGCGGACCATGGGGCAGGGACTCCGGCGAGACGGTCGCGGCTGATGGAGACAGGATGCGCCCCTGTATGAGGCATCCCCAAACAGAGACTACGGCCACCGCCCTCTGGCCACAAGGGCCGCGCTGCGGGTCGCCGCGGTGCGCCGGCTGCGGCCCTCGTCCGGCGGCGCGCCGGGCCGCTGTCAGGTGGGGGAACCCCAGGCTAGTCGCCTGGCCGTGGCCGCGTTCAAACCCGCCGTCGGCAACACGGCTTCGGGGTCGGCTGTCTGCCACTGCTCCAGCAGGTGCCCCAGTTCGGCCAGGGTACTGGCGGTCAGAATGGCGCGACGCAAGGGGTCACGCGGAGGCAGATCGCGCACGTACAGGGCCAGGTGTTTGCGCGTGTCGCGCACGCCGGCGCGCTCGCCCTTGAAGGCGGCCATCTGTTCTGCCTGGTCCATGGCCAGGGCCGCGCGTTCGCGCCGCGTGGTCTGGTCACGGCCGGCGAAGATCCATGGGTTGGCCATCGCCGCGCGTCCCACCATGACCGCATCGCAGCCCGTCTGGCGGACCATGCGTCGGGCGTCCTCCACTCCCAGAACATCGCCGTTGCCGATCACCGGGATCCGCGCGGCTTCGCGCGCGCGGCCGATCCAGCTCCAGTCGGCCGCCCCCTGGTACTGTTGACATACCGTGCGCGCGTGCACGGCGATCGCGGCTGCACCGGCATCCTGCACCCGGTGCACCACCTCGATGATGTTGATCGAGTCATGGTCCCAGCCCAGGCGTGTCTTCACCGTCACGGGTACGGTCACCGCCTCCACCGTCTGCCGCACGGCGGTGCACAGCCGGTCCAGGTCGCGCAGGTAGGCGCCGCCCGCTCCTTTGCGCATGACCCGGGGCACCGAGCAACCGAAGTTGATGTCCACCACCTGGGCGCCCAGTGCCTGCAGGCGAACGGCACCGGCGGCGATCAGGTCGGCATCGTTACCGTAGATCTGCGCCGCCAGCACCGCTTGCCCATCGACGCGGTACACCGCAGCGTCGCTGAAGTCCGTGGCCAGGGCCGTGCGACGGGAACCGTCGCCCAGGTTACGGGCGTTGACGAATTCCACGCCCAGCAGGCGCGCCCCGAGGCGGGCGCACAGCAGACGGAACACCGCATTGCCGACCCCGGCCATGGGAGCCAGGGTCATCACCGGCAGGTCCGGGGTCACGCTGACGAGGGAGTACGGGCCCAGCTGCAGAGTCGCCATACCACTACCATACCCGGCTCTCCCTGCCGGCGCAAACCCGTGCGGCAGGCAGGCTGCGGCGGCGCCGGTGTCGCGCGGCACCGACGAGGTCGGCGGGGGGGGCCCAGCCGGGCTTGACCGCCCCCTGATCCGACCGTACTTACTCTGCTGATGCGCCCGGCGGCACTGCGGTGGAGCGCCGCCGCCGCTTCGGCGTGCGTTCGCGGTGGTCCGCGTGCCAGCCTGCGGCCCTGCGGCACGTGTGGCGACAGGTCTCCACGGTCCGGTACGCCGTCGGCAGGCGGCAGAGGAGTCATTATGCGCAAAGAGTCGCGGGCCTTCCTGCAGGCCCTCATGGCCGCACCCAGCCCGTCCGGTTACGAAGGTCCCGTGCGCCAGGTATGGACCAGCGAGGTCGGGCGCTATGCCGACCACGTGCGCGTCGACGTGCACGGGAATGCCATCGGCGTCCTGCACGAGAGCGGCCGGCCGCGGATCATGCTGGCCGGGCACATGGACGAATTGGGCCTGCAGATCGCCTACATCGCCGACAACGGCTACCTGCACTTCAACACCATCGGTGGTTTCGATCGGATCACCATTCCGGGCCGCAAGGTGCGCATCCACACCGCTGCCGGTCCAGTACTGGGCGTCACCGGCCGCAAGGCCATCCACCTGATGAGCGACGAAGATCGCCGCAAGGTGCCTGAGATCCACGAGCTGTGGATTGATATCGGCGCCAAAGACGCCGAAGCCGCCCGGCAGCTGGTGGCCATCGGCGACCCGGTGACCTACGATCCGAACTACGAGGAGATGCCCAACGATCTGGCTGTCTCCCGGGGTTTCGACGACAAGATGGGCGCCTGGGTGGTGGCCGAGACGCTCCGGCGCGTGGGACAGTCCAGCAAGAAGAAGCCGGCCGCGGCGGTGTTCGCCGTGGCCACGGTCCAAGAGGAGATCGGGCTCCGCGGCGCCCGGACCAGTGCCTACGGCATCGACCCCCTGGTGGGCATTGCCGTGGACGTGACGCACGCCTCCGACCAGCCCGATATCGACAAGCGGAAAGTCGGTGACATCAAACTGGGGGCGGGCCCCGTGATCGCGCGCGGCGCCAATATCAGTCCGGTGGTTTTCCAGCGCCTGGTCGAGGCAGCCGAGAAAGCCAAGATCCCGTACCAGGTGGCGGCGGCGGCCGGTGGTACGGGCACTGACGCCAATGCCATCCAGCTGAATCGGGCCGGCGTGGCCACGGGTCTGTTGAGCGTGCCGCTGCGCTACATGCACACGCCGGTCGAGGTTCTGTCGCTGCAGGACCTGGACCATGCCGCTGACCTGCTGGCTGCCTTCATCCTGGCCATCGACGAAAAAACCGGCTTCGTGCCGTGAGGAGGGGGCAATGAAGATCAAGGGCGTCAACATTTGGACCGTGGTCGTACCCACCATTCCCGGGCGGGTCCACAGCCCTGAATGGGTGCCCGAAACGGGTTGGGACCAGGTCCCCAAGCACCTCATCCGCATCGACACGGACAGCGGGCTGTCGGGCATCGGCGAGACCGGGCGGGGGGTACCCATCGAGGAAGTGCGGCAGGGGGCGGCCCGTCTGCTTGGCCGCGACCCGGAGCGCCAGACCCCACAGCAGCTGCTCGCTGACCGCACCGACGGCGTTGAGGACTGGCTGGAAGTGGGTGTCGGTCCCGCGTACCATGCCTTTGAGATGGCGCTCTTCGATCTGATCGGCCGCGCCCGTGGCGTGCCGGTCCATACCCTCGTCGGCGGCGCCGTGCGCGACCGGGTCAAAGCCGATTACTGGATGGGCCACCAAACGCCCGAGGACGGTAAGCGCAGTGTCGAACGCGCGCTGCGCCTCGGTTTCAAAGGCGTCAAAATCAAGTGCCGCATTGAGGAGCCCATGTTCGCCCGCCTCCAGGCCATGCGCGAGGTGGCGGGTCCCGAGTTCAAGGTGACCGTGGATCCCAACGAGCGCTTCCACACGGCCGCCCAAACCATTGAGCTGGCCGCCCAGTTGGAGACGCTGGGCAATGTGGAAGTGTTCGAGGACCCCATCCCCAAGTCGGACCTGGAGGGGTACTGCCAGATCCACGAGGCCATTCGTCTACCGGTGGCCATGCACTTGGGCGACGGCGCCGGCATCATCCGGGCGGTCAAAGCCGGAGTCGTCGACTGCCTGAACCTGGGTGGCGATCTGTTCGGGTTCATGCGCAATGCGGCGGTGGCAGCGGCGGCCGGCCTGCGCTGTTGGCACGGCTCGGGCAACGACCTGGGCATCATGGACACCTGCTATGTCCACGCCGCGTCCGTGGCGCCCAACTGCACCATGGCGTCTGACTTCGTGGGCAGCTGGACCCGCGAGGACGACCTGATCACCGAACCCATCTGTTTCGTCGACGGCTACGTGCCCACGCCCATGGCGCCGGGGCTGGGCTGCGAACTGGACATGGCGGCCTTGCCGCGCTATACCAAGGCCTTCGAGGTCGTTGGCTGACGCCACCGCCCGAGCAGGTGGGATCCATGGCCCCTGGAGGCGACCGGAAACCCATGAAGGAAATGAGCGACAGCGACCGCGCCCGTCTCGATGCCATCCAGCAGATGGTGCGCATCGAGATTGACGGCGACTGGGACGCCCGGATGATCGACCTCGCCTTCGACGAACTGGAGCGACTCGTGGAGGGCCGACCCAGCACGCCACCACCCGAACCGGCGGTCGGCCGCGGTGGCGGCCGCGGCCGTCGCCGTTGACGCCGGCACGACCATTCATCTACCGGGAGGCAGTCATGGGCATTCTGGAGCGGTTCTCGCTGAAGGGGCGCATCGCCCTGGTCACCGGCGGTTCCGGCCCCCTGTTCGGCAGCAGCATCTCCCAGGCCCTGGCTGAAGCCGGCGCCACGGTCGTCAGCGCGTCGCGTTCGGCCGCGCGCAACGAGGCGTTTGCCGCCGGTCTGCGGCAGCAGGGATACGACGCCCACGGGCTGGTCTTGGACATCAGCGACCCCGACTCCATTGCCGCGGTCCAGCAGCGGGTCCTCGACCAGTTCGGTCGACTGGACGTGTTGGTGAACAGCGCCGTGGTGGCGCGCGGC
>CAITNQ010000077.1 GCA_903893785.1 uncultured Gemmatimonadota bacterium
CTTTGGCGGGGACGATTCGAGGGGGTGACCCGGTGCGGACCCCGGCGCCGGCACCGCCATCGGTGCGGCTGAACGAACTCATGGCGTCCAATACGCTGGCGTATCCGGGGCCGCAGGCGGACTACCCCGACTGGCTCGAGTTGTGCAACACCGCGGTCGACACCGTCGCGTTGGCCGGTTGTTACTTGGTGACCGGGCCCGCGCCGAGCGATCGCGTTCGCCTGCCCTCGACCGCGCCGGCGGTCACCCGGCTGGTACCCGCGGGTCACCTGCTCTTGCTGGCCGACGGCCACCCCGAACGGGGTCCTGAGCACCTGGCGGTACGCCTGCCCCAGCGCGGCGGCGCGCTGCGCCTGCTGGCTGCCGATGGCGCCACGCTGTTGGACAGCACCACCTATGGCCCTCAGTACCGTGACCTGTCCTGGGGTCGGAGTCCCGACGGCACCGGCGCCTGGGGGTACCTGGTCGCCGCCACGCCCGGGACGACCAATGCCCTCGGCGGCCCGGACATAGCGGCGGCCCCAACGGCGACCCCGGCGCCGGGCCTGTACACGACCGCGGTGACCGCCACACTCCGCCGCAGTGACCCACGTGACCTGCTACGGTACACCCTGGACGGAGCGGCTCCCGGCGACTCCTCGCCGGTGTACACCGCACCGCTCGCGGTCGCCACGCCCACGGTCGTGCGGGCCCGGGCCGAGCGCGCCGGCGCGCTACCCAGCCCGGTGACCACGGTACCGCTGCTGGTGGGGGTCAGCACGTCGCTGCCGGTACTGTCGCTGACCAGCGAGCCGGCGGGGTTGTTCGACTCGACCACTGGTGTCTATGTCAACGACCAACCGGGCCGCGACTGGGAGCGGTATGCGGAGGTGGGGTTGTTTCCCCCACAGGGGCAGGGCTTCGCCGCACCGGCCGGCGTTCGCCTGCAGGGCAATACCGGGCCGACTACCTACGCCAAGAAATCGCTGCGGCTGTTCTTCCGCACCGGGTATGGCCAGGACGCCCTGCAGTACCCGCTGTACCCGGGCGATCCCGTCGAGCGCTTCCAGAGCCTGACACTGCGCTCCGGATACGACGACAGCCTGGAACAGGTCGGCGGGGCCAGCAACGGCAGACCGACGCTGCTGCGCGATCCTCTGGTCGCCGAGCTGTGGCGTCAGGCGGGCGGGGTCACGCCGAGGAGCCGTTTCGTGTCGCTGTACCTGAACGGCGCCTACTGGGGGATCTACGACCTGAAAGAAACCGTCGACGGTCCGTTTGTGCGCGAGCACCTGGGTACGGGCGAGGTGGACATGGTGCGAGCCCGCTGGGACTCCATGGAGGTGGTCGCCGGCGATGGACAAGCCTGGGCGCGTCTGATCGATTTCTTCCGCCGCCACGACCTGACCGAATCGAGTCAGTTCGCCCAGGCCCGCCGCCTGCTGGACCTGGACAACTACACCACGCTGCGGGTCCTGATCAACGCGACGCACTACTTCACTTGGGGATACGGCGCCTCGGCGTTCCGCGATCGCCAGCGCGAGGGGCCCTGGGCCTGGACGGTGTGGGATGCGGATCGCGCCTTGGGGGACGTCAACTGGAATGGCCTGACCGACACCTACAACCCCCTGGACCATGACCTCGACAGCCTGCTGACCCAGCCCCTGCTACGCAACGCGGGGTACCGGCGTGACTACCTGAACCGGCACGCCGACCTCCTCAATACCGTGTTCGCGGCGGATCACGTCACCGCCCTGATCGACTCGCTGGCCGCCGCCATCGCC
>CAITNQ010000078.1 GCA_903893785.1 uncultured Gemmatimonadota bacterium
ATACGGGGCATCCACCGTAGCGGCCCGGCAGGCCACCAGGCCAACGGCCGCCAGTTTGTCTACGTCGCGCCCTGAGACCATGCCCCAGTAGTCGGCAATGCGGGCCTGGTCCTGGCCCGGCACATTGACGGTGAAGGCCTGCCGGGCGATCACGCTGGCGTGCGAGTGGCAGGCCCGACGGATGGAGACGGCCAGGCAGGGGGTGCGGCAGGTTTCATCGTGTTGGGGACGGCGCGGTTTGGGCTAGCGACGAGCGGCCATTGCGGCGGCTGCCGAAGGTAGCCCCACCGAACGTCAGTACGAAGCCTGGTGGGGTTTAGCTCGCCGCCAAGCCCCCGCCGAACCGGACTACCCGGCCGAGGCAGCCGATGCCCGTGCCCTGGCCCAGTGGGCCAGCATGGCCTGGCGCATGGTCTTGGTCTCCGTCTGCAGGTAGCCGCTGAGCTCCGCCTCCGGGTATGCGTGGCATAGGGTCTTTAGCCCCTGCAGCGCCACCAGCGGCGCCCGCGCCAGGCGCGTTGCCCAGGCGACGCACTGAGCCTCGAAATCCGCCACCGGAAGCACCTCGGTGATCAGCCCCAGCTGTCGCGCTGTGGCGGCGTCCAAGGGCGCTTCCTGCACCAGCAACTCGAGCGCCCGGCCACAGCCAACATAGCGCGGCAGGAAGAAACCGAGTCCACCGCCGGGCGGGACGCCCAGCGCCAGGTGGTTAAGGTGCAGTTCGGTGTCCGTACCTGCCAGGCGGAAGTCGCTGGCCAGGCAGGTGCCGACGAACGGCGCGGCGACGCGTCCGCGCAGGCAGGTGATGGTCAGGCGCGGCAGTCGGTGCAGGGCGACGATGAACTGCGCCAGGGCGTTCTCCTCGCGCGAGTATTCGACGTCGAGGCGACTGCTGGTGGCATCGGCGGACGCGAGCGCCGCCGGCCCTTGGTTAAGGAACCTGGCGTAGGCCTCGGGGTCAAAACCGTCGGCCGGTGCCAGCACGAGCAGGACACGGGCTGCCTCGTCCAACTCCAGCCCAGCAATGGCAGTCAGCACCGACTCCTTGGCCGCCAGGTCGCGAGCGAGGTCGTAGATGGGCGCCACCAGGCGCAGAACGGCTACGCCATCGTGCGCGTCGAGCTCGTAGGCTTGGGAAAGGTGGGTGCGGTTGGCCATGGCAGGTACCTCCGAAGAAGACCGGGGGGGCAGGTGCCGCATCGCGTCGACGCGGTGGCAACCGGCCGCCGTCGTGCCAGACTAAACCGCGCGGCGCGCCGACGGCCCTCCCGAGAAACCCACGCAAGGACCAGACTACCGTGAGAGTACCCCGCCCCGCGGCAGCCGTCAAGCGAGCCCGCCGCCGGCAGGTTCTGGCGGCGTGCGGAGCCGCCGATCGCGTGAGGTGGCGCAGCGCGTCAGCGGGGCCTGCGGCAGCCGCGCTATCGCGGCGCCGGGCGCGGCCCTGGCGTGCCGTGGCGCCGCGCTGCCGAGCGGCCTGCCGCCGGAGGCGTGTCGTGGGTTCGCGATGGCGTGCCGTGGCCGATCGACGCCCCGACCAGGGGCCCGGGGCACTGCCGATTGGCCTGCTGCCGGCGGCGTGTCGTGGGTTCGCGATGGCGTGCGGTGGCCAATCGTCGTCCCCGACCTGGGGCCTGCGGCACTGCCGAGTGGCCTGCCGCCGGAGGCGTGTCGTGGGTTCGCGAGTGCGTGCCGCGGCCGATCGACGTGCCGGATGGGGGCGGCCCCGGCAGGGGCAGCGGTTCTGGTGCGCCGCTGGCGGGGGCCCCGACGGCCAAGGGGACCGGTGTCGCGGCCGTCGAAGGGCTGTTGCCGATGCCGAGGGCACCGTACCTTGGGCGGCAGGATGACACGCCGGTCACCCTGCCCGTACCCCGGTCGGGGCCGCGCCGCCGGCCGGCGGCGTGGCGCATGGGCCCCGGCTGTCGGTCCCCGCGTCCGGGCCCGGCGCCGACTACCGCGTGGCTTGGCCGGCGGATGACGGTCCTGGGACGCGGTCCCGCCAAGACGGCGCTGGCG
>CAITNQ010000079.1 GCA_903893785.1 uncultured Gemmatimonadota bacterium
GCCGCCAGGTGGTCGTCAGGGTAGCCACCGGGTGGTCGTCAGGCTGCCACCGGGTGGTCGTCAGGGTAGCCACCGGGTGGTCGTCAAGCTGCCGCCGGGTGGTCATCAGGTAGCCGCTAGGTGGTCGTCAGGCTGCCGCCAGGTGGTCGTCAGGCTGCCGCCAGGTGGTCGTCAGGGTAGCCACCGGGTGGTCGTCAAGCTGCCGCCAGCTAGCCGTCCCCGGCCGCGAGAGCAGACGCGCGGCCGGGGATCAACAGCGCGCCGACGGCGCTTCCCGGTGGGGGCGCAGCCTGCCGCGCAGCGGGGGCCCCGGTATGACACCCACCGTCCGGGGTCCCCCGCTGCGTGCGGCGATGGCGGCGACGACGGTTCAGGCGTGGGCTGACGCGCTCCGGGCCTTCTGGCGGGCGATGTCGTCGTAATCGGACAGGCGGTAACCGATCCCCACGTAATCGAGCAGCCGCAGCAAAGCGCGCAGGGCAACGCCGAAACCGTCCGGGCCGCTGAAGCCGCCGAACTGGCCCCCGCCCTTCAGGTGCGGCTCCAAATCCACGAAGAAGCCAGGCAGTCCCTGCTGCTGAAGCTGTGCCGTGCGTTCCGCCAGTTCCAGGCGCAGATCGCGGAGGATCTCTTCGTGGCCCACGTCGCCGGCGTCGGCGGGCACGAAGTTCCGCAGGCGCTCCTCGTCCACGTGGCCCTGCCACGCCAGCGACGGATCGATGCGGTAGTCTTTAACATGCAGCCAGCCCATGCCGGCTTTCATGGCCAGGTATTCGGCGTACGTCTGCACGCGGGTCAGGTTCTGGCAGGCCAGATTGCCGCCGTCAAAAACCAACAGCAGATGCGGGTCGTTGACGCGGCGATGGAGCTCGGCCAGCAGCCGACCATTCTGGCCGATCAGGTTGGCCTCGACCTCGAGGCCGAAGAACACCCCGGCGCGGCCGCAGGCAGCCGCGATCTGCGCCAGACGGTCAGCGGCCAGGTCGATGTGTTCCTCGGGGGCGGTGCCGCGCGGATGGTAGAAGGAGAACCCGCGGATCAGGCGCGTTTCCAGCGCCTGCGCCAGGTCGATGGCCTTCTGGACCTGATCGCTCAGGTAGCGCTCGAAGGGAACGTACGCATTGCGCGTGCCGTCCTCGACGTCAAGCAGCTTCACCTTGCCGATAGGCGACCCCAGGGATGACACCCGGACACCAAAATCGGCGTGCAGTTGCCGCAGGCGCGCGACTTCTGCGGGCTCCAACTGCAGCGCGTTCTTGATCCCATTGCCGGCATCCACGAAGCGGACGCTGTACCACCCCATGCCCAGGGCGGCGAGCATGGTCAGTTGCGCTTCGGCCCGTTTGTCGGCCGGACCTTCGTCGGCGAAACCGGTGATCAGTACTTCGGGTCGATCGGCCATGGCATCCTCTCGGGAAAACGCCGCAGTCAACCGGCCCCGGCCGGAAGCGCGACGAAAAGGTCAAATCTAGCCCCTGCCTCGGCTCGCACAAGCAAGTTCGGCTGACCCGGTGCCGGTTCAGGGGGTCAGCGCGAGTCCCGAAGCCGGCGTGCGGCCCTGCTTGACAAGGCTCGGGCGAGGCCGAGATTAGGCTATCTGGAGACGCCCTATCCATCTGTTATTCTTTGACATTGGCAATCGCATGAAGCCCATTTTCAGGCTCCACGTTCTGCCCGACCTGCCGCCGGCCCTGGCCCCGCTGTGGGACCTGGCCCACAACCTTTGGTGGACCTGGAATCAGGATGCCGTACGGCTTTTCCAGCGTCTGGACCCGGACAGATGGGTCACCTGCCAGCGGAACCCGCTGCAGCTGCTGTCGACGCTGTCCCCGGATCGCCTGCAGGCCCTCGGCCAAGATCCGCAGCTGTGTCAGGACGTAGCAGAAGTCGCGGCGCGCCTGGCCGCCGACCAGACAAGGACCACCTGGTACGACCAGCACTTCCGCGACAGCGGCCTCAAGGTGGCGTACTTCTCCGCCGAGTTCGGCCTGACCGAGAGCTTGCTGGTGTATTCCGGCGGCCTGGGCGTGCTGGCCGGAGACCACCTCAAGTCGGCAAGTGATCTGGGTCTGCCGCTCGTAGCCGTGGGCCTGCTGTACCACCAGGGGTACTTCCGCCAGGCGCTCAACCCCGACGGCTGGCAGGTTGAGATGTACCCGGAGTCCGAGTTCGACGCGATGCCCGTGCGACCGGTGGAAGCCGCTCCTGGTGAGCCGCTGACCATCGAGGTACCGTACCCGCAGGCGCCGGTCCGGGCTCGGGTCTGGCAGGTGCAGGTGGGCCGCGTGCCCCTGTACCTACTGGACGCCAATCTGGAGGAGAATCGCCCGGAGGACCGGGAGATCACTGCCCGCCTGTACGGCGGCGAGCGCGAGATGCGCATCCGGCAGGAGATGCTGCTGGGCATCGGCGGCCTGCGTGCCCTCCACGCCCTGGGAATACAGCCCACCCTGTGCCACATGAACGAAGGCCACTCGGCGTTCCAGGCTCTGGAGCGCATCCGGGTCCTGATGCAGACCCACGGTCTGTCGTTCACCGCGGCGGTGGAGGCCACGCGGGTGGGCAATGTTTTCACCACGCACACGCCCGTGTCGGCCGGTAATGACTGGTTCCATCCCGACTTGGTCGAAGCCCAGCTCGGGCTGTACCGCGAACAACTCGGTCTTTCCCACGAGGACTTCCTCCGCTGGGGCCGGGTCAACCCGGACAGCCACTCCGGCGACTTCTGCATGACCGTGCTGGCTTTCCGGATGTCGGCCATGGCCAACGGCGTCAGTCGCCTGCACGGCGAGGTTTCGCGTCGGATGTGGTCCGAGCTGTGGCCCCACGTGGACCGGAGCGAGGTCCCGATCGTCTCGGTCACCAATGGCGTGCATACGCAGTCCTGGGTGTCCCTGGAGATGGCCCAGCTGTACGACACCCACCTGGGCCCCCCGTGGCGCCAGGCCAATGCCGGCCCGGACGTGTGGGCGCGTGCCCGGCAAATCCCCGATGGCGAGTTGTGGGCCGCCCACGAGGCGCGTCGCACCCGCCTGGTGGAGTTCGCCCGCGCCCACCTGGCCGAGCAACTCCATGGCCAGGGGATGTCGTGCGAGCGGTCCGAACGCGCCGGCCGGACGCTGAACCCGCGCGCCCTGACCATTGGTTTCGCCCGGCGTTTCGCCACCTACAAGCGCGGCGATCTGATGTTCCGCAACCTCAACCGACTGGCGGCACTGTTCGCCGACACCGGTCGGCCGCTGCAGCTGGTCTTCGCCGGCAAGGCGCACCCGCACGACAACCCCGGCAAAGAGCTCGTGCGCAAGATCGTGCACCTGGCGCGGCAGGAGCCCTTCTGCGGCCGCGTGGTGTTCCTGCAGGACTACGACATGCGCGTCGCGCGCTTTCTCGTTCAGGGCTGCGATGTGTGGCTCAACAACCCCCGCCGGCCCCAGGAGGCCAGCGGCACGTCGGGCATGAAGGCGGCGGTTAACGGCGTGCCGTCGGTCAGTGTCCTGGACGGCTGGTGGGCAGAGGCCTGCGAACTGCACGCGGGCTGGACCATCGGCCGCGGCGAGGAATACGAGGACATCGGCTACCAGGACGATGTCGAGTCCAACGCCCTCTACGACCTGCTGGAGAGCGAGGTTGTGCCCCTCTTCTATGACCGCGACGAAGAGGGTCTGCCGCGCGGTTGGATCCAGCGCATGAAGGATACCATCGCCAGTCTGGTGCCGGTCTTCAGCACCGACCGTATGGTGCGCGAATACCTGGAACGCGTATACCTGCCCAGTCAGGCGCGCTGGATCCACCTCAACTGCGACTGGCAGCGGGCCGAGAGCCTGGCCGGTTGGAAGAACAGCATTCGCGGCCGCTGGCCGCAGGTGCGCCTGGAGCAGGTGGAACTGCGGCCGCCGGCACCCCTGCGAGTCGGCATGGCGGTGCCGGTGGACGTCCGCGTGCACCTGGGTGAAGTCAGCCCGGACGAGGTGCGGACCGAGTTGTACCTGGGTCGGTTAACGGCGCCGGACGAAGTGCAGACGGGCGAGGCGCTGCCGCTCGACTACGCGGGTGAAGAGGGGCCGGGGATGCACCGCTTCACCGCCACCTACACCTGCCGCCAACCGGGTTCGCTGGGCTGCACGGTGCGGGTGCTGCCCTGGCACCCGGACCTGAGCCGCCCGTTAGATCTGGGCCTGGTGCGTTGGGCCGAAGCCTGAGTTCCGCCGCCGGCGACGGCGGCGTCCGCTAAGGAGGGCTCACCCACCCCAGTCGGGCCCGTCCGGCGCTGGCGTCCTGCACCGCACCGTTGAGTTGGGCCCCGAGTTCCTCGCGGACCCAGCCGCTGATCTCCACCTCGGCGCCGTATTGCTCGTCGACCACCGTGGCGCCGAGGCTGGCCAGCGCCTGCCGACAGGCTTGGTACTGCGGGTACGCGACAGACAGGCAGAACCAGAGCTGGGTCACCTTCTCGGCGGTCGGGGTAACCGCCAGGACAGCCTGAGCCGCCTCGGTGTAGGCCCGTACCAGGCCTCCCGTGCCCAGCCGCGTGCCACCGAAATACCGACTGACGACCACCATGACATCGCCCAGGCCCGACCCCTGGACGACGGCCAGAACCGGCCGGCCGGCGGTGCCGCCGGGTTCGCCGTCATCGCTCAACCCATGGACTACGGTGGCCCCGTGTCCCACCGCAAAGGCATAGACATGGTGTGAGGCATCGGGGTAGCGGGCGCGGATGCGCGCCAACCCGGCGCGCGCCGCAGCCACCGTGTCCACCCGCGCCACCGAGGCAAGGAAGCGCGAGTTGCGGGCCCAGGTCTCAACCGAGGGTTCGGCGGCGGGGATCGGGTATCCAGGCACGGGTCTGGCCGGACCAGGCCTTCAGGCGACCTCAGTCCGTTCCCTCCTGATCAAAGCGGAAATCCTCGGCCAACTCGTCGTAGGTGGCCGAGTGCATGTTCCAGGCCAGGTGAACCGACCCGGTCGGGCCGTTGCGCTGTTTGCCGATGATAACCTCGGCGATGCCCTCGAGGCTGGCCCCGTTCTCGCCTTTGATGCCGTACAGATCAGGACGGTAGATGAACATCACCACGTCGGCGTCCTGCTCAATGCTGCCGCTCTCGCGCAGATCCGAAAGCTGCGGCCGGCGGTCGGTGCGGCTCTCGACCGCGCGCGACAACTGCGACAGGGCCAGCACGGGAACGCCCAGCTCCTTGGCCATGGCCTTCAGGCCACGGGAGATGCGCGAGATTTCCTGTTCGCGGCTGTCGATGCGTTCGTGGGCGCTCATCAACTGCAGGTAGTCGATTACCACCAAGCCGATACCGTGCTCGCGAACAAGTCGTCGGGCTTTGGCGCGAGCCTCAAGCACCGAGATTCCGGGCGTGTCGTCGATGTAGACCGGGGCCTGGGCCAGGCGACCGATGCTGCGCGTGACATGCAGCCAATCCTCCTCGGTCAACCGGCCTGAACGCAGGCGGTGCAGATCGACGCGCGTTTCGGCGCTCAGCAGGCGCTGGGCCAGCTGCAGCCGGGACATCTCCAAGCTGAAGACGCCGACTCCCACCTTGCCATCGACGGCGGCGTTGCGTGCCAGCGTCAGGGCCAGGGCGGTCTTGCCGACGCTGGGTCGAGCCGCCAGGATGATGAGGTCCCCCGCCTGGAAACCCGAGGTGATCTCGTTCAGCTTGCGGAACCCGGTGTCGACCCCGGAAACCGTGCTGATACGCTTGTGGGCACGCTCGATCTGCTCGAGGGTCTCGCCCATGACCCGCTCGAGGGGCTGGAACCCCTCGCGCAGACCGCGCTCCGACAGGCCGAAGACTCGCTGCTCGGTCCAGTCGATCAACTCCTGGACGTTGGAGGTACCCTCGTAAGCCTGCCGGGTTACCTCGCCGGCGGTCTCGATGAGGCGTCGGCTGAGGGCTTTCTCGAGGACGATGCGGGCGTGGTACTCGATGTTGGCCGAGGTGGCGACTTCGGCGGCCAACTTAGCCAGGTACACCACGCCGCCGACATCGTCGAGCTGGCCACGGCGACGCAGTTCCTCGGCCAGGGTCAACTGATCGACGGCCTGGTTGCGGTCGAACAGGGCGATGGCCGCCTGGTAGATGAGGGCGTGGGGCCGGTGGTAGAAGCAGCCCTCGTCAAGGGACTCGATGGCCCGGCCGATGGCGCGGTGGTCCACCAGCATGGCGCCCAGGACCGCCTGCTCGACCTCGACGGCCTGGGGTGGCAGGCGCTCGGCACCGGAACTGGGAACAGGACGAGGTGAGGTCATGGGATCCACCCGCAGCGACGGCTCACAGGACGACCCCGTCGAGCTCGCGCCGCGCCCACTTCACGTCCTCCCAAGTGGGCCGTTTCCACTCGGGGTGGCGCAACAGGGCCGCCGGGTGGTAGGTCACCAGCACCGGGACACCGGCGAAAGAGTGCAGCCGGCCGCGCAGGGCATGCAGGGCGGCATCGGTCTGCAGCATGGCCGCAGCGGCGGTGCGGCCCAGCGCCACGATCAGGCGCGGGGCCACCAGCTCCACCTGTCGCTGCAGGTACGGCGCACAGGCCGCCACTTCGTCGGCCTGCGGCTCGCGGTTTCCGGGTGGCCGGCACTTGACCACATTGCAGATGTAAACCTGGTCGCGACTGAGCCCCATGGCCTCGATGATGCGGGTCAGCAGCTGCCCCGCGGCACCGACAAAGGGTTCGCCGACCCGATCCTCGTCGGCCCCCGGCGCCTCACCGACAAACATCAGCCGGGCCCGGGGGTCGCCGGTACCGAAGACGAAGTGCTGTCGACCCGCCGCCAGGGCGCAGCGACTGCACTGGCAGATCTCGGCGCGGAAACGCGACAGCTCATCACTGGCGGGTGCCACCACCGGGGTGGCCGGCACCGGGGCGACGAAGCAGGCCCCCTCGAAGGCCACCAGGTCGTCCAACAGCCGCGCGGCGGCGCGCTGCCACGACACGTCGAGCTCAGTCACCGGACCTCAGGCCGCCCGGCGAAGCGAGCCGCCAACCAGTCGAGAATGCGATCGGCCACCTGCGTCTTGTCCATGCGGGGCAGCGGGACCACCTGGTCGTGGCGGTCGATCAGGGTCACCACGTTGGTGTCGGTCTCGGGGCCGGCGCCCGGATCACGCAGGTTGTTCAGCACCACCAGGTCGGCATTCTTCCGCTGGCGCTTGTCGCGGGCCCGGTCCAGGCCGGATTCGCTCTCCAGGGCGAAGATGACCAGCAGCCGGTCCCCCTTTTCGCGCCCCAGACCTGCGGCGATATCGGGATTGGGCACCAGTTCCAGCGGCGGCATGCCGCCGGCGTGCAGCTTGTGGGCGGCTAGCTCCCGGGGACGGTAGTCGCAGGGCGCGGCGGCCAGGATGGCGGCGTCCATGGTGGACCATTGCCCAGCGACGGCCTGCTGCATCTCCAGCGCCGACCGGACCCGGGTCACCGTCACGGCGGCCGGCGCGGGCAACGATACGGGGCCGGTGACCAGGTGTACGTCGGCACCCCGGTCCCGCGCCCGGGTTGCCAGGGCATAGCCCATTTTCCCGGTGGAGCGGTTGGCCAGGTAACGGACCGGATCCAGATCCTCGATGGTCGGGCCCGCGGTAACCAGCAACCGCACGCCCGTCAGGTCCCGTCGCGGCGCCAGGTCGGCCACCAGCCGTTGCACCAGTTCTTCGGGCTCGGGCAACCGACCGCGCCCCGAGGCGCCCGAGGCCAGGGCGCCCGCCGCCGGCTGGATCAACACGCAGCCCCGCGCGGCCAGCAGTTCCAGGTTGGCGCGGGTGGCCGGGTGGTCGAGCATGTGCTCTTCCATTGAGGGCGCCACGTACACCGGCGCCCGGGTGCTCAGGAGGACGGCGGTCAGCAGGTCATCGGCCAGACCGTGGGCCATCCGCGCAATGGTCTGGGCCGTGGCCGGCGCCACGAGCACGGCCGTGGCCCAGGCCCCCAAACCGACGTGCAGAACCGGAAAGTCGTCGTCGTACGCGAACAGATCCTGATGCACCCGATGCCGCGTCAGCGTCTCCAGTGTCGCCGGAGCAACGAACCGCGTTGCCGCCGCCGTGCAGACTGCACGTACCTCGGCGCCGTGCCCCTGCAGTCCGCGCACCACCTGGGGCATCTTGTACGCCGCAATGCCGCCACAGATACCGATCAGCAAGCGGTGCTCGCTCAGGCTCATGGATGCTCCTGGTCCAGGCGTTCGAGGACCTGCCTGACAACCGCTTCAGCGTCGTGGCGGGCCGTGTCAATGACCAACTGGTAGATGGACAGATCGCCCAGGTCAATGCCGTGGTGCTGCGCGTAACGCGAGGCTTCGCTGCGCTCGCGTTCCTCCATGGCGGCCAGCGCCTGGGCCTCGCCCTGCTGGTCACGACGGCCGACGCGGGCGCAGCGCACAGCTGAAGGCGCGTCCAGCCACACTCGCAGCGCCGGCAGGTGGTGGCGCACGGCCATCCACCCCGTCAACCGGCCCTCCAGGACCGCCGGTGACTGCTGGCGCGCCAACTCGACCATGCGCCGGTCCAACTCACGGTCGATGGAGGGATCGGCCTCGGCCCGGCGGCCGTACTCGGCCAGTGATACCCCGGCATCGACCGCCAACTGCCGGAAGACGATCCCGGCATTGGCGTAGAACCACCCCAGGCGAGGGACCAGCAGGCGGCACGCCGTGCTGGTACCGCTGCCTGGCGGGCCGCTGACCGTGAGCAACCGCAGGTCGGTCCGGGCGGGTTCGGTCACGCCAGATTCTGCACTTGTTCGCGCAAGCGTTCGAGTTCCTCCTTGACCTCCACCACCAGGTACACCGCCTCGGTCTGGTCGGTCTTGGAGCCGATGGTATTGGCCTCGCGATTGAGCTCCTGGAGCAGGAAATTGAAGCGCCGCCCGACCTCGCCACCGCGGTCCAGGGTAGCCAGGAACTGCTCGGCATGGCTGCGGAAGCGGACGATTTCCTCGGTGACATCGCTGCGCTCGGCGAGCAGGACGACCTCGGCGGCCAGACGCTCTTCGGCGATGGCGCCGGGCGCCAGCAGGGCGTTGACCTTGTCGCGCAGGCGCTCGCGCATGGCAGCGCGACTGGCCGTGGCCACAGCCTCGATGCGGTCGAGTAGGTCGGTCAGGTGGCCCATGCGAGCGCGCACATCACGCTCCAGCGCCTCGCCTTCGCGCGCCCGCATGTCGAGGAAATCGACCAGGGCTGTTTCCAGGGCCTCCAGGACCAGCGCCTGCACCTGCTGCAGATCAACGGTGACCGACTCCAGGTGGAACAAGCCGGGCAGGCGCGACAACGCCACCAGGTCGGGCGGTGCCACCTGGCCCAGCACCGGCTGCGCCAGCGCCGCCAACCGCCCCAACTCGCCCAGATAGCGACGGGCCACCGACTCGTCCAGGACTGGCAGGTCAGCGACACCGCCCTCCTCTTCCCAGGTGATCTGGACCGAGATCTTGCCCCGCGCAATGCGGCTCTGGACCTGGTCTCGCACCGGCGCCTCAAAGACCTGCAGCCGCGACGGCGCCCGCACCTGGACCTCGACGAAGCGGCTGTTCACGGAGCGAATTTCCACGCTGGCCCGCGCGCCGCCCGTCTCGGCCTGGCCCGTGCCGCAGCCGGTCATGCTGGTGATCATGTGGCAGTCTCCCTGGGATGGCGCAGGCCCGTCTCGGCGGGGCCGGCCGGCTAAGATAACCGCCCTGCCCGGGGCTGTCTACCAGGCATCTGCAGCGGGCCCCACGGCCACGCACAGCAGACCGGCAAAGCCACCCAGGCGAGCCTTGACCTGACCGTCGGCACCCCGCCGGTCCAACCCGTTGGCGCTGGCCACCCAGACCGTCCCGGCGGCGACTCCGGGGGCCAGGCCGCGGACAGGGCTAGCGGTGGTCCAGCGCGACAGCAGGGCGCCGGTGGACGAGAACGCCGCGACCTCGGACGCACCTCCGACCCACAGGCAGCCCTGGCGTTCGTCCCAGACCAGGACCGTGGCGTTGGCCAAGGGCAGGGGCCACTCGTGGCGTGCCTCGCCGGCGAAGTGAAGCACACGATCGCCGGCCTCGGGCAGGACCCACAGATCGCCCTGGGTAGCGGCAAGGGACGCGGGCTGCGCCAGGTCAGCGTACTCGACCCGCTGGCCCCGCGGCGACCAGAAGCATACGCGTCCCTCGCCGCGATCTGCCACCCAGCATCCGCCGGCAGCCGGCGCCAACGCCACCGGCTGGGTGAAATGGGCGTCCATGGGTCCGAGCGCCAGGGTGTCGCCGTCGGCGGCCAGAGACCACCAACACACCTCGCCGCGCAGGGTGTCGATAAGCCACCCCAGATCGGCGTCGGTGTCAACCGCTAACGGGCCGGGCTGGCGGCCTGGCGTGGCATGGAACTCCACGCCCCCGGTGCTCGATAGACGGGCCACTGACCGCGCATAGGCATCACTGAGCCAGCAGCAGCCGCGTCGACTGTCGGCAGCAGCACCGGCCAGGGCCAGGAAGCGACCCGCCGCGAACCATGCCCCGCGGCCGTCGGCGGTGACCTGCCACACCTGGCCGGCACTGCGGTCAACGGCCCAGACAAGGTCAGGTCCGGGGGTGACGCTCACCGCCGCCGCCGGACGCCAGGCGGTGCCGTCGGTCAGCACCAGTTCCAGGTCGTAGGCGTAGGCCATGCCGTCGGTTACCGCGCGGTCCTCGCGCTGGCCCGCCGCGCCAGCTAGCCCAGGGTCGCCGAGGGCCAGCTCCTCGCCGCCTTCTTGCCGGCGCCAGAGGCGCACCCCATGCACGTCGCGGTAGTGGCCGTAGTCCCAGCGCAGTTCCACCACGCCATGGCCGGCCCGCGCCTGCAGCCGGCCCGGGTCGGTCACCCCCTCGCCGCCCGGATCGAGCGGGTTCAGTCTAGGACGCTCGCTGCACGCCGCCGACAGCAGCAGCAACAACCACAGCCCCAGGCGCCAGCACGCTGGGCTCATGGGGTCAGTGCAGCAGCCAGTAGGTGGTCAGCAACAGTCCGGCTTCCATGCCCAACAGGGCCGCGCCCGCCGCACGGTCACGACGCCGAGCCTGGGCCAACCAGTGCCGCTGCGCGCCCACCCCGGCCGTGTCCAGGTACTTAACGTATGCCTGGTCAGCCCGACCGTGGGCCCACCAGGCGAACCCGCCGCCACCCAGTGCCAGGCCGAGGCCCAGGGCGAGGCGACGCGGTGACCGCGGCCGCGAAACGCGCGCCGTCGGTGGCGGCGCCTGGGCGGTCCGCATCCGGGAGGGTGACGCCCAAGGGCCGGCGGCCGCATCAGCGGAGCCGGGGATCGAGCCCAGCGCCAGGGTCACGCCGGCAGGTGACGGCCCGGTGCCGGCGACCGGGGCTCGCGCTGGCCCGCCGGGGAGCGTATCCGGGCAGGCCGGAGCCGCGCCGCCTGAGACCAGGCCCAGCGTCAGGGTCACGCTGAGCGCCGCCGCCCGGAGGGGGATCGCGCAAGCCCAGTTACGGCGCGCCGTACGCATACAGAGTTCCTTTGTCAGTTGCCGCCAACAGGACGGCGCCGGTCCACGTCAGCGCGGCGGTCACCGGGCCGTCGAGCGGCGCGGCCCACCGCACCTCGCCGCTGGCGACATCGAGGGCCTCCAACTGCTGCGCCGCGCCGGCGGCAAACACCGCGCCGCCTACTCGCACCGGTGCCGCCCGCAGCGTCCCCGGACGCAGCCGGGCCCAGCGGCGCTGGCCGGAAACCGGGTCAAGCGCCACCAGGGAGCCGTCGCTGCAGGCGAGTACCACCAGGTCGGGGCCGGCGGCCAGTCCCGGTGCGGGCACGCCAGGCAGCGGGACCTGCCAACGGCGCGCGCCGGTCTGGGGATCGAGCGCCAGCAGCCTGGCATCACCGGTTCCCACCAGCACCTGGCCAGCAACCAGCACCGGCACGGTGCGGGGCCGCGCGCCCAGGTCCGCCTGCCAACGCCTGCGGCCAGTGGCCAGATCGACCGCCGCCAGCGACTGCCCACCGGCGACGACCCAAGCGGTCTCGGGGCCAACTCCAGGGCCTACCGCCGGCCGCCGGCCGCTGGGGGCGCGCCACAGCTGCCGACCCGAGCCGGCCTCGAGCGCCTGCAGGTCGCCGTGCTCGCCCGCCACCAGCAGGGTGTCACCGGCTACCCCTGGCGCCGCGTGGACGACCGCCGACATCTGCCAGCGGCGGCGGCCGCGGCCCATCTCGTAAGCCTGCAGGCACGGGGAGCGGCCCAGCAGCGGGACCACCACCAAGCCACCCACCACCGCCAGGCCAGCCCCGGCCGGGGCCAGCAGCGGCTGCCGCCCCAGGCGCCGGCCGTCGCCACCGTCCAGGGCCACGACGGCAGGTGCCGTGGTCAACTGCACGACCACGTTGCCGCTGACCAGCGCCGGGCCCACCGGCGCCGCCCCCAGGCGGGCCACCCAGACGCAGCGCAGCGGCCAAGCAGGCCGGTCGCCGCCATCGGCTGACGGCTCTGCCGGCCCGGCTGGCAGCGCCGGCCAGTGCAGGCCTCGGCCACCGCAGGCCACGCTCAGCAGTATGGCCAAGCCCCCGACTGCCACCCACCGCCGGATCCCCCACCGACCGACCGCCCGCGCCAGCCGACGGGCTCGGCGCCGGATGCGCGCGGCCGTGGGTTCAGTAATCCCAACCAAAGAAGAACTCCCACCGCGTGTCGTTGTCCAACGACCGGAAGTCGGTGCGCCGGGCGGCATCAAGCCGGAAAACGAAGACCCCGCCCAGGGCCAACCGGGCCCCGGCACCGAGGCTGCCCTGCCAGTCGCCCAACGACCGTGTCCAGGCATTGCCCGCGTCGGCGAACACGGCCCCCCGCAGGGCGCTGAAGTCGATGCTGCCAAAGGGGAAACCGATGACCAGCCGGTCGAGCAGAGGAAAACGCAGTTCCTGGTTGACCAGCACGAGGCGGCTACCCCAGAGCGACCGCCAAGGGTACCCCCGCAGCGTCCAGCTGCCGCCCATGGAGAAATACTCCGGCACATCACCCTGACTGCGCCAGCCGAGGACGCGGCTGGCCAGCGCGGTGCGCCGCGACAGCCGTGCGTAGTGGCGCCAGTCGCCATACAGACTCACGTTCAGGCGACGCGAGCGCGTCAGGTCGATCGTCTGCCCCAGCCCCAGGCTGTAGCGTTCGCCCTCCAACGGGCCGGTCGGCATCCATAGCGTGTGGTCATGGGTGTACGAAACGAAGTTGGCGGCCAGCAGGCCGGCGAACCGATGTCCCTCGTACTGCCGGTCGATACGGGCGTGGCGCAGCGAGAAGCGCGCCTCAACGCGGTCGTGCACGGAGAAGGGGTATACCCATTCGGCGTACCCCCCCAACCGCTGTTCACGCACCAGCCGACCGTAAGTGCCGCTGAGCCGGTCCTGGAGCCGGAACACCCCCC
>CAITNQ010000080.1 GCA_903893785.1 uncultured Gemmatimonadota bacterium
GGTCAGGAAACCCACCGGCGGCGGTTACGTCTGGAGCGCCTGCGGTCTGAACAACAGCGCCGCGCTGCCGCGTGTGACCAGGCCGGGCAGGCGGCCGCGGTTGCCCAGGCCGCCCTGGATGCGGCGGTGCGCCAGTTGCAGGAGAACGAACGGGCTTTCCACGAGGGGTCGGCAGCGTTGCTGGCGCGCCAACTGCGTCCAGGCGAGCCCTGCCCCGTCTGCGGCTCGACGGCCCACCCGCGGCCGGCTCTTGGCAGCGCTGACGTGCCGGACACCGAACGTCTGCGGCAGCTGCGCGAGACGCTGGGTCAGCTGGATGGCGACCGCCAGCGCACGGCTGCCGCGCACCAGGAGAGACTCCGGGAGCTGGCACTCAACCAAGGGGCGCTGGACGGCCTGGGCCTCGAATTGGGGGCGGCGGCCGCGGCCATGCCGGAAGCCCTGCAGGCCGAGGTCGATCGCTGTCAGCAGGAACTGGAGGTGGCCCGCCAGGCGCAGGCGCAGCTTGACTCGGCGCGGGGCCTTCTGGCCACCCTCGAGGCCGGGCGGCAGGCGGCGCAGCAGGCCGTCGATGCAGCGTCCGAAGCCCTGGCGGCGCGGGAGCGCGAGGCCCACACGGCAGCGGGCCGGCTGGCCGAGCTGCAGCGCCGGATTCCCACCGACCTGCTGCCGGCAGGGGTGGCGGCGGCGCGGTTAGCGGCAGTCACCGTGGAGTTGGACCGCCTGGAGGCCCAGGCGCGTGAGTTGCGCGACCTGGATGCTCAACTGGATCGTCAGCGCACGGCTCTGCTGGCGCTGGAGCAGGAACGCGACGGCGCGGAGCGCCAGGCGGCCCTCCTTGATCAGCAGCTCGCCGCTGCCACCAGCGCCGCCGAGGAGTTGCGGGTGGGCCTGGCTGGGGCGGCCCAAGTCGACGCTCTGCAACTGACTGCTGCGGCCGCGGCCGCGGCCAGCGAACTGCAGGTATCGCTGCGGGCCGAACAGGAGCTACCCGCGTCAACCCAGGCCGTGGCAGCGGCCCGGGCCCAGTCCGAGGCTGCGGCGCAGGCCGCCGAGCTTGCCAGGGCGCGTGCCGCCGAGGCGGCCAGCTCCTTGGCGGTGGCTGAGGCTCAGGTGCGCGAACGCCTGGCTGGGGTCCCGGAGCACCTCCGCACGGCCGCCCAACTGCAGGCCGCCACAGCCGCGGCCCGCGATCTGTTGCAGGCCGTCGAGGCGCAGATCCAGGAGGCGCGCGCGGCGGACGCGGCAGCGGCCCGGAACCAGGCGGCCCAGCAGGCCGACCTGGACGCTGCCCACAGCGCCAGTGACCAGGCCATCGCCCTTCTGCAGCGGGAGGCGCAGGCGGTGGACCAGCGCCTGATCGATGCCGGTTTCGCCAGCGAGTCGGATTGCGCCAGCAGTCGCCTGACGGCGGCCGAACGGGACCAGCTGGAGACCGCCATCAACGCCTTCGAACAAACCTTGGCGGCGGCCCAGGCGCGTCTTAACCGGGCCCGGACCGAGACCGTCGGCCAGGCGCCGGTCCAACTGGACCAGCTCGAGGAAACGGCCCGGGCGGCGTCGGCCGCCCTGGAAGCCGCGCTGCAGGCACGCACCGAGGCCGAGGGAGGCCTGGCACGGGCGCAGGGCTTTGTCGCCAGCCTCGAGACCCAACGCCAGCGATCTGTGGCCTTGGACGAGGAGTTCCGCCTCGTCGGCAGGGTCGCCGACGCGGCCAACGGCGACAATGCCGCACGCCTGACCTTCCAGCGCTTCGTCCTGGGGGCCCTGCTGGACGACGTGCTGGTGGCTGCATCGACGCGCCTGCAGCGGATGAGTCGAGGGCGGTACCGGCTGCAGCGTCAGCTGGACGGTCTGGATCGAAGGCGCGCTGCAGGGTTGGACCTGGCGGTCCACGACGAATACACCGGCCAGACGCGGCCGGCCAACACGCTGTCCGGCGGCGAGAGCTTCCTGGCGGCCCTGGGGCTGGCCCTGGGCCTGGCCGACGTGGTCCAGGCCTATGCCGGCGGCGTCCGCATCGATACGCTGTTCATCGACGAAGGGTTCGGCAGTCTGGACACCGAGGCCCTCGACAGTGCCATGCAGGCGTTGTTGGACCTGCAGGCCGGAGGGCGCCTGGTAGCCATCATCTCCCATGTTGAAGAGCTGCGCCAGCGTATCGACGCCCGCCTGCAGATCACGCCCAGCCGGCGCGGCAGCGTGGCCACGTTCTTCGTTGGCTGAGCGCCCGGGTCAGCGCTTGAAACAGACCCGGGCGCGGTCAACCGGTAAATGCCGGTCTGATCGGGTTTCTACGAGCACCTCCGGAAGCCGCGGTGCCGGCCGTGCCCCGATGTTCGGATCGGCGACGCGGTGCAGTCAGCCGGTCAGTGCCGGGCTTGCTGGACGTCCACGTGTATCCCCTGAAGCCGGGGCGGCGGCCATATCCCGGTACTCGCGCCGCGACGTGCGACAGGGATGCGGCCGCGCCTTACGTTCGGTCGGAAGGCCGCCCGTGGGGCTGCCGCGGCCGCCCGGGGCGGGTGCGGTTGGGCTCGCCGCGGCTCAGTCCATCGATGCGACTGCCTGGATCAGCGCGATGATGTAACCGAACTGGAAGGCATAGGCCGGCGTGGTATGGCCCGAGCCACCGGAGATCGGCCGGTCGTCCGGATGGCCGGGCGCGTGGTCGGGCATCAGCATGTATGGGTAGTCCACGTCGCGCAGCACCTTGGCCAGGCGGAGCATGTCGACATCACCCTCGTCAGGCCACA
>CAITNQ010000081.1 GCA_903893785.1 uncultured Gemmatimonadota bacterium
CCATCGCTCCATCGGCAGCTGCAGTACCCCCAGGGCGCGGTCGAAGGCGGCCAGCACGTCGTCCACGCCGCTGCCTGCCGGCAGGGTCCAGATAGTGCCGCGCAGCAGGCCCTCGGCCTGCAGTTGGCGCTCGCGCCCCTGCCGCCGCTCGACCTCAGCCTGCAGTTGCTCGTTGGCCAGGGCTTTGTCACGGGCATCGGCATCGGCCTGCCGGAACAGCCGGAAACTGCTGCCCAGCAGGCCGCCGGCGACAGCCAGAACAGCGGCAACCCGGAGTCCCTGGGCTACCCCGTACAGCGGGTCCGCCAGACCGCCGGCGAACGGCATGAACAGGGACTGGGACCCAAACAGCAGCAGCAGCGCCGACACCAACCAGGCCTCGAAGGCATCGTGGCGCCACAGTCCGCGGTGCACGTGTGCCGTCAGCACGCCGCCCAGGAGCAGCGCAGCGGGCAGCTCTTCAGGGCGGGCCAAGGGCCCGATCGGGCGAGCCACGGCCATCCCTGGCCATAACCAGGGTAACAGCATGGCACCCGCAGCCAGGCCGCTCACGGCCGCGTACACGCGTCGGACAGGTATGGGCTTGGGGGCGGTTCCCGCCTCAGCCGAGGCCGTTGGGGTCGGTTCGCGGCGCCACCAGACCAGGCACCGCAGGGACAGCAGCGAGGCCACGAAGAGGCGGGTGCCGATCTGCCACGGCGTGTCGGTCGGGCCGCGCCACACCGCCAGCGCGAGCTCCACGCCGTCGAGCGCGCCCAGAACCACCAACCCAGCGCCCACGAGCAGAAAGGTAGCGCTGCGTCGAGCGGCGTAGAAGCGCATCAGGGCCAGGGCGCCGGTGGCCAGCGCAATGACGGCCAGGGCCTGCTGCACCATGCCGTACCAAGGCAACCCGACCGTCGGCCGCCACACCAGCAGCAGCGCCCGAAGAGCGCCAACCCCGACCGCCGTGGCCGCGAAAACCAGGTAGCGATGCGTTATCCGAGACTGAGCAAGACTGCCCCTGCCCATGGTGCACCTGAGGTGTTGTGGGGCGGCGCCCGGGCCTGCCCGTGCAAACGCACCCGCCGGACCGAGCCGGCCCCGCGCGCGGTCAGCGCGGGTCGGCCGGCGGTGGCTCGAGGTAAACGGTGAATGTCGAGCCGCGCCCGACTTCGCTGCGGACCTCGATCCGGTACCCGAGCAGTTCGAGCAGTGAGCGCGAAATGGCCAGTCCCAGACCCGTGCCGCCATAGCGACGCGAGGTGCTGTTGTCTGCCTGCTGGAACGACTCGAAAATGGCCTGCAGGCGGTCGGGCGGGATGCCGATGCCCGTGTCCTCAACCTCGATCCGCCGCGGCACGTTGGTCTCGGGGTGGGCGGACACCCTTACCACGACTCGACCTTCCTCGGTGAATTTGGCCGCATTGCCCACCAAGTTGATCAGTACCTGCCGAAGCATCATGCCGTCGCTCTGGATAACAGCCAGCACCTTGGGCATTTCGGCCACCAGCGACACACTTGCGCGGACCACCCGCGCCCCGACCTGGGCCAACACCTCGTTGACCAACTCGTCCAGCTGCACCGGCGCCAGTACCGGCTGCAGGCGCCCGGCCTCCACCTTGGACAGGTCGAGCACATCATTGATCAATTCCAGCAGGTGGCGCCCGTTCTGCGCGATGCGGGACAGATAGGTCAGGTCCTCTGCGGTCAGATTCCCGGCCCGGTTCCGCAGCAGCACTTGGGAGAAGCCGATGATCGCGTTCAGCGGCGTGCGCAGTTCGTGACTCATCTTGGCCAGGAACTCGCTCTTGGCCCGGTTGGCGTTCTCGGCCGCCTCCTTGGCCCGCGCCAGCGCTTCTTCAGCTCGTTTGCGGTGCAGCTGCGCATCGACGCGCGCGACCAGAACCGCGAAGTCAATCGGTTTGGTAACGTAGTCGTTGGCCCCCAGGCTGAGCGACTCGACCAGGCTGGCCGGATCGTCACGAGCCGTGGTCATGATCACCGGCAACTCGAGCGCCGATTTGGTCTCGCGCAGATGGCGCAGGACCTCGTTGCCGTCCATCACCGGCATCATGATGTCGAGCAGCACGAGGTCGAAGGGTTGGGCGGCGGCCAACTCGAGGGCTTGAGGGCCACTGCTGGCGGTGCTGACCCGGTAGCCGCGGCGACGCAGACGCCGCGACAGCATGTCGCGGTTCAAATCCTCGTCATCGACGACCAGCAGCGCCGCCGGGCCGCCGTCGGCCTCGGAAGAGGGCCCGGCGTTAGTGGGGATCGCCGCCACTGCTCGCAGCGGGGGTACCGACCAGGGCTTCGATCTTGGCCAGCAGGCGGGCGAAGTCAATGGGCTTGGTGTCGTAGTCGGAGCAGCCGGCGGCGATGGCGCGCTCGCGATCGCCAGCCATGGCGTGGGCGGTCAGGGCCACCACCGGCACGTGCGCGGTGCGCGGCTCAGCCCGGAGACGGCGTGTGGCCTCCCAACCGTCCAGCTCGGGTAGGCTCATATCCATCAGGATCAGGTCCGGCGGGTCTGCCATGGCACGCTCGATGGCCTGGGCACCGTCCTCCGCGGACTCCACCTGATAACCCCGGCGCCCCAGACGCCGCGACAGCATGTCGCGGTTCATCTCATTGTCCTCGACCAGCAGGATCCTGGGCATTGGAGTCTCCTCTCGCGCAGGCCGACACGCCAACTGTTAAGCTATCCCTTCGGCCCTTGACCAGCAAGCGCGTACGGCGCTGTGCGGCCCGGCCCAGCCACAGGGAAGGTTACTGACGCCGCGCCAGCAATGACTCCACCAGGGTGGTCAGGGCATCGAAATCAACGATGGGCTTGGACAGGTAGGCGTCGAAACCGGCACCCAAGAAGCGCTCGCGGTCGCCGGACATGGCGTGCGCAGTCAGCGCCACGACCGGTAACCCGCCCAGGCCCGGGTCGCGCCGCAGATGCGACAGCACCTCGGTACCGTCCATGCCCGGCAGCGAGATGTCCAGCAGCACCAGATCGGGCGGGTCCGCGGCCATGCCCGCCAGAGCCGCCGCACCATCCTCGTACTCGATCACCTGGTACTGGTCGCCAAGGACCGCCTGAACCAGCAGACGGTTGTCCGCGTTGTCCTCCACCAGGGCAATGCGTTTCACCGGGTTCTGGCCTCCTTCTCGGCGGTCAGGGCGGCGATGGCTGTCGTCACCGCATCCTCCAGCCCGGCCAGAGCCACGCCGACGGCGTCGGCGCGGCCGGCCCCGGCCAGCTCCTCCACCAGAGCGGCCAGTTCCTGCACACGCTGGGCGCCAAGGTTGCCGGAACTGGAGCGCAACGAATGGGCCGCATGCTCCACGGCCTTGAGGTCGCCGTCGCGCTGACCCTGATTGGCGGCGGCTAGGCGCAGCGGGGCGTTCTGCAGGAACAGGTCGATCATTTTGACGACCAGTTCACTCCCGCCCACACCGGCGATGCGGTCGATGGCATGGCGTTCGATCACTTCGCCTCCCCAATGTAAGGCGTGGTGAATCCCCCCACCACCCGAGACGCGCCCGCGGCGGGCCTGGGCTGGCGATGCCGCCGAACATACCACACCACGGCCCCGCGCCGCAAGGGCCCCGCTGCCGTCTCACGCGCTGATCTCGGCCAGCAAGCGCTGGCGGACCGCCTGCAGGGTCTCGTAGTTGACGATCTTCTCGCCGCGCGCATCGACGACGTAGAAAGCGTCGCGGGCTCGGCCGGCAACGGTGTTGACCATGGCGGTGTGGATGTCGAGCCCCATGTCGGCGAGAGCGTAGGTGATCACGTAGAGCAGCCCCACCGAATCAGGTGCCTCGACATCGATAACAGTGTAGCGGTCCGAAACCTGGTTCTCGATCTGCACGGCCGGCGGGTGTCCCACCGCCCGGCGCTGCCCGCGGCGGCGACCCCAGTTGGCGCTGTAGCGCTGGAGCAGTTCGCGCGCCTTGAGTCGGCGCGCGATGACTTCGCCGAGGCGCTGACGCACGCGGTCCTGCTTCCACACCGGTAGCTTCGGGCTCCCTTCCAGGTCAGTGACTTGGAACAGGTCCAGTGCCAGGCCATCGTCGCGGGTGTTGACGTCGGCACGCCGGATATCGACGTCGTTGGCCGCCAACACACCGCAGATCTTGGCCAGCAACTGGTGCTGGTCGCGGGTGCAGACCATCAGGCCGGTGGCGGTGGCCTTCTCGACGAACTCCAATTCGAAAAGGCTGTCCGGGGCCAACCGGGCGATCAGGTCCAGATGCTGCTCAATCTCGCTGCGCCCGTACGCCAGCAGGTACCGCGGGGGCAGTTGCTCCACGTGCTGCCGAAAGGCGGCAACCCGGGGGATCGCCCAACGGTCCTCCACTTCGCGCAGGTGCGCCTCCAACAGGTTGCGCCCGTGCTGCTGCCTGCGGGTGGTCGCCATACCCGACTCCAACTGCTCGGCAACCTTGTGGTAGAGCTCGTGCAGCAGGACGCCGTGCCAGTCAGTCCAGGCCTCGCGGGCCACCGCCGAAAGGTCCGCGTAGGACACGAGGTAGAGCGCCTGCAGCCAGGCCATGGCCGGGAAGAGAGCGGCGAAATCGGCGATCATCCGGTGGTCGTCCAAGTCCCGGCGCTGGGACATGATCACCATGTCCTGGTGATGCTCCACGGCAAAGCAGAGGAAGCGCGTATCCTCGCCGGTCAGTCCCATGCGCACGCACAGCGAGCGCGTCAGCCGGATGCCGCAGACGATGTGGTCTTGACGCATGGACTTGCCGATATCGTGCAGCAGCGTCGCCAGGAACACCAGTTCGCGACGCCGGAAGGCGCGGAACAGGGCGGCCAACGGACCGCGCGACGCGCCGTCGCCGAGGCGCTCCAGGTTGTCCAGAGCCACCAGGGTGTGTTCGTCAACGGTGTACACATGGTACGGATCGTACTGGACCAGACAGGTGAGGGCGCCGAACTCCGGCAGGTACGCCCCCAGGATGCCCAACTCGTGGAGCTGGCGCACCGTCGCCGCCACTCGCCGGCGGCAGCGCAGAATGGCCAGCAACGCATCCCGCGCCGCGGGGGCCGCGCGGCAGGCGTCATCGACGTGGGCCACGGCAGCGCGCAGGGCGCGGCGGGTCGCCGTGCCAAGGCGCAGCCCGTGCCGCTGGGCCTGATGGGGCACCCACAGCAGGCGCACCGGGTCGGCGGCCAGGTACGCGTCGGGGTCATCTAGCAGCAACTCACCGTTGACCGCCCGGACTCCCGGCCCCAACACCACCACCCGGTCACGCCGACCGGGGCGACGGTGCAGGCGCAGCAACACGTCGTCGGCCAGCTGATGAGCCGTTCGTACGTGCAGGTAGTAATCGCGCATGAATGCTTCGGCGCCCAGCTCAGCCCCTGCATCACGGTACCCCAGGGCGACCGCCACGGGCGGCTTGAGCTCGTGCTCCAGCACGTCGCGCCGTCGCTGCGTCTGCAGGTGCAACTCATGGCGCACGCGCCACAGGTAAGCGGCGGCTTCGGTAAGGGCGCGGACATCCCCGGCCCCCAGGTGCTCGGTGCGCCAACCGGGCACGTCGGGCATGCCGTGCGCCAACTGGATGGCCCAGTCGATGGCCTGCAGGTCGCGCAGCCCTCCGGGGCTCTCCTTGACGTTGGGTTCGAGCAACTGCACCGAGTCGCGCCGCTCAAGGCGCCGCTGCCGCCACGCCTGCAGGCGGCCCAGGGCGGCGCCAGGCAGATGCAGGCGCAGCCGCTGCCGGAAGCGTTCGAACAGCTCGACGTCGCCGGCCAGCCAGCGCGCATCCAGCATGGCAGTGCAGGTCTCGAGGTGCTGGCGCGCCAGCTTGACGGCTTGGGCGATGGTGGCGCTGCTGTGGCCGACATCAAAACGCAGATCCCACAGGGGCTCGAGAACAGCGCTGACCCGCTCAGGCCGCTGGTCGCGCTGGCGCGCGAACAAGAACAGCAGATCAACGTCCGAGTACGGCGCCATCTCGCCCCGACCGAAACCGCCCAGAGCCACCAGGGCCATGCCACCACCCGCGGCTCCCAGCGGCGTAGCGCTGGCCTGCAGCACCACCGCCTGGACAGCGTTGGCGTAGGCGTGCGCCACGGTGAGGCCATCGGCGCCGGCGCGGTGGAGCCCTTCGCAGTCACGCCGTGCCTGCTGCCACAGGTCGAGCAGACGGCCGCCCTGTGCCTGACCTTCGGCCGAACGAGCCGCGGTCAACGCGAGCGCCCGGCGGCGCCCGGCCGCGGGGCGCGACGAGTTGGCGGTCGCTGACGCCGGGAGCCGGTGGCCGCCGGCGCAGTCGGTCCCAGCGCCAGGGCCAGTACCTGCTCGACGTGGTCGACGAGCTCGAAGTGCATCTGCCGACGGACGGCCTCGGGCACATCCTCCAGGTCGCGCTCGTTGCGGCGGGGAAGCACGACCGTATGGATGCCGGCCCGCTGAGCACCCAGGACCTTGTCGCGGATGCCGCCCACCGGCAACACGCGACCACGCAGCGTGATCTCGCCGGTCATGGCCAGGTCGGCACGCACGGCCCTGCCGGTGAACAGCGACACCAGAGCCGTGGCCAGCGCGATGCCCGCCGACGGACCTTCCTTGGGCGTCGCCCCGGCGGGAACGTGCAGGTGAATGTCCGACTCGTCGAAAACCGATGGTGCCAACCCCAGCTGCCGCGCCTGCGAGCGGACGTAGCTCAGGGCCGCGCGCGCCGATTCCTGCATCACCTCGCCCAACTGGCCGGTGAGCAGCAACACCTTACTTCCCGGCATTCGGGTCGCCTCGACAAACAGGATCTCACCCCCGGCGGCGGTTGCCGCCAACCCGGTGACCACGCCCACCTCCGGTCGGCGTTCGGCCATCTCCAGGAAGAATGGCGGCGGCCCCAGGTACGTCGTCACGTCGTCCGCATCGACCGTGATGCGGCGCTGCCGGCCGTCGGCGAAGCGCCGGGCGGCTTTGCGGCAGAGCGCGCCCAGTTCACGTTCCAGCTGTCGCAGACCCGCCTCACGGGTGTACTCGCCGATCAGGCGCACCAGAGCCGGTTCGGTCAGGGCCAACCGGGCCGGCGTCAGGCCGTGCTCGGCCAGCTGACGCGGCAGCAGGTGGTGCCGGGCGATGCGTCCCTTCTCCTCGGGCGTGTAGCCGGGCAGGGCGATCTCCTCCATGCGATCGAGCAGCGGGCCGGGTATCGGGCCGGTCAGGTTGGCGGTGGTAATGAACAGGACGCGGGACAGGTCGAAGGCCACATCCAGGTAATGGTCTACAAAGGTGCTGTTCTGCTCCGGATCGAGGACCTCAAGCAGGGCTGCGGCCGGGTCGCCGCGGAAGTCGGCACCGACCTTGTCAATCTCGTCCAGCATGAAGACCGGGTTGTGCGTGCCGGCTTTGCGCAGCCCCTGAATGATGCGCCCGGGCAGCGCGCCGACATAGGTGCGACGATGACCCCGGATCTCGGCCTCGTCGTGCACGCCGCCCAGCGAGACGCGCACGAAACGCCGGCCAAGGGCGCGCGCGATGGACCGCCCTAGGGATGTCTTGCCGACCCCGGGCGGGCCGACGAAGCAGAGGATGGGGCCGCGCAGGTCCTGGCGGAGCGTACGCACCGCCAGGTACTCGAGCACGCGCTCTTTGATCTTCTCGAGGCCGTCGTGGTCTTCATCGAGAACCCGCGCGGCCTCGGCCAACTCGACCCGATCCTCGGTGGCCTTGGCCCAGGGCAGCGCGATCAACCAGTCCAGGTAGGTGCGAGCCACCGAATACTCGGGCGAACTCTGGCCCATGCGCTCCAGGCGCTCCAGTTCGCGGTCCGCGGCCTGAGACGCTTCTGGCGGCAGCCCGGCCTCGCGCAGGCGCTGACGCACCTCGTCAAGTTCGGCTATCTGCGGGTCGTTGCCACTAAGCTCCTTCTGGATCTGCTTCAGCTGCTCACGCAGATAGAACTCGCGCTGTGACTTGCCCAGCTTCTCCTGAACCTCGGTCTGGATACGGTGCCCGACCTCGAGGATCTCCAGCTCCCGCGCCAACAACTCCGCCAGGTACTCAAGGCGCTTGTCGACCGCCAATTGCTCGAGCAGGCGCTGGTGTTCCTCGGGCTGCAGGTCGAGGTTGGAGGCGATGAAGTCAGCCAGCCGCCCCGGGTGATCGATGTTGACCACCATGATCTGCAGTTCGTCCGGCAGGTGCGGCGTCAACTTGACGATGGCCTGGAATTGCTGCTGAACCGTGCGGCTGATGGCCTGCACCGCCATGGTGTCCCGGCCGGCCTCATCACCCAGGCGCACCAACCGGGCCGACAGGAAAGGTTCGCTGCTGGTGATCTCCTCCAGGCGCGCCCTGGCCACGCCCTGCACGATCAACCGCACGGAGCCGTCGGGCATCCGCCACTGCTTGTGCACCTTGGCGATGCTGCCCATGGGGTGCAGATCGTCGGGTCCGGGTTCCTCCACTTCCGGGTTACGCTGCGCGAAGACACCGATCAGTTGATCGCCGGCCACGGCCGCTTCCACGACCTGGATCGAGCGGGGACGGGAGGCGGTCAGCTGCTGCGGCATGTAGGGATAGACCACCCCGTTGCGCAGCGGGAAGAGCCCCACCTGGACAATGGCGGGCAGGCCTTCAGTAACCACACCCGCGGACTGGCTGTCTTCCACCTTAGGACTCCTGGAAACGCGTGTGCTACCGGCCCCGGCCGCGTTGCCAACGGCCGGCGAGTCGCGGCTCGGCGCCACCGGCAGCGGCGGGGCCGTTGAGACAGTAGCCGGCTGCTTGACACGTGTCAAGATAGCTGTACACTTGCCGCCAACGCCGCCGCCGCCCGAGCCCAGGACATCCCTTGCCCGATCACGAACCGCTTGCCCGCAGTACGGCCGTCCCGCGCCAGCACGCCCTGCTGGTGGGCGTGGCCCTGGCCGGCATGGAACCCTGGGAAGCCGAGGACTCGTTGGAGGAACTCGGCCGCCTGACGCACACCGCGACGCTGATCGAGGTCGGACGTCTGGTGCAGCACCGCCGGGGCCCGGATGCGACGTTCTACGTCGGCCGGGGCAAGGCCGAGGAACTCAAGAGACTTGCTGGTGAACGCGATGCGGACCTGCTGATCTTCGACAATGACCTGAGCCCGGCGCAGATGCGGAATCTCGAGCAACTGACCGGTGTGCGCATCCTCGACCGATCCGGACTCATTCTCGACATCTTCGCCCGGCGGGCCCGCACACGCACGGCGCAGATCCAGGTGGAGCTGGCGCAACTGCACTACCTGCTGCCACGCCTGACACGGCAGTGGACCCACCTGTCACGGCAGGCCGGCGGCGGAGCCATCCGGGGCATGGGTGCCGTGGGCGTGCGCGGCCCGGGCGAAACGCAGCTGGAAACAGACCGGCGCACCATCCGTCGGCGCATCCGCGAACTGGAAGACCGTCTGGAGCGCATTGGCACGCAGTTGGCCACCAGCCGCCAGGGCCGGACCGGCCAATTCCGTGTCGCCCTGGTGGGCTACACCAACGCCGGCAAGTCGACCCTCATGCGGGCGCTGTCCGGGGCGGATGTGCTGGTCGAAGACCAGCTCTTCGCCACCTTGGACTCGACCACGCGACAGGTCGATCTGGGGGGCCGCCAGCAGGTCCTGCTGACCGACACCGTGGGCTTCATCAAACGCCTGCCGCACCACCTGTTCGCGTCGTTCCACGCCACTCTCGAAGAGGCAGTGGAGGCGGACCTGCTGCTCCACGTGATCGATCTGAGTTTCTCGCGCTGGGAGTCGCAGGCCGAGACGGTCGACGGCGTCTTGCGGCAACTGGGCCTGGAAGACCACCCGACGCTGCGGGTCTACAACAAGATCGACCGCATCGGCCCCGGCGAGGAGGCGCAGGTCGCGGCGGCTTTTGCCGACCAGGCAAACGCCGTCGCCCTGTCTGCTGCTACCGGTTTTGGGCTGGACGGGCTACGCCAGCGACTGACGGCCGAAGCCCAGCGCCACGCCGTTACCCTAACCCTGCAGGTGCCCCAGTCCGAAGGTCGTCTCCTGGCGCTGCTGGCCGCTCAGGGCACTATCGTCAGTCGCGAGTTCCACGACAACGAGGTCCGGCTCCAGGTAAGCCTCAACCGCACTTGGGTCACGCGGCTGGAACTGGACCGCTTCCGCGCCCCGGGCTGACACCAACCTTCACCGCAGCAGGACCAGACGCGTCACCCGGCAGGTGTTACCGACCCGCAGCCGTGCCAGGTACACGCCCGACGCCGCCGGTCTGCCGCTGGCATCGCAGCCGTCCCACACGACCTGGTGCGCGCCCGGTGCCAACGGGCCTGCCACCAGCTGGCGCAGACGCTGGCCCAGGGTGTCAAACACCTCTAGGGACACGGGGGCGTCAGCAGCCAGGACTGGCACCGCGAAGGGTACCGTGGTCTGGGGGTTGAAGGGGTTGGGAAAGGCAGGCCCGATCGCCGGGTCCAGGGGTATGGCGGCCGCTGTCGCGCCGGCGCGCACGGCAATCGCAGTGTAGTCTGCGGCCAGCAGGCGCCCGGTGATCTGCCCCACGTCCGTCCGGCGACCGGGAACCGTCAGGCGCGCCCGCAGGCGCAGGAGTTCGCCGTTGCCGGTCGCCGACCAGCCGCGACCGTACCGCGCCGAGGCCACAGTGACGCGACGGTCGGCCTGGCTCTGTCGTCGCCAGCTGCCCTGGGGCGAAGCGGCGAAAATCGCCCCCTCGCCTGGGCCGGCCGGCCACACCTGCAACCGCGCCGGATCGTACTCCCACTGCAGATCGTACCCAGCCAGGGCGTGCGCGCCTTCGACGGTGGCCACAAGGTCGAACTCCGCCCCGGCGGGCAACGTCTCAGGGTCTGGCGTTGCCTCCAGCCGCACCCGTGGCGGCGTATCACCGGCCATGCTCCGGTACACCGGTGGCGCCCCGAAGCCGTCGCTGTTACCGATGTTGCTGGCCGCCACCGTCAGGTCCTCAACGCCCACCCGGCCGTCGTTGTTGACATCGGCGCGCGCGAAGCCGGTCGCCGCGCCGTCGGTGCCCCACGCGGCGTCAATGGCGTTGATGTCGTCCTCGTCAATCTCGTTGTCGCCGTTCGCGTCGCCGGCCTTGAGCAGGCGACCGTCCTGGTCCAGCAGGAAAGAGGCGTCGCCGCGCAGGTCGGAGGCGAACAGGCCGTGCTCGGGCCCCAGGACCCAGGTAACGCCGGCACGGACAACCAGCGTGTCGGTGCGGCCGCTCAAATGGCTGGAGTCCTTGACCGCCAGCACATAGCGCCCAGGCGGTACGCTGTACAGGGTCAGCGAACCATCGCTGGTGGTGCGCACCTGAACCGTGTCCGCAGAGGCCAGCACAGCGTCGTTGGCCAGGCGGAAGCGGGCATCATCGATATCAACACAACTGCCCGGCAGGCGCAGGTGCACGTCCAGCAGCGCGGCGTGGTCGCCATTGCCCAGCGGCGCAGCCCGCCCCTCGAGCAATACCCGGGCCGCGATTCGGCCGCGGGTGATGGCCTGCACCTGCGCTTGCTGCACGCTCAAGCCCGTGCTGCGCGTGAGCGCCACCCCGCTTCCCGCCAGGGTCAGTCCTGTTCGCTCGCTGTCGAAGGAAAGGATGGCGCGCCCAGAGAAAGCATCGCCGACGACAACCCGGAACGTGGCCAGGAGCAGCTGCGCGTACGGGGCGCCGATCACGACCGGCCCAGCCTGGGTCTTGGTGAAGCGCAACTGACTGCCGCTGGCGACGTTCTCGACCACGGTGCCCGCGGTCAACACCTGGCCGGCATCGGCAAACGGCGCCGTCGGCGACACCACAGACAGAGCGCTGCTGCCCAGGTCGATGGCCACGCTGACCGCGCCGGCGGCCTGGGAACCGGATTGCACCAGCACCTGGAACGTCAGCGTGTCGCCTACGGCCGCCCGCACCTGGCTCGGGCTCAAGGACAGGTGCGGCGTCGTGCCACTGCCGGTGCCCACCAGCAGGGGTTCGGCCGAACGGCTGACGCGGCCACTGCCCCCGTTCCCGAACGTGGCGTCGCCGCTGACGCCGGCGTAGACGTAGTAGGACCCCGTCGGCAGGACCCATCCCGGCGTGCGCGTACGCCAGGTGAAAGCCTTGCTGCTGTCCTCACGGATCGGGTAGATGGAGCCCGCGGCCGTGCCGTCGTCGCTGTTGACCAGCCAAGTGGCGCCGGCGCCGGTCGCCAACTGCAGGCCGGCCTCGAGGCTGGCCAGGTCGCTGTGGTCGGGCGATGCTGAGGCGTACAGCCGCAGATACGCGTTGTCCGTGCCCACACCGTCATCGACGAGGTAGTCGTCCCACTCCAGACGCACCAGATCGCCCTGGCTGATGGCAGGCAGGGCGGTGGTCAACAGCACCTGTGGAGTGTGGCGGATCAGCAGCGCCCCGCCGCGGGCCACCGTGGTGTCGCCCGAAGCATCCGTGAGCATGGCATAGACCCACACCCGCGTGCCGCTGACCGGTATGGCACCGGCAGCCTGGCGGAGGTCCCAGGCATACATGTCAGCGGCGCCGTCCGGGTCTTCAGTGAGGCCGTCAACGATCAACCGCGTGTCCGCGTCGTTTACCAGTGCCGAGGGCGCCGCCCCGGCAGCGGTGGCGTGGTCGGCGACCGCCGGGTCATCGGTGGTGAAGTACAGGCCGATGCGGGCATTCTGGTCCAGATCCTGGTCGCCGGGCCCCTTCTGCCACTGAAAGGTGTACACCGGTTGCGAACCGCTGTCGAACTCGCGCTGCGTGTCGCGCGCCGGCTCGTAGAACACGAACGACGGCGAATGTCGCACCACGAGGGGGTGCGTACTGCAGCCAACAGTCGTACTGCTGGAGTCCGAGGCGACGGCGTAAAGGTAGTACGATCCAGCCGGGATAAGCGGGCTGCTGACATCCCACAGGATCTGCGTGTCCCGACCCGTCAGCGTGGCACTGTCGGTGATGGCGGTGCCCCGCAGGCCACTGACGCTGCGCCCCAGGACAAACGAAGGCCGTGGCCAGGTCCCCCGCGCGGATACCGAGGTGATCCCCGCCGCGGCAGCGTAGAAGAGCTGCACGCGGGCTTCGCTGTCGTAGTCGACGACGGCGAAATCAAGGTCGAAGGGATTGGCCTGCAGGCCGCTGCGAATGCCCGTGTCAACGGTGTCAGGCGCGGTGGGATCGACCTGCCGGACCAGCGGCGCATGCCGCAGGACCACGGCGCCTGAACTGACGGCAAACACTGGGCTGTTACGTCCATCGTCGGCCACGAGGTAGATCCAATAGGGCCCGCTGGGCAGCCGCAGGATGGAGGCGAACAGGGCGTCCTGGCGCAGCGCTGCAGGCGGCTCATCCCAGGTGTACGACTGGTGGAGACCTTCAGTCAGGTCGCCGGTGCCAGCCGTGTTCACCGTCGGCACATCGTTCTCGTCGGCGACGAGGAAACCGAAGATGCGGATGTCCTGCACGCTGGTCAGGGCCGGACTGGGGTACGCGTACAGGGCCAGGCGCAGGTTGGCCCCCAGGTTGTCGTCCGCGTCAACGGCTGAATACTCGATCAGGTATTCGGTGTTGGCCTCGTCGCCGACGCCGTCCGGCTGGGTCAGGCTCACTACCGGGGCCGTATTGGCCGCCACGATATCGATGGCGGCGCCCAGGGCGAAATACCGGCCCACCGCGGTAACAGCGCCCCGGGGGTCGCTGCCGACGCGTACGGTGCGCGCCCCCAGACCGGTGCCCGCGGCGCTGGCGGTACTGCCGGTAACCACCTGCAGATTGGTGGCCGAGTCACTGCCGAGCACAGTGAGCTTGACCAGGAGTCCGGCCTTGTCGCCGTCATCGCCCCACTCGTGACTGGACAGCGGATCCTCGTCCACGCGCCCTTCGTAGTATTTGTCGTCATCGCCCAGGGTAGTCGCCACGCTCTCCCAGTCGCCGGCCAGGAAAGCATCCGTACTGCCGCCGCTGGCGCCTAGTCCTGCCCCATCGGCCGGGTCGGCGGCGTGTACCCACACGGCCCGAGTCCCCGCGAAGGAGGCAACAGCGTGGGGATACACCGGGGTGTAGGTCAGGTCATACTGGTACCCACCGGCCGGTACCGACTGGTCCTGCCAGGCCACCTGGCGTCCGAGCACCTTGAGGTATGCGTGGTGGTCAACCTGGTTCAGTCCGTTCACACCCACCCCTTCGCCGGCGCCACCGGCGAAGCCGAGGAACAGGTTGGTGCCGCCCGTCAGCATGGCGAGGGAAGGGCTCAGCAGGTACGTGTCGGCGTTGTCGATGCCGTCTTCAGTGCCGCTGCCGTCCGCGTCGTCGTCGGCGACCTTCTCTGGCAGCGACCAGCTGCTGCCGTTGCCGTAGGCGTAGTACAGGTCGTGCTCGCCGCGGCCACTGTACCCGGCACTGAACACCAGGTGCAGGTCGCCCCGGTCGTTGGGTCGCTGGTCGATCAGCACCGCCACGCGCTCGGTGATCTCCCAATCCAACTCGGCGTTCCACTGTCCGGCGCCATCGGCGAACAGACCGTCGGCCCAGATCGAACTGGCGGTACCCCAGGTCGCGCTGGTGCCTCGACTGCCATCGTCGTCGTAGCGGTTCCAGCGAATCCCCTCGGCTGGAGTGGCATCGCCGTACTTGAACAGGGCATAGACGCGGTCGGGTGTGCGCAGGCGGTCCACAGCGATCGCCGGGAAGAACCACCGCGCGTCGGACTCAAGCGCAGCGTTGGCCGCGGCTTCATTGACGAAGGTCGACACCAGCGCCCCGACGGCGTCCTGGTTCCATCCGGCCGCCCCGGCCTCAGCCCAGTGGTCGGCGCCCGACAGACAACGGTGCTCGATGCGGTTGTCCGTGTCGTTGTAGTAGATCAGGTGCAGCACGTCGCCATCGCCTGGCTTCAGGTCCGGACCCGTAGCTCGTTTGGCGTCGGGCGTAACGCGGACCCCGCCGGTGCCGACGCTGCCGGAGCTGCCGATGGCGGCCATGGTGAAGGGCCAGGTCTGCCGGTTCACCTTGGCCAGCATGATGTCATCGGTGCCGCCGCCGCGGCTGCTGCCGCGCACGTAGGTCAGGTACACTTCGTCGCGGTCATCGATGGCCAGACGCGGGAAGGCCGCCTGCCGCCGTCCCACGACATCGGCGCCCACCGTAGCGGCATCGTTGACTGCCAAAGGCGTCTGCCACGAACCGCCGCCGTCCTGGGAGTAGGCGAGGTACACATTCCGGCTGCGGCGGTGATCGGCGGTCGAAACGAACGCGTAGGCGATGCGCGGCCGGCCGCCGCTGTCGACCTCCAGGTCCAGGGTTGAGAACGAGCCGCCGTTGCCGTCCGCGGTCTGCAGATGGTAGGTCACCAGACCACACACGCTGGCCGGGGTGCTGAAGGTGGCGCCGCCGTCGGTGCTGCGAGCATACATGACCCGGTACACAGGGGTGATGCCACCGTTGTAGGACCTGCCCTGCGAATACCCGGCCTGCTCGATCCACGCCATGTGCAGGGCGGCCTGCCCGGCGGGCGCATGGCCCATGGGGACACTCACAGACGCCGCCACGTCGACTTGCATGCCATCGGTGGCCGTGGAACCGAGCTGCCGACTGCGCTCCAGGGCCTGGAAATCGCCGACTACCGGGTACGCCTGGCTGGCCGCTTGGTTCAAGTCCACGCGCACGGTCACTGGCTGGCCGGCGACCACCGCCGAACGGGCACTGCTGTCCTCGGTGGCGAACGCCACCGGGGTGCGGTTCTCGAAAATGGGTGCGGCAGCCCAGGCGCCGCGAACCAGTACCGTGGCCGCCACCAGCAGCGGCAGGAACGCAGCGCGCGGTCTCATCGGATGAGCGCCATCTTGCGGGTGTAGCGCCGTCCGTCCAGCTGCAGCTGGCACAGGTACACCCCCGTGGCCACCGGTGCGCCGGCGTCGTCGCAGCCATCCCAGACGACGCTGTGGGACCCGGCCGGCCAGGGACCGGTGGCCAGGTGGCGCACCAACTGTCCGAGCAGATCATACACGTCCAACCGGATCGGAGCCGGATCAGCCAGGGCAAAGGCCACCGTCGTCTGCGGGTTGAACGGATTGGGGTAGTTGGCGGCCAGGGCCGTCGCCCACGGCAGGACCGGCGCCGGCACCGCCTCCCACTGAAGCGCCTGGCGCTCATAGCGCGAACTGAACAGCTGCCCGCCGACGCCGGCCAGCGACCCGAGCCCGTTACTGTCCAGGACATCAAAGACCACGCGCGCCAGCACCGCCTCTCCGGAGGCGCTCCAGCGCTTGCCTTTGCGCGCCGCCATGACGGTGACGCTGCCGGGCTCGAAGCGGTGACCGAAGGCAGCCCCCAGCGGGTTGCGGGCAAAAACATCGCCGGGGGTTGCCGGAGCGGCGGGCCGCAGGCAGCGAGCGTCATAGGCCAGCGAAGCCTCGAAACCGGCCAGATCCGCCAGGCCTTTGGCCAGCAGATCCACCTCCACCTGTTCGCCCGGCTCGGGGGAACGTCCCGATAGGACGGGCCGCCAGCTCAGGGTAGCGTGACCGCCTGACGGGGCGGCCGTCGCCCGGTACACAGGCGGTGCCCCGAAGCCGTCGGTGTTACCGAAGTTGGAGGTGGTGGCGGTCAAGTCGGCAGCGCCCACGGCGCCATCGTTGTTCAGGTCGGCGGCATGGAACAACGGCTTACTGGTGTCGGTGCCCCAAGCGGCGATGATCAGATTGACGTCGTCCTCGTTGATCTCGTTGTCCTGACTGACATCGCCCGCCGCCAGTTGCCGCCCGCTGGAGGGCAGCAATGAGGTGGGATCACCGCGCAGGTCAGAGCCGAAGAAGCCATTGCCGGCCAAGGCGCTGATGGCCACCGATTCGCCGGCGCGGACGGTCAGCGTGTCCGTGCGGCCGCTGACATGGCTGCTATCTTTCACCGTCAGCACGTAACGGCCGGGTGGAACGCTGTATAGGCTGAGCGCCCCGGCGGCCGTGGTCTGGACTTCCACCGTGTCGGTCGTCGCGACGTTGTCGTCGTTGGCGTGGCGGAAGATGCTGTCGGTGATGTCCAGCGCGGACCCGGGTTGCCGCAGATGGATGTCCAGCAGCGTCGCTTGGTCGCCGCTGCCCAGGGGGGCTGAATGGCCCTCCAGTTCCACCGTGGCGGTGATCGTCCCCCGTGTCACTCGCGTCAGTTGCGGGTCGCCCAGGGTCAGTCCCTCGCCGCTGTCCAACGGATCGCTCTTGTTGACCAGACCCAGTACTGTGCCGGTCTCGCCGCTGGTGAAGGTCACCGACGGACTGGCCGTAAGCGTGGCCAAGGGCACCAGCTGCAGGCGGGCAAGGTGCGCGGGCGCGGTCTCGGCGCCAACCACCTGACCGAGGAAGGTCGCCTTCGAGAACCGCAGCTGGCGGGCGCTGGCCCGGTACGTGTTCTCGATGGCCGTAGTGCCCGGGAACACCGTGTTCAGATCGACAAAGGGCTGCAGTCCGGCGGCGGTGCTCTGGTCGACCACTGAGAAGCTGTCGTCTACCAGCTTGATGACTACTTGGACGAAGTTCATCGGATTGGGATGCCAAACCATGACGTCCAAGGTCACGGTGTCACCGACGGCGACGATGCGGTCGCTGGGACTGGTGCTGACATGGGGCCGTGACCCGGCCACCCCCACGGTCAAGGGGGTCGAGGAGCGTGAGAAAGTCGTGGACGTGCTGTTGCCGAAGGTGGCATCTTTGTTGATCGCGGCGTAGATGTAGTAGGCGCTGCCAGCGGCGCCGAACAGGCGCGTGTTCCAGTCAAAGAAGTTGGCGCTGTCCTCGCGCACCGAGGTGAGGGTACCGGTGTGAAGGCCATTGGAGCTGTTGATCAGGAAGGTAGCGCCGCCCACATCGGCTTCAAGGTCGGCAAGCGAGGTAAGCGTCCCGTCAGTGGAGGCATACAGCCGCAGGTAGGCGTCGTCAGTGCCGGCGCCGTCGTCCACCAGGTAGTCCTGCCACTCGATCCGGAAGGCGTCATTCTGCGAAAACGACGCATACAGGGCCAGTTCAGAGCTCATCAGCGTCACGTGGGGGTCGTGGGTCATGGTCACCGCGCCCCCCAAAACCACCACCCGGTTACCGTGCGCATCCGTGAGCCCCGCGTAGAGCCATACCTTCTCACCATCGCGCGGCACATCCGCAGCAGGGTGTCGCAGGTCCCAAGCATACATGTCGGCAGCGCCGTCCAGGTCTTCGGCCAGCCCGCGCACGATCACCCGCGTGTCTGCGTCCCGCCACAGCGAATCCGGGTAAGCCTCGTAGTTGACCGTAGCCGGATTGTCGGTGGTGAAAAACAGGTCAATGTTGGCGTCGTCATCGTAGTCGCCGTCGCCCCGGCCCTTTTGCCACTGGATGGTGAAGATCGGCTGCGATCCCGTATTGATCTGCCGGTGCGTGTCCACCAGGGGCTCGTAGAACGAGAACCAGGGCGAATGACGGACGACCACGCGCCCCGCGCTGCGGCCCACCGTGGTGTTGGCCGAGTCGCAGGCCACGGCATAGACGTAGTAGCTTCCCTCGGCGACCGTCTGTGAGTCGACCGTGGCGCCCACCCGTACGGCCACCAGGTCCGTCGCGTCCCAACTGAACGTGTGCTCGCTGCTGGTCAGCGCCTCGGCATGAGTCAGGGGCACGGCCCGCACCCCGCTCACGCTCTTGCCGAGGGCGAAACGCAGATCGGGGTACGTGCCGCTGGCACTGACCGACGTGAGCCCGGCGGCAGCGGCGTAGAAGAGCTGCACCTGGGTGGCTCCGGGACGGTCGAAGTCGCGTACCAGGAAGTCCACCTCGTAGGGGTTGGCGTGGTCGCCACTGCGCAGGCCCGTGTCAACCGTATCGTAGCCCGACGGCGCCACCGACACAACGATGGGGCGGTGCCGGATGGTCAGGGCTCCCGGGCTGCGGGTGAAGACCGGTGGATTGCGGCGGTCGTCGGCCACCAAGTAGACGTAGTAGGCGCCGGACAGGGCCTGCTCGATGTTGGCGAAGAGCTTGGCCTTGAGCGCCGCCGGCGGATCGTCCCAGGTGTACGACTGGCGCGACCCTTCCAGCAGGTCGTCTGTGCCGCCGGCAAACACCCCGGTGCAGTCGTTCTCATCGGCAATCAGGGTCCCGAAGATGCGGATGTCCTGGACCGACGCCAGCGAGCTATCGGCGGCGTAGTAGAGAGCGGCCCGCAGGCCCCCGGTGACCAGCGCGTCGTCCACGTCGTTCAGGTCGTACTGGATCGCGTAGCTAGTATTGGCTTCGTCGGCCACGCCGTCGGGTTGCGTGATCCGTACCACCGGCGAGGTGTTGGCGTCCACGATGTCAATGGCCGCGCCCAGCGCGAAGAAGCTGCCAACGACGGCGAAAGAGCCGCGCGGATCCGTGCCCACGCGAACCGTTCGGGCGCCTTTACCGGTGCCGGCGGCGCTGGCGGTGCTGTTGGTGATCACCTGCAGATTAGTGGCCGAGTCACTGCCAAGGACATTCAGTTTGACCAGCAGACCGATCTTGTCGTCGTCGTCGCCCCATTCCGCCCCGGACGAGGCATCTTCGTTGAGTCGCCCCTCGAAGCGCTTGTCGTCGTCGGCCAGGGTCGTCGCCACGGTCTCCCAGTTGCCGGTCAGGAAACCATCGCTGTGGTTGCCGGCAGCACCGGCGCCGGCACCGTCGCTGTTGTCGGCGACGTGCACCCAGACCGGGTTGCCGGTCGCCGCCGTGGTGAAACTGAGGGCATTGGTGGGCGTGTACGTTAGGTCGTACTGGTAGCCGCCCACGGGTACCGAATGGTCCTCCCAGGCCACGGCGCGCCCGAGGACCTTGAAGTACACGTGCTGATTAGCGTCGGTAGTGTTGTCGACGCCCATGCCCTCGGCCGTGCCGCCGACGTAGGTCAGGTACAGGTTGCGGCTGGCCGCGTACCCGGCCAGGGACGGTGCCGCCAGGAAGACATCGGTGGCCGCCACGCCGTGGCTGACACCGGCGTCGTCATCGGCCACCTTGGTGGGCAGCGTCCAGCTGCTGCCGTTGTAGGTGGCGTAGTAGATGTCCTGTTCGCCACGGCCGCTGTACCCCGCGGTGAAAGCCACGGCCAGTTCGCCACGGTCGTTGGTCCGCGGATCGACCACGGCGGCTACCGGTTCGGTCAGCGTCCAGTCAAGCTCCACGTTATAGCGCCCGGCGCCGTCGCTGAACAGGGGCGTAGCGGCGCTGCTCCACGCCGGCGCTGCCGCCGACGCCGACCAGGCCGCATCGCCGCCGCGGGCATTGTCGTACACATAGCTGTTGGCGAAGACCGTCTCGTACGTGGCATCGCCGTACTTGTACACAGCATAGACGCGGTTGGGTGACCGAGCCCGATCGACAACCACGGTCGGGAAGCAGAACAAGGCCGGGGTTTCCACCGCGGCGTTGGTGGCCTCGTTGTCGAAGTCGTCGATCACCGCGCCCCGGCTGGCGGCATCCCACCCACTGCTGGTCACATCGCGCCAGGCGTCGCCGGGAACGGTCTTGTGCTCAAAGGCATCGGCCGCATCGTCGAAGTAGACCAGATGCAGCACATCGCCGGTGCCGATGGCCAGGTCCGGACCGGTCTGGCGCGAACCGTCCCGCGTCACCCGCACCCCGCCGGTGCTGCCCACGGTACCGAGCGAGCCGAACTTCTCCAGGCTGAACGGCGTCGTGCTGCGATTGACCCGCGCCAACATGATGTCATCGGTGGTGCCGGCACGGGTGGTGCCGCGCACATAGGTGATGTACACGTTGTCGCGATCATCGATGGCCAGGCGCGGGAATGCCGTCGCGCGCCCGCGCAGATTGCCGGTGGTCAGCGTGTCGTTGACCACCAGGGGCCCGTTGCCCGGCAGCCAGGAGGCGCCACCGTTTTCGGAGTAGCTCAGATACACGTTGTCGGGACGGGTGGCGAAGTGCGCTGTGCCGCCGTCCGGAGAGGCGTCAAAGGCATACACCACGCGCGGGTTACCGCGGCTGTCCAGCGCCAGGTCAACGGTAGAGAAGGAGGCGCCGGACGCGGCCAGAGTCAGCGCGTCGAAACGGCGGGACCCGGCCACGCTGACGGGGTCGGAGAACGTGCGCCCGCCGTCATCGCTGCGAGCGTAGCGCACGTAGTAGACCGGGGTGCTGACCGGCGCCACCACGTCGGCGGCAATCCAGGCCATGTGGATAGCCCCGGTGGCCGAGACGGCAATATCAGCGCGCGCCCCATCTGTGTCCGTGGCGTCGACGGTCAGGCTGCGCTCCAGGGACTGGAATTCACCGAACACCGGGTAGGCCGGGGTGGCCGGTTGGTTCAAGTCCACGCGGACCGTCACCGGGGCGCCGACGACGAAGGTGCTGCGCGCTGAGCTGTCGGCGGCCGAGAAGCCGACCGGTGTGCGGTTCTCGAACGTGGGCAGAATGGCGCGCGCCGGCGCCGTCAATGACAGAACCAGCAGGCACCCCAACAGACCGCCCAGGGCGACGCCGACTGTGCGCCCTGCCCCCCGGCGGCGGCCAGGCTGTGCGCGGCGGTCTGCAGGTACGGAGATGGAATCCACGGCGTCATTCCTTGGCGCGGGCCGGTCAGGCGCGGGCCCTGGCTCGAACGGGCCCGGCGATTCCCTTCACCTGCCGCAAAGCAATCGCGATGCCATGCTCCCCCAAGCCGCCCTGAACGCGCCAGGCCGGCAACGGGCTGCTGTCGCACGCCGTTGCTGGTGGTTGAGCGCGGAAATGGTTTCCGCCGGCAGGAATTTCCTGCCCCGGCGGCCGCAGCCCTGCGATCGGCAGGGGGCGGCCCTGGGCGCGGTGCCTGCACCACCGCGCGCCGCGAACCGGCGGCACTGTTTTTGCAGTTAGTGGGCCATCACTGCCCTGCCCAGGAGGGGACGGAGGGTTACCCTATGCGCCGGATCGCGTCAGTCCTGCTGTTAGTCGTCTGCCTGGCCGCTCCCCGGAACCTGCTGGCGGCCCGCCTCGACCTGCGGTTGGCCGGCCAGTCGACCACCACGGCCACGGTCAAGGTGGGGCAGGAACTGGACGTTCAGGTCTGGGTGGACTCCGAAGGCCAGATCCTTTCCGGTGCGGCGGTGTTCCTCAGCTATGACGACACTGTCTTCGAGTTGGCGCGGGAGGACCAGTCGTCGGCGCCAGGAGCACAGCCTTTTGCCCCCGGAGCGCTGCTGACCAACGGCGAGGTGTACCGCAATGTGCGCCTGGCCGAGACCGACCCAGCCGCGGCCGCCAGCGGCGCGCAGCTCGATTACAGCATTGTCCGTGCCGCGGACCAGGGCGCCGGCCCGATCGCCAGTTTTCGACTGCGGGCCCTGGCCCCGGCCGTCAACAGCACGATCCGCATCGACGAGACCGGGGCACGCGAGACGCGCGTCTTCCTGCCGGACGGCAGCCACGCGCCGTTCCGCTTCATCAACCCGCTGCGGCTGACCGTACAGGGCATCACGCTGAGTGGCCTGCCGGCGCGCGTGGTGTTAGCGCGCGGACAGATCGATGCGAGTTCCCTGGCCCTGCAGCAGCACGTCTATGACCCGTTGTTCACCCCGGCACAGATCACCTGGCATCTGTCGCCCACGCGCCAGGTGGCCGCGACCCTGCAGGGGGATGGACCGAACGTCCGACTGGCAGCCCCCGGCGACGCCTCGCCCTGGGAGCGCCTGATAGTGACTGCCACCAACCCGGCAGGCCAGTCAGCCAGCGACACGGTGGATGTTTTCGTCGATGCCCCGCCGGTGCTGTCGCGGTGGCCTCGCCAGCTTGCCCTGCGCGAAGACGAAGCCATGTTCCTGGGGCTCGACAGCCTGGCCGAGGATCCGGACACACCCGCCGCCGAACGGCGTTGGCAGGTGATCGGCGGGCCTCACCTGGAGGCGACGGTGACGGCCCGGCCGGCTCGTCTGGCCCTGCAGGGGGCCGCCGACTGGTCCGGCGCCACCACGGTGTCCGTGCGCGTCAGCGACGACTACGGATTCGCTGACTCGGCCGAGGTACAGGTGCAGGTGCAGCCCGTGAATGACCCACCCGCGCTGCTGCAGGCTCCCAACCTGACGCTCGTCGAGGGACGGGCCGACAGCTCGCTCAGCGTTGCCGCGTTGGCCGCGGACCCCGAAGGGCCGGTTCGCCTGAGCTGGAGCGAGGCCCGCCTGGTGGGCGTGGCGCAACGCCACGGCGCCCTGGTGGTGTCCAGCCGTGTCGGCGGCACCGGCACCGAGGCGATCACCCTGACGGCCACCGATGAACAGGGCCTGCAGGCCAGCGCACCCTTGACCGTGACGGTGCTCCCGTCCATGGCGCCGGCGGTCGTGGCAGCGCCGGCGGCGCGGGGTTGGACTGCTGGGCAGTCGCAGGATCTGCCCTTGGACGATTGGGTAGTGGACCCAGACAACGCCGACGAAGACCTGGTCTGGACCGTGACAGGTCAACAGGCTCTGCGCGTGCTGTTGAGCACCAACAGGGTCGCGCGGGTCGAGGCGCCCGCAGGCTGGTCGGGCATCGAGGATCTGGCGTTTACCGTAACCGATCCGGCCGCCCGCCGCGCCACCTTCACGGTGCGCTGCTTTGTCGCGGCGGTGGCCGGTGCACCCGTGCTCGACAAGCTCCCGGAGCTCTCACTGCCGGTCGACAGCAGCGCGGTCACTCTCGACCTGGACGACTACGTGTACGACGCCGACGACGAGCGTGCGGCCCTGCAGTGGTTCGTGCCGGCGCGGCCCGACCTGTCGCTTCGGGTCGAACCGGGCACGCGCATCCTGACTGTAGCACCGACGGCGGCCGCCCAGCCCGGCGCCCTTGCCATCGAACTGCGCGTGCAGGACCCGGCCGGGCACGAGGCGGTGGGCCTGCTGCCGCTGGTCCTCACCGCGGGCACGGGCCCCACGCCGCCGGCCTCCTTGTCGCTGCGGTCGCTGGCCCCCCTGCGGATGGCGGCGGGATCGGTGTGGGCCGTTGATCTGGACACTCTGGTGGAGAGTCCCGCCGGAGCCAGCGGCCTGTCGTGGACCTGCCGGCCAGGGCCGCACCTGACCGCCGTGGTCGACGCCGCCAGCCACCTGGCGATGATCGCGCCCACCCAAGGGTGGAGCGGCGTGGACACGGTCGCCTTCGTGGCCGCAGGCGCGAACCTGGCTGCGGCCGAGGTACGCCTGGTGGTCACCGTGGCGGCACAGACGGCCCCCACCCTGGCGCCCCTGCCGCCCCTGCAACTGGCCGTCGGTGCGGTGGATGAGTCAATTGATCTGGACGACTATGTTGCCGGCGTGGACGGGGCCGAGGTGACCTGGCAGGTCACCGGCGAGGGGCATGTGCGGGCGCTCGTCGATGCCCAGAGTCGCCGGCTGATCGTGATTCCGGCCACCGGGTGGTCCGGCACCGAGACGCTGACGCTGGTTGGCGTCGATGGCGCCAGCAACCGCCTGTCGGGAAGCGTGGCGGTGACCGTGGCAGCACCCGCCGGATCCCTCGGCCTGCGGGCGGACACCCAGATGCCCATGCTCGCCGGTGAACGCGAGATCACCCTGGACAGCTCGGTATTGCTGTCTGACGACGCCGCCGGCCGCGCCCTGACCTGGCAGGTCGTTGGCCGGAGCGATGTGCAGGTGCGCTATGTCGCGGCCAGCCGCCAACTGACCCTCACCTGCGCTGCCGGTTGGACCAGCGACCAGGAACTCGTCCTGCAGGTCAGCGACGGCCAGGGGGCCACCCAGACGGGGCGCCTGCGTTTGCAGGTGCTCCCCGACGATGGCTCAGTGGGCATCGAGTCGGACCTGTTCCAGCTAGCCGTTATCGCCAACCCGACGCAACCGGATTACCTGGACGTGTATGTTGTGGCGCCGGCGGAGGTGACGCGGACCCCCCAACTACAGTTGCAGGACAGCGAATCCCACCGCCTCGGAGTCACCGCCCTGGCCCCGGGCCTGTGGTACGGCAGCCACGTGATCCCCTCAGCCTACGCCGGGACCGTCAACCTGCTGGCCTTGGCGCTGACCCCGGACGCCACGGTGCTTCGCGCTCGTCTGGAACGGGTCGCCGACCTGCGCACAGCCGGCAAACCCGTTCCGGCACAACTGACCGCTGAAGACCCCGCCAGCGGCCCGGTGGAAACCGCCATCCGCGCCCAGACCCTCCAGGCGCCCCCCGATCTGGGGCGGTGAGCCGACAGCGTGGCCGCGTGACGCCGGAGCCTACGTTGACAGGGAGGCCCCGCCGCGAGTGGGGTAACGCGCCTCAACTGCCCTGGTACGCGTCTACCAACTGGCGCACCCGGGGGCAGGCGTCAATGCCGCGCCCCGGGTGGACGATCAGCCGGTACCGGAACGTCAGGCTGTCGCCGGCGGCAAGGGTGAGACTCTCGTCAAGGGTCTTGTCGTTGCGGAAATCATGGGCACCGAACGGGTTGGCCGTGAACAGCCCGTAACCCCGCACATGCCAGTAGGTGGGATGTCGCGGGTTGTCGCGGTGATCCACCACGGTGTGACCCCACTGTTCGCCGTTGGCCACCGGGCCGGAGTAGTCGACCCAGGCCGCGCGCTGCCCCCAGGTAGTTTCCTCGCCCTGACCGCTGTCATATACCTGACCGTTGGCGTTCTCGATGCGGCCGCGGTCCTTGGCGTCCATGCTGGTGGGCACGCGAATCGTGAACAGCCCGCCTTCTTTCGTGTCCCCGAAGGTAACCGCACCGTACCGCGCCCGGAACTCGGAGCGTTGGTCGAGCACCCGCAGGTCACCTTCGGCGCTCAACCGATACTCGCGCCACTCCTCGAGCAGGCGCTGCCCGTCAGGGCCGAACCAGTCGATGATCCCGTCGATGCGCGCCACGTCTGCCTCAACACCCACCACCGGTTCGCCCCGCTGCAGCATCGCCCCATGGCCGGTGTTCTCGTCCCACAGGTTGTAACCATTGACCAGGCCGTGCGCCGTGTACACGCTGCGATGGTGGTAGTGGTCCTGGTTCTCGCCGGGCACATTCTCGACCGGCCAGGCGCGCGTAAGCCGCTGCCCACCGGAGGTCAGCAGCGGGTAGAAAAACGGTCTGCAGGCGTAGTGACCGTAGCGGTACTCGGTGAACAGCCGGCCGTCTACGGTAACCACGGCGCGGGCCAACTCGGGCTGCAACTGAATGGCGATCATCGTTCCTCTCCGTGACAGGGGTACATGCGGCCGGCGACTCCACGACGCCGGCCGTGGGCCGGCCCCTCAACGGCCGCAGCAGCGTTTGCGCTTGCGTCCCGAGCCGCAAGGGCACGGGGCGTTGCGTCCGCCGGTGTTGGCGTCCGGCGGCGACGATGGAACCAACTGGTCTACGCAGGGCATGATCTCGGCCGCCGGTCGGCCTGCTCTGAGCAGGCCCGCCATGGCATCAAGGTACGGCGCCAGATGGCCGTAGAAAGCCCGGTACCCGGCGCACAGGTAGTTGAGTCCCGGCTCGCCAGCGGGCGTGCGCAGGATCCGATGCTTGGGGCATCCCCCGTGGCAGGCAAACAGGTAGGTGCACGCGCGACAATACTGCGGCAAGGCGTCGCGCTTGGCCGCGCCGAAGCGCTGTTGGGCCGGGGAAGCGACCAACTCCACCAGGGGTTGCTCCAGCAGATTCCCCAGGCGGCAGGCCGGATAGACAAAGTGATCACACGAGTACACATCACCGTTGTGCTCGACCACCACAGCCCGGCCGCAGGTCTCGGCGGCGGTACACAGACCCGCGGGCTGGCCCAGCCACGCGCCCAGAGCGATATCGACGGGTTGGAGAAAAACACGACCGACATCCGTGCGCACCCACCGGTCGAACACCTCGTTAAGGAACCGCCCGTACCCCGAGGGGTCAACTGACCACCCGGTCACCCGCGCGCGAGGATGGTCCTGCGGGCCGACGAGGGTGAGGCCGTTGGCGTTCGAGGCCACAGCGCGCCGCTCGACAATGGGAATGAACTGCAGGAATCCGCTGCCCTCTTCGCGCAGGAACTGGTACACCAGGGCCCCGTGCTCGGCGCTTTGGCGGGTTACCACCGTGAGGGTGTTGAACAGCACCCCGGCGTCGCGCAGCACGCGCAGGCCGCGGTCGACCAGGGCGAAACTGGGCCGTCCGCCGCGGTCGATGCGGTGGCGGTCATGCACTTCCGGGGGCCCATCGATCGACAAGCCAACCAGGAAACGATTGGCGGCGAGGAAATCACCCCACTGTGAATCCAGCAGCACCCCGTTGGTCTGCAGGGCGTTGGTCACCTGACGACCGTTGGCATAGCGCGTCTGCAGCGCCACAACCCGCTGGAAGAAGCCCAGGCCCAGGAGCGTCGGTTCGCCTCCCTGCCAGGCGAACTCCACTGTGTCGCCGTCGTGCGCCGCCAGGTACTGCCGCACGTACGACTCCAGCACTTCGTCGGACATGCGATGCACGGTGCCCGCCGGGTAGAGTTGCTCCTTCTCGCGGTAGAAGCAATACGAACACGCCAGGTTGCAGTCAGGACCGGCGGGTTTGGCCATGGCGTGGAAGGGCGGCCGGCGCGGTCCCGAGGGCCGAGTCGAGGTCGGGCGCCCGGCGGCCTCGGACGACGCTGCTTCAGGTAGCTCGGCGGCCGCGACCTGCGGGGCCGCAGTGGCGCCGCACGCAGCACAGGCCATGGGCACGTACTCTCGACGGTGATGGGTCCCCCAGCGACGGTTCGTATGTTAGTATTTCCGTGCTGCGAGGGCAAACCTCCTTCACCTCTTGCCGGCGCCGCCGCGAAAGGTACCATGGCAACGCTCCTGGTTGGCGATGTCCACGGCTGCCGTCGTGAATTGGACGACCTGCTGGCCCTGGCCGGGTTCCAGCCCGGATCGGACCGTCTGCTGCTGACCGGCGACGCCTTCGCTCGCGGCCCGGAGCCGCGGGCGGTCTGGGAGCGCATCGTCGAGCTGTCTGCCGGCATGGTCCTGGGTAACCACGACGATCGCCTGCGGTCGCACCTGGCAGCCCTGGCCCAAGGGGAACCGGTCGCGCCCCGCAAGCGCGAGCAGCAGCAGACGCTGGCGGCTCTGGTGCCGGTCGCCGCTGACCTGCTGCCGTGGCTGGCCCAGCTGCCGCTGTGCCTGGTCGAGCCGCAGTTCGTCCTGGTGCACGCCGGCATCAACCCGCTCAATGGCTTGGCCGGCACGACGCGGGAGGAGTTCCTGACGCTCAGGACGTGGCCGCCCAATGGCGGGATTCGGGGGGACCGCTGGCACGATGTCTGCCCGCCGCAGGACCGTCTGGTGGCGTTCGGCCACGACGCCCCCGGCGGCTTGGTGGTACGCTGGCGCAGCGACGGCACGCCGTGGCTGATCGGCCTGGACACCGGCTGTGTATACGGGGGGCAACTCAGCGGTTACCTGCTGGAGCAGCAGCGCGTGGTGCAGACCCCCTGTCGCCGGCCCCGCGGCTACTGCCGCTGACCGCCGCGCCCGCGGCCGGCGCGAGCCCGGTCGACCAACCAGTTGAACAGCGCTGCCCAGGGCGTGTCCGGCAGGCGCTCCGGGTGGAACTGAACCCCGAGCATCAGTCCATCGTCGCTCTCAAGGGCCTCGCAGACGCCATCCGGGGCCACGGCCGCCCGCCGCAGGCCCTGCCCCAGACGCTCAACGGCCTGGACGTGTGAGCTGTTGACCGACAACCGAGCCGCACCGACGCAGGTCGACAGCAGGCTGCCGGCCACCAATTCCGCGTCGTGCTGGACGGGCAGCCCACCGTTCCGTGCCGGGCTGTGGGGACCCACGCCGCAACTGGCCTGCACGTCGGCAAACAGGGTCCCGCCGCGGCGCGCGTTAATCAGCTGCATACCATAGCAGATACCCAGCAGTGGGCGCCGGCGTTGAGCGAGGGCGTCGAACGCGGCAATGTCAGCCTGCCACCGCCGAGCCGGCACTGGCGCCAAGTCCGCAGGCAGTTGGCCCACCAGTCCGGCAACAATCCCAGGCCCGCCGGTAATGACCAGGCCGTCCAGGCGACGCAGCAGTGGGGCGCCGGCCTGGGCCATGGCCGTCAACGGCACGAGCACCGGGGTACCGCCCGCGGCGGCAACCGCATCGATATACGCCACATCGACTTCCTGCACGTTCAGGTGCAGGCTGCCGGTAATGCCGATCAAGGGGGGCGTCATCGGGGCGTACTCCGTTCGCTACGGCCCCGGCGTCCCTGGCCACCCCGTTGCCGGAAGCGGCCGGGGACCGCCCGGACCGACGCGGAACTGACCTCAGACTCCCGCGCGCAGGCGCGCGAAGGTGACCACATCGTCCAGCAGCATCCAGGCGAACCAGGTAGTGATATCACGCCGGGCCGGATCCAGCCGGGCCACCTGGGCCTGCAGCCAGGTCTGCTGCTCGGGGGTATCAGGTCCGTAGTTCTGCACCATCTCGTTGAACGCCTGCAGGTCCGCCGGCGACTTGGCCAACCGCTCGCCTAGCCAGGTAACCACCGCTTCATCCGTCGAGTGCTCGCGCAGGGCGGCGCCGAAGTCGTTGGCGCTGACGCCCAGGAACGCCAGCAGTCCGCGGTCTACTCCCGAGTCCTCGCCATACCAATACAAGCCCAGGGTAGCGCCGTTGCGCGCCCGGCCTTTGTCGATCAGCCGCGCCAGACCCGTAACGCCGCCGACGCTGCTATCGTATGGCGACCGGGGCGGCCGGCGCGCCAGGTCGACCAACCCGAAGCTCTGTTGGTCGTCCAAGTCGAGCAGGTCGAAGAAGCACTCCACCTCGCCGGGCTGCCCGCCCAGTTCAGCCCGGCGTTGCAGCAGACGCTCGCGCGCCGGCTGGTACCGCCCCAGCGAGCAGATCATGGCATTGAAGGCACAGATCTGGCCCGCGGTGCGGTTCGTATGCTGGCGTACCCAGTCGCCCAACTCATCGTCGTTGGGGTTGTCCCAGGCGGCTCGGGCGAAGTCGTCGCCGTTCACTCCCAGGAATTGCAGGATGCGGTCGTCAATGCCCGAATCCGACCCGTATTTGTACGCGCCCAGCTTGCCGGCAACACGGGCGCGAGCTTTGTCGGCCATGCGGGCGGCGCCGGCAATGCCGGCCACGGTGCGCAGGTAAGGCGAGCGGGGCGGGGCCGCGGTCAGGTCGAGTTCGCGGAACGAGCCCCAGTCGTCAAGCTCGATCGAGGCGAACACCGTGGTGACATCCGTGCGGTCGGGAGCATAACGCGTCACGCGTTCCCGCAGTAGCTGCCGATGCCGGTCGTCCTGTGGTTGCCGTTCCACGTGCTCGCGGTTGAACGCCTCGATCTCGTCGGCGCGACGGGCCGCCCGTTGGCGCACTGTCTCCGCCAGGTCTTCGTCGGTCTGTTCGGCAGCCGCGCGCGCGAACGACTCGGCGTCCATGCGGATGAACTCCAGCACCTCGCGGTCAAGCCCGGAATGGTCGCCGTAGACGAACTCGCCGAGCCTGTCTTCCTGGTGGGCCCGCGCCTTATCGGCCATGCGGGCCAGGCCCACGATGCCAGCCAGACTGGTGTTTGAGGGGCGGCGCGGGGGTTGATGCGAAAGGTCCATGGGCCATGTCTCCAACGGTTTGACGGGTTGAGGCGCGAGCCGACGGGCGTTAACCTACTTGACCCCGCCGTGGGGCACAAGCCGCGCAGTTGACGGACGGGCACGGCTGCGGTACGTACGGGGTCGCGGTCGCCCTGAACTGCGGCCGGTCGATGGCGACGCGGGATCTTCGCCGCCCACGGCCTGCCGAGGGGCGGCGCCGACGCACTCCCGTCCGCCTGGCCCCGGCCCGCACCTGGCCCGAGCGATGGTCCTGCGGGGGCCTCAGTCCGTGGGAATGACGATGCCCGAACTGCCCGAAGTGGAAACGGTTCGCCGCGCCTTGGAGGCGCATTTGGTGGGTCGGCGCATCGTCGCGATCCAATGCCGTTGCCCGGCGCTGCGGCGACCGGTACCCGTGCCGCGGTTGGAGCAACTAGTGGGCAGCACCTTCGTGGCCGCGCACCGCCGCGCCAAGTTCCTGCTGCTCTCGCTCAGCCCGGCCACCACGCTGCTGGTGCACCTGGGCATGACCGGTAACCTGCTGTTCGGCCACGGCGACGGCCCCCACGACCACGTGTGGTTCGGCCTGGATCAGGGACCGCCGCTGTTCTACCGGGACCCGCGACGGTTCGGTCTGATCGAGGTGCTGTCAGCGGATGAGGAGGCGCGCTGCGCCGAATTGGCCGGGTTGGGGCCCGAGCCGCTGACGCCGGACTTCAGCGCCGACTACCTGCAGGCGCAGTGCCGCGGCCGCCGACGCCCGATCAAGTCATTGCTGATGGACAACCGCGTGGTGGTAGGCGTGGGCAACATCTACGCCAGCGAGTCCCTGTTCCAGGCGGCGATTCGCCCGACCACCCCTGCAGGCAGAATCAGCCGGGGCCGTCTGGAGCGCCTGGTACATGCCGTCCGTGCCGTACTGGAGGCCGCGATCGATGCCGGCGGCACCACGATCGCCGACTATCAGGGTACCGGCGCGGGGGGCCACTTCCAACACCAGTTGGCCGTGTACGGACGAAGCGGTAAGGCCTGCCGCGTCTGTGACGCGCCCGTCCACAGCCTGGTGCTGGCCGGCCGCAGTACTTTCTACTGCCGCCGCTGCCAGCACTGAAGCCCCGGTGCCTGGAGCCCAGTGCCGCCCAAGGCCAAGTGAGGGTCGGCGGGCGCCAGCCCGGCGCACGGGCAGGTCACCGGGGGATCACGACGCGTCAGCGGATAGCGGTCGGCTCGGGCGTGGTAATGATGTCGTCGATGAGGCCGTAGTCGCGCGCCTCTTTCGCTGACATGAAATGGTCACGGTCGGTGTCTTTGGCAATACGCTCCAAGTCCTGGCCCGTCTTGTCAGCCAGGATGCGGTTGAGTTCCTCGCGGTAGCGGAGCGTCTCGCGGGCGCGAATATCAAGGTCGGTGGCGGTGCCGACGATGGTGCCCATGATGTGCGGCTGGTGAATCATTATGCGCGCATGGGGCCAGGCAAAACGCCGGCCGCGCGCCCCACTGGCCAGCAGCACGGCGCCCATGCTGGCCGCCATGCCCATGCACACGGTGGAGACCGGCGCCTGGATGGCGTGGATGGCGTCGTAGATGGCCAACCCGTCGTGGATGGTGCCGCCCGGGCTGTTGAGGTAGAGGATGATCTCGCGTTTGGGGTCTTCGCCGTCCAGGGACAACAGGCGCGTGACCACTGCCTTGGCCGAGTCCTCGTTGACGTCAGTCCAGAGGAAGATCTTGCGGGCCTTGAACAGGTTCAACTCCAGGTTCTGCTCCTGGAGGTTCTTCAACAAGTCCTGGCGCTCCGGCTCTGGCATCTGGGTACTCCGAAAGACGTCTCGTGGGCTCAGGGGCAGTCAACAGCGTGGGCCCCGGCGCCGTCGCCTGCGTCGCGGCGGCAGTATTGGGCAGAATATAGCCGCGCCCCTCCAGGGCGTCAATGTAACGCGCCCGTATCCCGACACCTCGCCGGCAGCCCGGGCGCCCGCCCGCGTGACGTGGTACATTATGCCGTGGCCAGCTGCCGCACCCGCGTCTGGCCCTGCCTTCGCACGCCCGGACCGCCGCTCGGGCGGCGCCGTGTGCGATGCCGCCATCGGGTGTTCACCGACCGAGTGCCTTGGAGCCTGAACCGGCTTTCGTCGCCATCGGCTGGTCAACGATGCTGGCCGTGGTTCTGACCAGCGCCCTGGCCAACCGCATCGTCTGGCAGCTGCGCTGGGCGTGGGGCCTCCGTCAATGGCTGGCCCTGCGCCTGGGTGGGGCTAGTGCCCTGCTGTGGCGCCCCTGGTCGACCAGCCTCTGGCTGGGCCTGGCCGCCGCATGCCTGCTGACGACAGCTCCCCACGAGCGCCTGCTGCTCGCGCTGCTGGCCAGCCTCAGCGGCTCCCTCGGCAGTCGAGGCATGGGTCGCGCCCGGCGGTGGGCCGGGCCGCCCGTGCACCGCGACGGCTCGCCCTGCCATCAGTGCGGCAACCCCTGGCAGCGTGGCTTCATCGAACGCGACGGCCGGGCCTACTGTTCCGTGTCCTGTTGGCTCGACCACCACCGCGACCGCGGTCTGGCGGCCGATCAGGCGGCTGCCGAGGTGTTCAATTCCGATGGAACGCCGGCCCGCTGGGAGGTGCTGCCTGCACCGCAGGCCGTCGTTGACGCGGCAGCGGCGCAGGATCTGCTGAACCGCGGCCAGGGCCATGTGTACCTCGATGTGCGCACCGCCGCCGAATTCGCCGCCAGCCCCCCCCCGGGCGCCGTCAATGTGCCGCTCTTCCACCGACGCGGCGATCGGTTGGCGCCGAACCGCGCGTTCCTGCGCGAGGTGACCACGCACTATCCCAAGGCAACGCCGCTCCTGGTCGACGGCGCCGCTGGCAGCCGCATGGCCCTGGCCGTGCGGGGCCTGCTTGCTGCCGGTTACGTGAACGTCGTGCCGGTGATCGGCGACCGCGCTCGCCCGACGGCCGCGCCCGCAGCACCCCGTGCAGCCGAGCAGACCGCGGACGGCCCAGCCAGGGCGTCGGCACCCACTGCGCCACCCACTCCAGCGGAGGACTGCCATGCCGAACCCACCTGCCCATGATGCCCGCCAGACCCATATCGGGTGCGCCGTCGTCACGGTCGGTGACGGCCGCGACGGAGCTGCCCAGGCCGGCGGCCAAGTCGTGCGGTCGCTGTTGGAGGAGGCCGGGCACCGCGTGGTCCAGAACCGCACGGTGCGCGACTCGGCGCTGCAGATCAAGGGCGAGTTGGCCATGCTGGGTGAGACCAGCGGGTGCCAGTGCATCTTCTTCATCGGCGGCACTGAGATCGGCGTCCGCGACGCCACCTACGACACCATCGAGAAGATGCTGGACCGCCGTCTGGACGGTTTCGGCGAGCTGTTCCGGTACCTGATGTACCAGGAAATAGGGGCGGCGGCGATCACAGCCCGCGCCGCCGCGGGCCTGTACCGGGGCCGCGTCGTCTTCTCGCTGCCCAGGACAGAGTCGTCCATACGGCTGGCCATGGCTCGCCTGGTGCTCCCGGAGATGGGGCCTCTGGTGGCCAGTATCACCCCGCGTCTGTAGGCTGGCCCCATGGGCCGGCCGGCGGCCGCGGTGGACCCACCGGACCGCAGCGCGGCGGTGGTCGCGCTGTGGGTTCTGGCGCGGCCGTGGAATGCGCTCATCACGGCGCTCTCGGTGGCGGTTGGGGCGCTGACCGGCGGACTGCCCATTGTCTCCGCACGGGTCGCGCTGGCTGCCCTGGGAGCTGCGTTGATCGCCGGCGCCGGCAATGCGCTCAACGATTGGGTCGACGTGGCCACGGATCGCGTCAACCGCCCCGAGCGCCCACTGCCCGCCGGACGGCTGAGTCGGCGCGCCGCCTTGGTGGAGGCCGCGCTTCTGGCCGGGGGCGGCCTGGCCGCTGCGGCCGCGGCCAGTGGTTGGCATCTGCTGGTTGGTGCGGCGGTGCTCGCCGGCCTGATCGCCTATGACCTGCGCCTCAAGGCCACCGTGTTGTGGGGTAACCTCGCCGTGGCCGCGCTGGCGGCAGCGGCATTCCCGTACGGCGCGCTGGGCCCCCACTGGCCCGGACGCTCCTGGGCCCCTGCGGTCTTCGCCGGGGTGTTCCACTTTGGCCGTGAGATTGTCAAGGACCTGGAGGACACGGCGGGTGACCAGGCGTGCGGTCTGCGCACCCTGCCGTTGGCCCATGGCCGCCGCGCGGCGGCTCGGTTGGCCGCGGTTACCTTCCTCTGCCTGGCTGCCGCCACCTGGTACCCGTGGCTCAGTCACACCTACGGCCGGGCGTACCTGGCAGCCGTTTTCCCCGTGGACGCACTGCTGCTGGTCGCCGCCGCCGCGCTGCTGCGCGGACTCACCCCGGCCGGCAGCGGCCTTCTGGCGCGCTGCCTCAAGCCCGGCATGCTGCTCGGACTGCTGGCGATCGTGATCGGCGAACTGGGTCGTTGAGCCGCTGGCGCCGGGCGGCGCTGGCACAGCGGGCAGCGGGTGCCGTTCTTCTCCCCACCGCAGGCGCGTCGGCGTGCCTGCAGCGGAAGCGCCCCGGCCTGGATCGAGTGCCGCGGCGCCCGCCACGCCGCACCGCAGGCGGCGGCGCTCGCCACCCAAGGACCCTGACATGCCCGACAAACTGATCGAACCCCGCACGCTCAAAGGCTTCCGGGACTCCCTGCCGGCGCTGGCGATGCCTCGCGAGCGATTGATCGACGCTGCCCGGCGCGTCTTCCGCGCCTACGGTTTCGCGCCCATCGACACGCCCGCGCTGGAGTACACTGAGATCTTGACCGGTAAGGGCGGCGACGAGTCGGACAAGCAGATGTACCGATTCCACGACCACGGCGGCCGCGACGTGGCGCTCCGCTTCGACCTGACCGTGCCGTTCGCGCGCTTCGCCGCGCAGCACATTGACGACCTGGGTGTGCCGTTCAAGCGGTACCACATCGCCCCGGTCTGGCGCGGGGAAAACACGCAGCACGGCCGCTACCGCGAGTTCATTCAGTGCGATTTCGACACCATCGGCACCGGGCCGGGAGCCGCTGACCTGGAGACCATGCTGGTGGTCCACGACATCATGGTAGCGCTGGGGTTCACGCGCTTCTCGCTGCAGGTGAACGACCGGCGCATCCTCAACGGCCTGCTGCGCCAACTCGGCCTGGACGACCGCACCGCGGCCGTGCTGCGGGTATTGGACAAACTGCGCAAGGCTGGACCGGACAAGGTCGAGGGCGAGCTTGTGGAGCAAGTCCAGGTGGCGCCCCCGACCGCCCGCGAACTGCTCGCTTCGGTGCAGGTTCAGGGCGACAACGACAGCATTCTGACCGACCTGGAGGCCCGGCTCGGACAGGATCCGGGCGCGTCAGCCGGCCTGGCCCTCATGCGACAGCTCGTGGAGGCGTTTGCCGCAGCCGGCATTCCGGATGAGCGCCTGCACCTGGACCCGGCCATAGCCCGCGGCCTGGACTACTACACCGGACCTGTGTGCGAGACATTCCTGGCCGATCTGCCGGGCATCGGTTCGGTCTGCAGCGGCGGCCGTTACGACAATCTCGCCGGGCTGTACACCCGCCAACACCTGCCCGGTGTCGGCGCTTCGCTCGGCCTCGACCGGCTGATGGCGGCGATGGAGGAGCTGGGGCTGCTGGGGACCGCGCGGACTCCGGCCGAAGTGCTGGTGGTGCTCTTCTCGGCGGCAGCTACCCCCCACTACGTGACTGCCGCCCGACGCCTGCGCCAGGCCGGCTTGGGGGTGGAGCTCTACCCCGAGGCCAGCGCCGTGGGCCGCCAACTCAAGTACGCGGACCGGAAAGGTTTCGCGCTGGCCGTCATCGGCGGGCCGGCCGAACTCGCCCGGGGCGTGTGGCAGGTGAAGAACCTGGTTTCCGGCCACAGCGCCGAGGTGCCTGACGCGGAACTGGTGGACCGCGTCCGTGCGGCGCTGACGGCGACGGCTGACGCGGCCGGCGCCGCAGGAGGAGCGCGGCCATGAAGATCGGGATCTGTGCCTGGAGCTTCACAGACTGTCACCACCGACTCGCCGGGGGATTCGATCCCTTTGCCCCCGAGGATCTGGCCCGACTGGCAGCCGATCACGGCCTGGCCAGCATCGAGTGCGCCCCCGGCCCTTTCCAGACACACTCGGCTGAGCAACGGGCGCGCCTGGAGGCGCAACTCTCGGCCCACCGCCTGGGCTTGGTACTGGACACGGGCGGACACGACTATGCGCTTGACATCACCCCGCTGACCACGGCCCTCGAAGTCGCGGCGGCTACCGGCGTCCGGGTCGTACGGACGACCATCAGCGGCGTCCTGGAGGGCGACCGTCGCCGGTACGGGCTGCATGGTTGGCGTGGCCGGCTGCAGGCGCTGGTGGAGCCGCTGCGGCGCGCCATGGACACGGCAGAACGCCTGGGCATATCCGTCGGGCTGGAGAACCACCAGGATGCCACCAGCTGGGAGCTGCTATGGCTGGGCGAGCAGGTAGGCAGCGAGTTGTTGGGCGTGACGATGGACGTGGCCAACGCCCTGGCCGTGGGCGAGACCCCCGCAGCCTTTGCCATGCGGGTGATGCCACGGCTCAAGCACGTGCACCTGAAGGACTACACCGTTCACCCGACGCCGTCGGGGTACCGCCTGAAGCGCTGTGCCCTGGGCGAAGGCGTCGTCGACTGGCCCGCCATGCTGAAGCTCTTCGACGACTTCGCGCCCCAGGTCGAGGGTTGCATCGAGTTGGGCGCGGCGACGGCGCGCCACATTCGCGTCTTCGAGACGGACTACTGGGCAACGTACCCACCGCGGCCCCTGGCGGAAGTGATCAACGCCATGCGGGCCCTGCACCAGGCCGCGCGTCCGCCCGCCGAGGAGTGGCGGACGCCGCACGAACAGGGCCTGGGCGATGATCTGCGGGCAGCGTACGAGATGGACCAGTTCGAGCGCTCGGTCCGGTACCTGAACACGGTGCGCTAGGCGGCCTGGCTGGCGCACCCGGCCAGCCAGGCCCTCCTGCCCGCGCCGACGAACCGCCTGAGTTCCCGCCGCCAGGCCGACCGCCGGCTTCCGGGCCCGGGCCGCCGAGGCCCCCGCAGGTCAGCTGCATGACGTCACCGGAGGGCACCCCGCCAGCCGGGCCCCAGTCAGCGCAGGAGGCCCAGCTGATCCTCCACCTCGAGGGCGACGGCAGCGTTCCAGAGCACATCAGAGCCGCCACCGAAGGTCAGCCGCGCGACGGCACGGGCCTTCACCCGGCCAGCCCCGAGGCCCGTCTGAGCCCCTGACGCCAGGCCGGCCGCCCGGGCCCGGGCCGCCGCAGGCCAGCTGCATGACAGCACCGGCCGGCACCCCGCCAGCCGGGCCCCAGTCAGCGCAGGCGGCCCAGCTGGTCCTCTACCTCGAGGGCGACGACAGGGTTCTCGAGCACACCAATGCCGCCGCCAAAAGTCAGCCGCATGACGTCCCCGGCCTGCACTCCGCCGGGCAGATCGGCGTCCGCAAAGACGATGGGCGTACCCCAGTACAGCACCCGGAACTCCTGGCGTCCCATGGGCAGACGCGAGAACAGCGAACGCTCCATGTGGTACAGGCGCTCGGGCATGTTCAACCGTTCCTGTCCGGTCTCGCCCTCCTTGGCGCCAACCCGCGCGCCACGGCGGTACACCTCGCAGGAAACCGTGACCACCCGATCGTCGAACTCATCCGCCGTCACCAACACCGGGCCCAGGCTGGCACAACCCCCAGCCCAGTTCTTGGCCTGCGGCAGGTTCAGCGGGTTGGCTGCCTCGATGCCGTTGTCAGTCACGTCGTTGCCGCCGGTGTAGCCAAGCCGCTCGATCCGGCCCTGGCAGTCAACGCCGTAAACGGACACCAACTCCGTCTCCGGGACCAGCCGCTGCGTATCAGCCGGCCGGGTGATCGCCTGACCGGAGGCGACCACCGCGTCGGCGTCGTTCTTGCTGAAGAGCTCGGGCCGACCGCCGGCGGCACACTCGCGGTATTTTTGCTCGTACACGTTGACCGAGCTGCCTGTCGCCTGCTTCGCCTCGATCTCGCGCAACCGGGCGCTATCGCCATGGGTAACGCCGGCGAGCCAGACGCGCAGGGCATGGGCTTCGCCTGGCGGTCCGCTGACGGGCTTGAGGAGCCGCGGCGCGGCGCTGTCGGCAGCACCGGCCAGTCTTGCCAGGGGAAGCCGGGGCCCGGCGGCAGCGCGCTCGGCCAGCGCGGCGACGGCCGCGGGCAGTCCCACCTGCGACCCGCCGGCTCCGTAGTAGATCTCGTGCAGGGTCCGCGGCGCGCCGGCCGGCGCACTCAGGTCGATGACATCGGCGCCGTCCAGCAGCCCGACACGGGGCCCGGCCTCCGGTAGCAGGAACTGCAGCAGTCTCATCGGTCAACTCCCGTAGGGTTGGCGAGCGGCAACGCAGCGACAGCAGCACCGCCCGGCTGGCGGTGATCAGGTCCGGTGAGCAAAGAGGGGCGCTGTGGGGGCAGGCACAAGCCCCAGGTCCGCGGCACGCGCCAGCAGTTCGGTGATGGCCGCCACCCCGGCGGCGCCGTAATCCAAGGTGAAGCCGTTAACATACAAGCCGATGTGGCCGTTAACTACCACATCATCCAGTTCGGCCGCGTGGCGACGGACATAGCCACGAACCCGTTCAGGTGCGGCATTGGCGTACTCCACGCTGCGCCGCAAGCCATCGTCCAGTGCGCTCTGCACCTGATGGCCCAGGTCGCGCCGGGCGACGATGCCCCCCAAGGGGATGGGATGGCCGGTGTCTGCCTCCCACCAGGCTCCCAGGTCGACGACTTGAACCAACCCGTAGTGGGGAAAGGTGAACCGGCTCTCGTGGATGATCACCCCGGCATCCACCTCGCCACGCGCCACCGCCGGCATGATGTCACGGAAGGGCATAGTCACGGGCTGGCGCGCCCCAGGACCCAGGTACAGGCGCAGCAACAGCGCGGCCGTGGTCAACGCGCCCGGAATCGCCATGCGTGCCGACGCCAGGGCTTCGCGTTCCAGGGGGCGACCGGCTACCACCAACGGACCGCAGCCGCGGCCAAGGGCCCCGCCGGCACGCAGCAGGCTATAGCGCGGCAGCAGATGGCCTAGGGCGTGGAAAGACACTTTGGCGACCGCCAGGTCACCGGCCAGGGCCCGATGGTTCAGGGTTTCGATGTCGGCCAACTCGGCGCTGACCGCCGGGGCGTCAGCGACCCAACCGTGAACCAGGGCGCAGAAGACGTAGGTGTCGTTGGGGCAGGGCGAGAAACCCAGGGTCAAAGGTTCCACGGTCGCTCCGCATGGTTCGGGTCAGAACGGCGCAGCAGGGCCAGCGCGGCCCGCTGGGCCCGGTCCGCTGCACCGGGCAGGTCCCACGACTCGCGTCGTCGGTCCTCGACCACATTGCTGATACCGCGGATCTCCACCAGAGGCACGCCGTACAGGCGGCAGATATGGGCGGCGGCTGCACCCTCCATGTTCTCGCAGATGGGCTGCCAGCGCGCGTACCGTTCGGCGGCCAGGACGGCGGTGCCGGTGCATTCCTGCACGGTCAGGAAGGGCCCCACCGCCATCCGCGCGCCGCCGGGAGCAGCCCGGGAGTGCAATCGGGAGACCGCCCACGCGACCCAACTAGCGTCGGCCTCGAACCGGTTGTACAGGGCCACGCCGTCGCACTCGACCAACGGTATGCCCAGGGCCTCGGCCGGCTGCCACCCGGCCGCGGTGCGTACCCCGACATCGCCGTAATACTCGGTGTCGGCTACCGCCAGGTCACCGACAGCGAGGTCTGCCGCAGGGAAGGCGCCGCCCACGCCGATCTGCAGCACCCAAGCCGGGCGCACCCCCTGCAGCGCGCACGTCAGCGCCTGGGCCGTGTTGACGGCACCCAGACCACCGGTCACCAGCACCACCGGATGCGCGCCCACGCCTCCCCGCGTCCAGGTGCGGCCCGCGACCTGCTCGGTCACGGCACCGGCCATGGCTGCGGCGATTGCGGACCGCTCGCCGGCCGTAGCGGCAAGCACCACTACCGAGCCCTCGCCCACCTTCATGGCGATGCCAGCCCGGCCGACCGCAGCCCGCCGCCGGGCCAGACCGCGCGTGGGTACGGCGCCCCGCCGTCGCCGGACATGGGCTCAGCCCTCCCGGCGCCGGCGTTCACCGTGCTCGCCTCGTTCGGCAATCTGCTGCAGCGATGATTCGACATCGATGCCCAGCTTCTCGGGGTCCAACGGACGCCCGATCTCGCGCCCTTCGCCTTCGGACCGAATGGCCAGGTCGACCAGCTTGGGGACGGCGCGTGGCTTCTGGCTGGGCAGGGTCAGCACGCCCACGGTCGGGTGGTGCGGATCCTGGGGGTTGGGCTGGAACACCAGCGCCAATTCGCGCGTGTTCAGTTCCAACAGCGTGCCCACGGGGTACAGGCCGAGGGCTTTGATGAAAAGGTCGACCACACGCTCGTCGAACTCGGTGCCACGATTGCGCTGAATACGCATCAACGCCTGGTACATGGGCATGGCTGGCTTGTACACCCTCTTGGCCGTCAGCGCATCATAGACGTCGGCCACGGCCGTCATGCGCGCGAAGCGGTCGATCTGCTCGCCGCGCAGCTGCTGCGGGTAGCCGCTGCCGTCCAGCATCTCGTGGTGTTGCGTGGCAATGGCGATGGCATCATCGGAGAACCGGCCGGTCTCGCGCATGATGTCGCCGCTGTGCTTGGCGTGGAGGCGCATCTCGGCCAGTTCGTGGGGCTCGAAGCGGCCGGGCTTGTTCAGCACCTCCAACGGCACGCGCGTCTTGCCCACGTCGTGGAGCAGCGCCGCCGCCGCCACCATGGGTATCTGCCCGGGGTCCACACCGTCGTGCAGGGCGACGGCAGTTACCAGGGTGCTCACATTCATGCAGTGCACGGCGGTGTACGGGTCGTGGCGCTTGAGCCGCGTCAGGCTGACCATGGCGTCCACGTTGCGCAGCAGGCTCTCGGCCATCACCCCACCGGCCACCAGAATGCGGTCGACATCCAACGCCCGGCCATCCACCACCTCAGCCAAGGAGGTCTGCAGAGTCGCCGACGTTTCGTCGCGGATGGTCTGCGCCCGCTCCAGTTCCTCGTCGAAGTGCACCAACCGTCCGGGCGGCGGCGGTCGGCGGCTGGGGTCGGTCAGGGGCCGGAGATCGGGAGGCAGATCCAGGCCCTTGTCCGTGTCGATGGTAACCATCGTCAGCCCGGTCTCGCGCAGGTTGTCGATCTGGTGGGCACTGGTCAACAGCAGTCCCCCGTCCTGGGCGACCTTCTCGTGCATGCGCCCGGTCAACCGGGCGCGGCGACCGCGCGGGCCCAACGACACCGCCCGCGTGGCCGCCAGGTAATACACGGGCTGGCCATCGCGCGTCTCGGTCACGGCTTCGGCGTCGACGAACATGCCGACCTGCAGCTGGGCGATGCCGATCAACTTCCTCATCTTCGTTCACCCCGAGGTGATCGCCGGATCGGGTCCACGTGCACTTCAGCCCTGCCAGGGGCGGGAGTACCGTTCGGTACCTTCACGCGCCACCGTCTGGTCGTAGACCTGCTGCAGTACTGCCAGGGCGGCCACCGCCACCGCCGCATCGCAGGTCACCGCCCGGCCGTCTCGCACGGCCGCCACGAACTCGCGGTCCTGGGCCAATACCCCGGCCGCCAAGCCGCCCTGACCTTCGGCGGTGAACACCACCTCTCCGTCCAGGCGCGCCTGACCGCCCTCCAACTCAAGCAAGCCACCGTCACAGATGAAACGATCGCCACTGGCGGCACGGCGAGCATTGTACGAAAGGCTCACGGTGGCGATGGCGTCGCCGGCGTAGCGGATCAGTAGACTGACGTCCAGCGAGGTTCCCGTCCGCGGGTCAACGGGCGACAGCTCGCCCAGCACGCGGCACACGGGGCGGCCGACACACCACATCGAGAAATCGACCAGATGGCACCCGTGGTGGAACAGGACATCGTCCACCCAGCTGCGCTGGTACCCGGTCCAACCGACATTCTCGTGCCTGAGCCAGAAAGAGAAGGTATGGTGCTGATGAACCCGCCCGAGCCGGCCTGATGCCAGCAGCTCGTGCACGAACACCTGGACTGGCTGGAAACGGCGCGTATGGGCCACCATCACGGGTACGCCGCGTTGGCGCGCCGCCTCGGCCACCTGTTGGGCCAGGCCGGCCGACAGCGCCAGGGGGATCTCGACCAGCGCCGGCTTACCGGCCTCGATGCAGGCCAGAGCCATGGCGGCGTGACACTCACTGGGTGAAGCCACGATCACGCCGTCCAGGGCCGGATCGGCGAGCACCGCGGCCAGATCCGTGCCCCAACGTGCCGCCTGCCACTGGCGGGCAAATGCCTCGGCCGGGGCGGCCCGACGACCGACCACAGCGTGCAGGCGGGTCCCGGGAATGGCTTGGAGTGCCTCGGCGTGGAAGGCGGCGATGCCGCCGTAGCCGACGATGGCCAGATTCATCCGTCCCTGCCCCGTCTCGAAGCCGGGCCCGCGGCAGCGTCGGCAGCAGACAGGCCGGCCAGCGCCCGCGCCTCCGGCATCACACGCAGTCGTCCACCAGCGTGCCGACACTCTCGGCCAGGTTCTGGCCCACGTTCCGTCGCACCGCCTCCAGGCGATCGGCCGACAGGCCGCAGGCGTCCAGGACCGCTGGTTCGTAGTGACCGGTGGCCGCCTCGCTGTAGCCCAAACCCAGGTCTTTGCTCAGGTTGTCGGCCAGGTGGACCAGACACAGCAGGGGGCCGGGCGAGTCGCCCACTGTGTGGTGCATGGCGATGGTGTTGGCCAGGGTCTCACCCAGGTCGGCGTTGAGCGCCAGCAGGCAGCCGATGCGCTCGTGGTCCACCACGTCGCCCAGGTAGGCCTCTGCCTCGCGGAACTGATGGTCGCACAGCGGGGCATAGTCCATGACGCGGGCGAACCAGTCCCAGAAGAAGAACCCCAGCACGAGCTTGCCGACGTCGTGGAGCAGCGCCGCGATCCAATACTCGGTGAATGATACGCTGCCAGCGAACGAGACCAGGCGCCGTTCGCACAGACGGTCGGCCACCGTGGCAGTGGCCACCGAATGGGTCCAGAAGCGCCGCAGGTCGAAACCGCTCCCCGCCGGGCGTACCAGGCCATTGATGACCTTGATCTGCTGGGCGATGGCAGCCACCTTGCGCATGCCGAGGCGCGTGATGATCTCGGTCAGGTTCATGCCGCTGGTGCGCACCGTGGGAGCGAATACCGGCGAGCGAACCACCTGCATCAACTTCATGACGATGGCCGGGTCACGACAGAGCAGGTCTTCTACCTGAGCGGCGCTGGTGTTCGGATCATTGATCAGCCGCATCAGACGCAGCACCACTTCGGGCAGGGTAGGCAACGTGTTGATGCTGCGCAGCCGCCGCTCGGCCCGTTGCCGCACCTCGGCATAGGGCACCTTGCCCAGATCCTGCAGCAGACCGCCGAAACCCAGCTGCGACAGTGCTGCGGCGACCACCTGGGGCAGGGATGACTCGGCGGCGGTGAAGGCTGTCTCCCATGGACACAGGTGGACTTGGGCCACCCCCTGGCAGGCTTGGCGCTGGGCAGGCACAGCGCGGGCGGGAACCGCGATGAACAGGGGCACGGTCCCTGACCGGGTCAGCGCCCGAACCATGGGCTCGTCGAGAATGGGCTGGTCTTGGATCACGAAGACGCACCGGACCTGGCGCTGCAGGGTAACCGCCGCAGCCGCCTTGCCCAGATGCGGCGAGACCTGGACCGACAGGCCGAACTGGTAGTTCAGCAGCAGGGAGGCGAACTTGGCCAACGCCTGCTGCGGTCCTCCGGCTTGCTGGCACACCAGGGCCACATCGGCGTCGCCGGCGGCACCCATCTCAGCAGTCAAGCCCACCCTCCCCGTCAACGGGTATGGTCCTCAGCCCCAAATCGATAGGGCGAGCCGGCCTGGCCGCCCGGCTCGCCCCGTCGAGTCCAGCAGTGAGCTGCGTCAACGAGCGGCCCAGAGCATGCCACGACGCTGGATTTCGCGCGCTTCCGGCACGTCGAAGTCGCGCGCCACGTGGCCCAGTGAGGAATAGAACACCCGGCCAGCCCCCCAGGCGCGCTTCCACACCACTGGCATGACCGTGCCGTTCACCCACGGCGAGCTCTGGCGGCCCGTGAACGTGGTGGTAGCCAGAACCCGGTTGCCGGGATCGGTGTGCATGTAGTACTGCTCCGACCTCATGGCGAAGTTCGCCAGGCCGGCCGTCACCGGGTCGCTGGGGTCGACGATTTCGACCGTGTAGTCGATGATCCCGTCCGGATGGGCCACCCACTGCCCCCCGACCATGAACTGATACTCGGTGTTACCGCGGAACGAGTCACCCATGCCGCCGTGCCAACCCGCGATGCCTACACCCGCCGCCACCGCGTCCAGCAGACCCCGCTCCTGTTCGCGCTCAATGGCCCCCATGGTCCAGATCGGCACCACCAGGCTCAACTCCCCCATCAGGGCCGCGTCTTGGTACGCCGCCAGTGAGGTGTGGACGATCACCTCGAAGCCTTCTGCCTGCAGGATCGGTCCCCACAACTCGGCACACTGCCGGGGCTCGTGCCCGTCCCAACCTCCCCACACAATCAGCGCCTTACGTGCCATTATCCACCTCTCGTTGCGTCTGTCGATGGCCAAGCCTTCGCCGCTTCGCCCGGCGCCAGCGCCGGAGGAAGCCCGACCCGGTGTCCCCGCTCAGCGCGCGCCCCGAGCCAGCCCCTGGTTCACCAAGTAACGGTAACTGTGGTGCACGGCTTCGAGCATGTCGGTAGCGCAGCGATCGAGTTCGACGATGAGCCATTCCGCGGTACCCTGGGAAGCCTGGACGATGGGCGGGAAGTCCATCTTCCCGCTCCCGATGGCGGTCATGTCGAGTTCGGGGTCCAGGGGGCCGTCTTTGATGTGCAGCAGCGGGGCCCGTTCGCCGAGTTTCTCCAGCACCGACACCGAGTCTCCCCCGCCGGTGTTGACCCAGTACGTGTCCACCTGGAAGAAGATGCCCGGATCGAGGTTCGCCACCAGCAAATCGAAGCCGGACTGGCCCTCGACCTGGGCGAACTCCCAGTAATGGTTGTGCAGGCCCAGTTCCAGATCGTGCTCGACGGCGATCTCGTGCGCCTGATTCCAGCGGTCGCACAGGGCTTTGACCCCGTCCACGGTGGCGAAGGCTTCGCGCGGGGTACTGGAGATAACCCGGCGGACCTCGAGCTCCTTGGCCAGTTCGATGACTTCGTTCTTCCGCTTGCCTAGCGGCAACTGGGCGTGGATACTGCAGACCTCCAACCCCAGATCGGCGAACAGGTTGCTGGCCTCGTCGGGCGTCGTCCCGGGAAAACCGGCCGGTTCCACCCCCACGTAACCCATTTCGGCCACGCGGGTCACGACGTTCTTGAAGTTCCGCGCCAGCTGGTCCCTCAGCGTGTACAACTGGAGGGCGATCGGGGCAGGCATAGAACCGCTTCCTTTCCTTTCATGAAGGGAGGATGTCCGCCGGCGGACACCTGGCAGGTCGGGTTGCGCGGGGCCGCGGTGACCGCGCTGAACGCCAATCCGCTGCCACTATTCATAACAAAACCCGGTTGTGGCTGTCAAACCTATTCAGCCACCGTCCACCACCACCTCCGCCAGGCAGTTCTCGGTTTCCCAAAGGGCAACTCTGACGAGCCGGACGCCGGTACCCTGCAGCTGCTGCGGCCCGACCACCTCCAGCAGGTAACGCGCCATGTTCTCCGCGGTCGGGTTCCAAGGCAGGGCGAAGTGCTTCTGCCCCGCCAGCCGTTCACGGTACACGGCCGCGACTTCGCCGTCGTCGACGCCAAAGATGAACCCGTGGTCCCAGTGCTCGTCCACCCAACCGCCGAGAGCCTGTTTGAGGACCCCGAAATCCACCACCCGGCCCACTTCGTCCAGGCTGTCGGCGGCGGCATGGAAGAAGACCACGTAGTTGTGCCCGTGCAGGTTCGAGCACCGGCCCTCATGCCCAAGAACGCGGTGCCCGGCGCAGAACTGGACGCGGCGCACGGCGGTGGTGACGGTGGTCGCCATGGCCAGGTTCAGGCCTCGGCCAGCAGGCGATCGACTATCTGCTGGCGATACTGGGGTGACAGCGTCTTGAAGTAGGCGCTGTACCCGGTGACGCGCACCACCAGGTCCGGGTACTTGCTCGGATCGGCATGGGCCTCGAGGATCTGCTCCTTGGCGATCACATTGATATTGATCAGCGTCCCGCCCAATTCTTCATGCCCCGTTATCAGCGCTTCCACGGCTTCAATGCCACCGATCTCGCGCGAAAGCTGGCTGTCCAGATCGAGTTGGAGCGGCGCGCTGTTGCCCCAGCGTGGCTGCACCGCGGCCACGGCATTGGACTTGGCGGTCGGGGCCGAGCCACCATCGGCGACGAAGCCGGGGTCCGGGTTGGCGCTGTGGGAGATGGGCTCGGCGGCCCGACGGCCATTGGGCGTCGCCCCAAGGGCGCGGCCCAGCTGGCCCACGATGCCATGGGAGAACAGACCGGGCAACACCGGGTACCCATCCCGGGTCGGCGTGTTACGCATCAGGTCGCAGTACAGGGCGCCCACCCGTCGGGCCCAGACATCGGCGGGAGCATCGCCGCCGCCGAAGCGCGGTACGCTGCGCAGCATCAGCCGGACGCCATCGGCGCCGGCGAAGTTGCTTTCCAGATGCCCGGCCAGTTCCTGCCAGCTTAACCGTCGCTCGCGGACCACCCGCTGTTCGATGGCGGCGAACGAGTCGGCCACGGTCGCCAGACCCACGCCGTCGCAGGTAAGGCGGTAGATGTCAACACCCCCCGCCGACATGTCCAGACCGCGTTCGATGGGGCCATGCATGAAAAGGTTCAGCACGACCTCCGGCGAGTTGCTGGCGTGGTGCCGCATATGCCAGTCGAAACCCTCTTTGATGGTGTCGACGGCAACCCCCAGATGATGGGTGTAGTGCTGCCACAGCAGATCCATCGAGGGCTCGGCGCTGGCCGCCACCTCGCGGAAGGCGTGCAGGAACGGCGCCACCAGGCACATCCGGGTGACGTCCTGCAGGCAGTACTCAATGCCCGGCAGAGCGGTCCAGTTGCAGCCCACCTTGGCGCGCATGCGGGCCACTGAAAGGGGCACGCCATTGCGGGCGTACCCCTCGTCGAGGCCCCGGGAGAGGGAATAGCAGACGCCGGTGCCGTCCTCAAACAGGTACTCCACCGAACGGCGCAGGAGTTCCGGGTTCAGCTGGTCGTGGACGCGTACGGCAATGTTGACCGGGATCCTCAGCCGGTGCATGGCTTCGAGAATGAGGAAGGACACCGGGCTGGTCACGTCGTGGCCATCGGCAGGCGCCGGGCCGCCAATCTGGGAGTAATGGGTATCATTGAAGAACAGGCTGGCCACACACCAGACGACCTCGTCGTCGTGGCTGAGTCGTCCGGCAGCCAGGTCCGCCTCGTAGAAAGGCCGGAGCAGCTCATCGAGCTGTCCGAGGGCGCCGCCACCACCCCACATGCGGTCGATGGACTGGAACCACGCCAGGAACTGGCAGGCCTCGCGCAGGGTGCGCGGCGCGCCGTCGATCAACCACTCGTTCATCGCGGCGATAGCCAGCCAGTTCACGCGCCGGGCGCTGTCAGTCTCGACGGCCGCCAGGTTGCGGGCATGGGCCACGTGGCGGCCAATCCACTCCTGCATACCCAGCACCAGGGCTTCCTCGCCGTCGTAGAAGGAGGTGTCCATCGGCCGATTGACACCGCGCCAATGGCGCAGCTGACGCAGCAGGCCGCCCCAACCGACCTCGAGCCCCAGGCGCATGTCCGGGCCACAGTGGTTCATCCCACCGATACCCGTATAGATGATGTTGTACTTCTCCTGCCGTTCCTGCAGGTGCGTCGGCCGGTCCTCCGGGCGCCATCCGCCCAACCCCGGAGGCCCCGGAACCCAAGCCCCGGCCAGGGCGCTGTCGGGATGGATGTACACCGGGCAGACCTGCAGCCAACGCCTCAGATTCTCGCCGACACACCGGGCGCCATAACAGCCGCCCTGGGGGTGATTGGGCTCGGCCGTGAAAGCAATGGGTTCGTCCCAGGGAATCCAACCGTGGTCGTCGATATCGAAGAAACCCCGGCGGCGGACCTTCTCGTCGGTGTGAGCCGACTTGGTCTGCCGCAGTTGCTCAATGCGCGCCTGGAACACTGTCGAGGCGGTCACAGCCGTCATGGTGGTCTCCGTCAGGTGATGGGGTACGCGTCAGAGGCGCACGTTCGGCAGATGGCGGCGGGCCACGTCTGCCAGCCGCTCCAGGGTGTGGCGATCCGGGGCAGAGCACCGCTCCTCGCGTGCCATGCCGAGGCTGGCCCGCTTGGCTTCTCCCAGGGGATGGTACGGTATGAGCTGGTAGTAGTCGAGATGGTCCAACTCGGCAACCAGGCGCGCGATGGCGTCGATGGCCGCCTCGGTATCGTTCACCGGACTGACCACCGGGGTCCGCACGGCCAGCCTCACGCCTTGGCCCGCCAAGCGTCGGAGGTTGGCGCGTATGGTCTCGCCGTCATTGCCGATCCACTCGCGGTGAACCTGCGGATCGACGCTCTTGACGTCGAAAAGGACCAGGTCCACGTGGTGCAGCGCCTCGGCCAACCAGGCCCAGGGATAGTGACCAGCCGTCTGGATGGCCGTGTGGATGCCGTCCTGTCGGCAGGCGCGTAGGACGTCAGCAAGAAAGGGACGATGCAACACCGGCTCGCCGCCGCTGAAGGTGACCCCGCCCCCCGAGCGTCGGTAATACACCCGGTCCTGGCCAACGGCGGCCAACACGGCCTCGACTGACATGGGTCGGCCGGCCATGGTGAGAGCGCCGGTGAAGCATTCCTCGACGCAGCGGCCGCAGGCAACACAGGTGCCACGGTCGACCGACCGGCCGGCCGGCTCCAGGCGCTGGGCGCCGCGGGGACAGACGACGACGCAGCGACCACAGGCAATGCAGCGGTCCGGGTACTCCTGCAATTGCGGAGCGGCCCGCAGGGACTCCGGGTTGTGGCACCAGGCGCAGGCGTTGCTGCACCCCTTGAGGAACACTGTGGTCCGGATGCCGGGGCCGTCGTGGGTTGAGAAGCGCTGGATATTCAGCACCGGGGCAAGCGCCCGCGCAGTTGGCACGGCGGGCGGTGGCACCTCTGCCGCAGCCCCGTCGCCGAGGGGTTGGGCGACCGTCGGCTGGGCCGTGGCGTGGCCTACCGCGGTTGGTACCATGGCTATATCTTACTCCGCGGGTTGTCGGGCCCACGCCCGCCAGGCCGGCGAGCAGCAGCGAGCAGCAGCGCCCGAATGAACCTGCCGGCATAGCAGCGGCGGATCCCCGGCCGGGCCCCTGCGGGACTGCACTCAGCAGCAGAACATACCGATGCCGCCCCCCTCCGGCCAGGGGCGCCGCCCAGTTCAGCCACCCGGTCCGGTTGCCGGACCTGACGCGGTGCCGTGGCCGTGGCCCACGATTCGCAGCAGGAGCCCCCATGCCCGTAGCCCTCGGCATCGACACTGGTGGTACCTACACCGACGCCGTGCTTGTCGACCACCTCACCGGCACCGTGATCGCCAGCAGCAAGTCCCTGACCACGCGTGACGACCTCGCCATTGGCATCACCGGCGCCATCGAGGGCGTCTTCGCCGAGGCCGCTGCGGTTGGCCAAGCGGTGGCGCCCGACGCTCTGGACCTGGTCGGTCTGTCGACCACGCTGGCCACCAACGCGATCGTCGAGGACCGCGGCACGCCGGTCTGCCTGCTGCTGATCGGCTACGACCGCGACCTGATCCAGCGCGGCGGCTTCGAGCGCGACCTGGTAACCCGCGACATTGTGTACGTGGCCGGTGGCCACGACGGGCAAGGCGACGAGGTGGCGCCCCTGGACGAGGACGCCGTGTGTCGGGCGGTTCGCGAGCGGTGTCACCGGGTCGAGGCCGTAGCCATCTCCGGTTACTTCGGCGTGCGCAACCCGGCCCACGAGGTGCGCGCGCGGCAGCTGGTGGAAGCGGTCAGTCACGAGGTCGCCGGCGAGGCGCTGCCGGTGACCTGTGGCCATGAGCTGACCTCGCGACTTGACTCGGTGCGCCGGGCGGCCACGGTGGCGCTGAACGCCCGCTTGATTCCGCTGTTGCGCGAGCTGATCACCACCATGCGCCGAACGTTGACCGCGCAGGGCGTGCGGGCGCCGCTGATGATTGTCAAGGGCGACGGGTCACTGGTACAGGCCGACTGGGCCATGCGGCGGCCCATCGAGACGATTCTGTCCGGGCCCGCAGCCAGCGTCGTCGGCGCCTGGCACCTGGCCGGACAGCGCGACAGCTGGGTGGTGGACGTGGGCGGTACCACCACCGACATCGCCGTGTTACGCGGCGGACTGCCGCGCCTGAGCCCCGAGGGGGCCCGGGTGGGCCGGTGGCGGACGATGATCGAAACGGTCGATGTGCACACCGCCGGCCTGGGTGGCGACAGCCACGTGCGCGTCGCGCCGGGGACGCGCGAACTGACCATCGGGCCGCGGCGTTCAGTGCCGCTCTGCCAACTGGCCAGCGTCCACCCCGGCGTGGTTGAGGAACTGCAGCGGCAGCTTGCCGCCCGCGAGCACCTGCCGCTAACCGGGCAGTTTGCGCTGGCGCAGCGCCGCTCACGGGCAGCCCTGGACGCCCGCGGCCAGGAGCTGATGGCCCACCTGGATACCGCCCCCCGTTCGCTGCTGCACCTGACCCGAGTGGTACCGTCTGGCCTGCTGGCCGTGCACCAGGTCGAGGAGTTGGAGGCCCGCCAGGTACTTACCCGCGCGGCCTTCACGCCCACCGATGCCCTGCACGTTCTGGGCCGTTTCGAGCACTGGAACGTGGCGGCGGCGCGCCTGGGCGCGGAACTGCTCGCGGCGCAGGTGGGCGTCACGGCGCAGACGCTGTGCGAGCGCGTCGTGGCGCTCTTCTCGCGTCGCCTGGCCGCGGAAGTGGCGGCCAAGGCCCTGGCGGATGAGGGGTGTCCGCCGACCTGGGAGACTGAGCCCGGAGCCGCCGCCCTGCTGGCGCGGGCCTTTGGCACCGTGCCCGGAACCGCCCTGGCATGCAGCCTGCAGCTGGACGCGGCCATCGTTGCGGTGGGCGCCCCGGTGGGCGCGTACGCGCCGGCGGCCGCCCAGCACCTGCACACCGAGTTAGCCATCCCGCCCCACGCTGGCGTGGCCAATGCCATCGGCTCGGTGGCCACCGGCGTGGTGCAGCGGCTGCGCGTGCTGATCCGCCCGAGTGACCTGGTCTTCCGCGCCTATCTCCCGGACGAGGTGGTGGACTTTGCCGACCTGGAAGCGGCCACCGAGCACGCCCGGCAGGTGGCCGTGCCGTTGCTGCAGGACCAAGCCCGGCAGGCAGGGGCGGATCAGACCGAGGTCCAGATGACACGCACCGACCGCACCGCCCCCGACGGCTATGGTGGCGGCGAGATCTACGTCGAATCCGAACTGGTGTTTACCGCGGTCGGCGGCCCTGGGCTCCGCCCCACCGAAGCGACCGCCGACGCCGGAGGAAGGGTATGACCCCGCGCCAACGCGTCCAGGCCGCTCTGGCCCACCGCCAACCCGACCGCGTGCCGGTGGAGTTCGGCGCCACCGCGGTCACCGGCATGCATGTCACCTGCGTGGCCGCCCTGCGCGAGCACCTGGGCCTGGAACCCATGGCGGTGAAGGTCTGGGAACCGTACCAGATGCTGGGCTGGTTGGAGGAGGACCTGCGCGCTGCGCTCGGCTTGGACGTCATCGGCCTGCCAGGGCGCACCACGCTTTTCGGTTTCACCAACGACAACTGGCAGCCGTTCACCACCCCCTGGGGCCAGTCGGTGCTGGTCTCGGAGCACTTCCGCACCACTACCGACGCCAACGGCGATCTGCTGTTGTACCCCGCGGGCGACCTGCAGGCCCCGCCATCGGGCCGCATGCCGGTCGGCGGCTTCTACTTTGACACGATCGTGCGTCAGCCGCCCATCGATGAAGCCCACCTGGACCCGGCCGACAATCTCGAGGAGTTCGGCCCCCTTGGAGCCGCTGACCTGGACTATCTGGCTGCCCAGGCCGAGTTGCTGCGCCCGTCGCCGCGGGCCCGCATCGCTTCGGTGCCCGGTACTGGGTTGGGCGACATCGCACTGGTGCCCGCGCCCTTCCTGAAGCACCCGCGCGGCATTCGCGACATTGAAGAGTGGTATGTCTCCACCGTCGCGCGCCAGGACTACATCCACCAGGTGTTCGCCCGGCAGTGCGAAATCGCCTTGGCCAATCTGGAGCGCGTGGCGTCAGTCCTGGGTGATCAGATCGACGTGGTCTTTCTCTGCGGCACCGACTTCGGCACCCAGATCTCCACGTTCTGCTCCCCGGCCGTGTTCGATTCGCTGTACGCGCCTTATTACCGTCAGCTCAACAGCTGGGTCCACCGCCACACCGCCTGGAAGACGTTCAAGCATTCCTGCGGCGCGGTGGAACCCCTGCTGTCGCGTCTGGCGGACTGCGGCTTTGATATCATCAATCCTGTGCAGTGCTCGGCCGCCGGCATGGACCCGGCAGCGCTCAAGGAACGCTACGGCGATCGCCTAGTCTTCTGGGGGGGCGGCGTGGACACCCAGCGGACCTTGCCCTTTGGTACCCCGGCCGAGGTGCGGGCCGAGGTCATCGAACGGTGCCGTATCTTCGGCCAGGACGGCGGTTTCGTGTTCAATGCCATCCACAACGTGCAGATGAACACCCCGGTGGCGAACATCGCGGCGATGTTCGCCGCGCTGGGAGAGTTCAACGGGACCCGTTGAGGCAGACTTGGGCAACCCGCCGCAGTTCGGCTGAACCGCCAGGCGCGCTGGCGAGCCGGGCTGCCGCGCGGGGCAGCCGCCGCAGTACCGCGACGGGGCGCCTGGTACTCGTGCCAGGTCCCCCCTGAAAGGGAGGAGAACCGGTGGACAGCCGTGAACGCATCCGCGCCATCATCGCCGGCCAGGAGGCCGATCGCTGCGGTTTTTGGTTGGGCAACCCATACCATGAGACCTGGCCCATCTACCACCGATACTTCGGTACCACCGACGAGGAGTCGCTGCGGGTTCGGTTGCGAGACGATTTCCGGTGGATCCCGGCCAGCACCTATCGCCACCCGGCCGGTCGTGGCATGTTCGACATCCCCAACAAAAGTGCTCACGGGACCCCGGGCCCCTTCGCTGAATGTGATGATCCCGCGGCGGTCGATGACCTGTACGAGTGGCCCAACCCGGATTACCTGGACTTCGGCCCGGTGCTGGAGGCCCTGCAGCAGGCCGGACCCTACTACCGCGCCAGCGGTTTCTGGGCGCCCTTCTACCATCACGTGATGGACCTGTTCGGAATGGAGAAGTACATGATGAACATGTACCTCAACCCCGAACTGGTGCAGCGGGTGACCGACCGGGTCTGCTCTTTCTACCACCAGGCCAACGAACGCTTCTTCGATGTCGCCGGTGACCTGGTCGATGGTTACTTCTTCGGCAATGACTTCGGCACGCAGCGTGACCTGATCTGCGGCCCAGCGCAGTTCGACCAGTTCGTCATGCCCTGGTTCCTGCGCTTCACGGAACAGGCGCACGCCCGCGGCTACCAGGTGATCCTGCATTCCTGCGGCTCGGTGGCCAAGGTGATCGATCGACTCATCACGGCAGGCGTGGAATGTCTGCACCCGCTGCAGGCCCTGGCCACGGACATGAATGCCGAGAACCTGGCCGCGCGCTTCGGCGGCCGGATCTCCTTCCTCGGCGGCGTGGACACGCAGGAGTTGCTGGTGCATGGAACGCCGGCGCAGGTGCGGGACGATGTCCGTCGCCTCAAGCGCGTGCTGGGACCGCGGTTGATCGTGTCTCCCAGCCACGAAGCCCTGTTGCCCAATGTGCCGCCCGAGAACGTGCTGGCGATGGCCGAAGCAGCCACCGAGTAGGCACCGTTCCCCTTTCCCCCGACGCCGAAGGGCACACCCGTGGTCCGCGACTACCAGGCACCCGACTGGCAGCAGTACCGGATGGACATGCACGCGCCGCACCGGCAGCTTGAGGCCCCGGCTCAGGAAATCGCCGTGGTGGAGGCAGCTCTGGACGCGCTGGTGCACACCGGCATCCTGCCCCACCGTGAATACGACGACGCTCGTTTATTGGCCCACCGAGCCGCCGTGGCCGAACGCTTCGATATTCCCTGGACGGCCATTACGCCGCGCATGCAGCGGTTCATCTACGCCATCAACGCGATCCATCGCCCGGCCTGCATGGTAGCCGTGGGCATCTTCTGCGGCAACACTTTCATCAGCAATGCCGGGGCCGCCATCGGGCCCGGCGCCTGCTACCAGGCCGAGCGCCTGATCGGCTTGGAGATCAAACCCGAGGAAGCAGCCCGCGCGGCGCGCAATGTCGCCAGTGTCGATCCGGCCGGACAGGCGCAGATCCTAGCTGCCGACGGACTGCCCTTCCTTGAGGCTTTCGCCGGGACCATCGACCTGCTGTACCTGGACGCCGACGGCGCCGGCGGGCGGGGCAAGTCCGTGTATCTTGACATGGTGACCGCCGCGGAGCACGCGCTCCGGCCGGGCGCCATCGTCCTGGCCCACAACTCGGTGAATCTGGCCGGGCCCCTCGCCGAGTACCTGGCCCATGTGCGGCAGGGCACCCCGTTCGGCGGCAGCGTCAACGTGTACCTGGATGGCGAGGGCCTGGAAGTCTCGCGTTTCGGAACCGGAGAAGGGAACTGAACCCATGGGTGCCACGCACGCCTCTGGAACGGCGACGCAGACCGACGAAGAACGCATCGGCGTGTTGCGGCAGCGCCTGCTCGACCGCAAGCAGCAGCACCCGGGGGGCGCCGCCGCCACGGCCATGGCGGTGGCCACGGCCCGTTCCCTGCGCGCCAGCGAGGCCGTGCCGTCCTGGCAACTGCGCCGTGGCCTGGCTGTACGCGACCGCCTGCGAGCAACTGTCCTTGCCCTCGACGACCTGGAACTCCTGATCGGCCGCGTCGATGCTGCGGCCGATGGCGGCACTGAAGAGGAACTCGCCGAAGCGCGGCGTTATCTGGAGCAATACCCGGGGCCGCCGGGGCAGAACGGTCACTGCGAACTGCACCTGGAACCCCTCATGGAACTGGGCATCGACGGCCTGGCGGCCCGTATCCGCCATCGCCTGACCACGGCCGAAGGCGAACCGGCTGAGGTGTACCAGTCCTTCCTGTATGCCCTCGATGGGCTTTCGCAGCTGGCGCTGCACGCGGCCGGCGTGGCGGCGGCAGCGGCGCGGGACGCGGCGCCGGCGCGGCAGGCCGAGTTGGCCCTGATCACCGCCTCCTGTCGACGCGTGGCCCACCAGGCCCCGGCAGGCTTCCGTGATGGTGTGCAGCTGCTTTGGCTGGCGGTCATGGGAGTCATGCACGGCGAGCCGGTAGGCCTGGTCAATCCCGGCCGTCTCGACCGCACCCTGTACCCCCTGTTCGCCGCCGATGTACAGGCTGGTCGCATCAGCATCGAGGAAGCCCTGGTGCTGATCGAGTCCCTGTACCTGCTGGTTAACGAATACATACCGGACGGCCTGGCTATTTCGGTCATGGTCGGCGGCCGCGACGAGCAAGGGCAGGATATCACCAACCCGCTGTCGTACCTGTGCCTGGAAGCGTTGCGCCGAACCGCCCTGGTGTACCCGACGGTGGGCGTGTGCTGGCACGAGGGCACGCCGAGCGACCTGCTGGAACTGGCCATCGATCTGGTCAGCAGCGGCAACGCCAACCCGGCTTTCTTCGGCGACGCCACCATCCAGCGCGGCCTGCAGTCGCTGGGTGTGCCCGTCGACGAATCATCGCGCTACATCAACTCCACCTGCGTCGAGATCACCCCCTCGGGCTCAAGCAACGTGTGGGTGGCTTCGCCGTACTACAATACCAGCCAATTGCTGCTCGACGAAATCGCGGCGCGGGCCGCCGAGCCGCCCGCCACCATGGCCGAGTTCATCGCCGGCTACCGCCACCGGCTGGCGCAGGCCGTGGCGCAGGGCGTGGCCGAGCAGAACCAGGCCCGCCGCGAACGGCGCCAGCGTGGCGGCAAACCGCTGCAGAGTGTTTTCACCCGCGACTGCCTGGCGCGCGGCCGCGACATGGACGACGGCGGCGCTCGCTACAACTGGGCCGAGTGTTCTTTTGTCGGCCTGGCCAACCTCGCCGATTCGCTCTACGCCCTGGAGCAGGAGGTGTATGTGCAGCGCCGCCTGACGTTGCGGGAGTTGCACGACCTGCTGGAGGCGGGCTTCTCGGGGCATGAGGAGACGCGCCTGCGCCTGCTGCACGGGTACCCGAAATACGGCCAGGCCCATCCGGGCGTCGACCAACTCGTGGCCGACACGGTTGGCTTCGTGGTGGAGTTGTGCCAGCAGTTCCGCCTTGAGCCGGACAACAGCCCCTATGTTCCGGGTGCCTTCGTGTGGATCATGCACGAGCACCTGGGGCGCCAGACCGGGGCCACGCCGGATGGCCGGCCGGCCGGCTTCCCCTTTGCCGATGGCTGCGGTCCGGCCCAGGGCCGCGAACGCCTGGGACCGACAGCGGCGATCCTGTCGACCACGAGCTGGGACCACAGCCCGATGATCGGCGGGCTGGCGTACAACATGAAATTCAGCACCTCAGTGTGTCGCGGCGAGGACGGGCGTCAGCGACTGCGGGACCTGGTGCTGACCTATCTGCGGCGCGGTGGCTTCGAGACCCAGATCAATGTCGTCGACGCCGAGACGCTGAGTCGGGCGCAGCAGCACCCGGAGGCCTATCGCGACCTGGTAGTGCGGATCGGTGGCTACACCGACTACTTCACCCGGCTTTCGCCGCAGATGCAGGCAGAGGTAATCCTGCGCACCGAATTCGGCGATGCGTGATGCGGTGGCGGCACCCCAGGGCCGCATCTTCGAGATCCAGCGCTTTTCGCTGCACGATGGCCCGGGGATCCGCACCACCGTGTTCCTGCAGGGGTGCCCGCTGCAATGCCTGTGGTGCCACAACCCCGAAGGCAGCCAGAGCGGCGACCTGTTGTCCTATCAGGCGGGCAAGTGCATTGCCTGCGGTGCCTGCGTACTGGCCTGCCCGCGCCACAGCCACCTGCTGTTGGACGGGTTGCATCACCTGGACCGACGCACCTGCGCCGCCTGCGGACGCTGTGCGGCCGTCTGCCCATCGGGGGCGCTGGAGCGCGTCGGCCGCCTTATGAGCGTGGACCAGGTCCTGGCAACCTGCGACACCGACCGACCGTTCTATGCCAGCTCGGGGGGCGGCATCACACTTTCCGGTGGTGAACCCCTCGGCCAGATAGAATTCACCGCCCAGCTGCTTGAGGCGGCGCATCGCACCGGCCTGCACACGGCGGTGGAAACCTCGGGCGCCGTACCCTGGGGCTGGCTCGATCGGGTCCGGCCGTGGGTGGATCTGTTCCTGTACGACATCAAAGAGACCGACGACGAACGCCATCGCACCTGGACCGGTCAGTCCAATCGGGGCATCTTGGGCAACCTCCGGTCGCTGGCCGGGGCAGGCGCGGCCGTCCGCCTGCGCCTGCCCCTAATACCCGGGCTCAACGATCGGCCCGACCACTTTGACGCCGTGGCCGCCCTGGCTGCCGCGCTGCCGGGGCTGACCGGCGCGGAGATCATGCCCTATCACCGGCTCGGCCTGGACAAACGCGTCCGCCTGGGCCTCGAACCCGGCGTTCTGGCAGCCACTGCACCGCCGACCGCGCCCATGGTCAGGGCCTGGGTCGAAGCCCTGGCCGTACGGGGCCTGGCCGTGATGGGCCACCCCACCAGCGCCCCCACCTCCTGGCGAAAGCGAGTGACCGATGTCCGCCTCGACTGACCGAGTTCACCAGGCCCTGGCTCACCGCCCTACCGACCGCACTCCGCTTTTCGAGATCTTTTCTCCGTACCACCCCATCCTCTGGCGCATCTGCGGGCGCAACCCGGCGACCGACAGCAGCATGGCCTGGGATGCCCTGGCCGAAGGCATCACCCAGGACGAACTCCTGTCGCTGAACATCAAGGCTCAGTACGATATCAATCGTTACTACGGCGTTGACATGGTGCGCCTGAACGGTTGCCCGGGCTGCGGCGAGCCGCGGCCAGTGAAAACCGGTGCCAACACGTGGACCCTCAACGGGGTCCGCTACCACCGCGACGCCAAGACCGATCTGGTGGTACTCGAGGACCCGGCGGCCGAGGCCAGCTACTCGCACCGTTACGACGAGGCCGTGCTGCGCCGGCAGATCGAAGCCTGGGACGGCCGGGGGCCCGCCACGGTGGGCGGCGATCCGGTGCTGGCAGGGGTCAAGGCGTTGGCCAAACGCGACGGCGTCGAATGGGCTTACATGGGCGAGATCGGCTGCGGCACCGGGGTGGCTTTCTACCCGCCCTTCATGCTGATGTGGTTGATCGAAGCGCCCGAGTTGGTTCGACGCTGGATCGAGATGCAGAAGGCCCACGCCTTCCCCGCTACCCGCAGGCAGATCGCCGACGGCTGCTCGGTCATTGCCATGGGGGGTGATGTCAGCTGCGACAAAGGGCCGTTCCTGTCACCGGCTCTGTACCGCGAGTTCATCCTGCCCGCCATCCAGGAGCATGTGGACCTGATCCACTCTCTGGGGGCCACGGCAGTGTACACCTCCGACGGCAACCACTGGCCGATCAAGCAGGAGTTCTTCTTCGACTCGCGTATCGACGGGTACAAGGAGGTGGACCAGGCGGCCGGCATGACTTGGCCACGGCTCATCGCTGAAGGCGTGGCCGACCGGGTGTGCATCATCGGCAACCTCGACGCCCGCCACAACCTCTGCCACGGCACGGTTGACGACGTCGCCACCGAGGTGAAGGCCTGCCTGGACTATGGTCGGCAAACCCGCGGCGGTCATATCCTCCACGCCAGCCACTCAGTGCACGAAGACATGCCGGCCGAGAACTACCACGCCGCGGTGACGGCTTACCGCCGGTACTTCGGCCTTGCCCCCCTGCCCGACTGACGCTCAGCGGAGACGCCCATGGGAGCTCACGAAGACCGTCTGAAAGCCCTCGACTACGCCTACCCCGAGTACATCCCGGTCGGGGTAGGCATTCTGCCGGCGGCTTGGATGAAGTACCGACAGGACCTGGATGAACTGGTGCGCCAGCACCCGGTGCTGTTCGGCGAGACCGCCCAGGACCGCGACTACGACGCCGTGGGCGGCACCTATGTGACCGGCAACCACGTCGACGCCTGGGGCTGCGTGTGGAGCAATGTGCACCACGGCAACGAGTCCATTGTTACCGGGCATCCGCTGCCGACGCGCGCCCACGTCCGGCGACTCGAAGCCCCGACTCAGGACACCGGGTTCCCGCATGGGTTCATGTACCTGCGCCTGGGCGACCTGCGGGGTTTCGAGGAACTGATGGTCGACTTCGGCGAGGAGCCGCCGGAGTTGCAGCTGCTCATCGACAAAGTGTTGGCGTACAACCTGCGTCAGGCGGAACTGCGGTTGGCTTCGATGCCCGCCGACCGCACGCTGCTGTACTTTGGTGACGACCTGGGCATGCAGCACGCATTGCCGGTCAGCCCGGCTCAGTGGCGGCGGTACCTCAAGCCGTGTTACCAGCGGATCTACGCGCCTTTCGTCGCCGCGGGCCACATTGTGTACATGCACACCGACGGCCACATCCTGGAGATCATCCCGGACCTGATCGACTGCGGCGTCCGTGTACTCAATCCACAGATCCGGGCCAATGGGCTGGACGGGCTGGTCGGTGCCTGCCGCGGCAGGGTGTGCGTCGACCTGGACCTGGACCGGCAGCTGTTCCCCTTCTGCACCCCGGCTGATATCGACGACCATGTGCACGAGGCAGTGGACCGTCTCGGTTCACCGGCCGGCGGCCTGTGGCTGAAGGCCGAGATCAACGACGATGTGCCCCTGCAGAACGTGGCGGCGATCTTCGCCGCGCTGGAGAAGTACCGCGGCTACTACCGGACGTGAGGGGCTGCGTCAGCTGCCGTGCGGTGGCCGGTGCCGGCAAGCGACCGCCGGACCGCCTCGGTGTGCCGGCCAGCCACCGGTGGCCGAGTGACGGGAGCAACGACGACGTGGCCCTGCAAGACGTGGCGGCGATCTTCGCCGCGCTGGAGAGGTACCGCAGTTACCACCGGACGTGAGGGCCTGCGTCAGCTGCCGTGCGGTGGCCGGTGCCGGCAAGCGACCGCCGGACCGCCTCGGTGTGCCGACCAGCGGCCTGTGGCGGAGTGACGGGAGCAACTACGACGTGGCCCTGCAAGACGTGGCAGCGATGCGCACCGCGCAGGTCAGGGGACGGTGTGCCTGCACTTCGTAAGGACCTGAACCGAGGGTTATCTGGAGGCCCGCGCCAACGACGAGGAGGTACCGGCATGCCCACTTCCCTGCCCATCGGCGATCTCGACGTGCTGCGCCGTCTGGCGGCCCGCAAGGCCGAGATCGCGGCCACACCAACCAACTGCGAACGTCGCGACCTGTGGTACCAGCACGACGCCGGAACCGGGGGGCGACCGATGGTCTTGGCCGAATTTGGTGGCGTGCGCGACCACGCCCGACCCCTGGACGAGAGCGTCCTGCAGTGCCAGGACCCATGGGCTCGCGGCGTCGAATGGGGACTGCGGGCCGAGATATTCCAGTTCGAGGTGCTGCAGGACGACCACGTGGTCGAGCCCTGGGTCAATACCAACTGGCAGGTGAGTTGCAGTGATTACGGCGTGCGCGCGGTGCGCCAGCGGCCGGACAACGACGGTCACCTGGGCGCCGAACGGTGGGATGCCCCCATCCAGGATCTGGACCGCGATTTCCACCGCCTGCAGCCGCGGACATTCAGCGTCGATCGGCAGGCCACCGACGAGCAGCAGGCCCGCCTGGAGGCTGTCTTCAGCGGGGTGTTGCCGGTGCGACGTCGTGGGGGTTACTGGTGGACACTGGGGATGACCTGGCAGGCGATCGAGTTGATTGGCCTTGAGAACCTCATGCTGGTGATGTACGACAATCCGGCGGGCCTGCATCGCCTGATGGCCTTCCTGCGCGACGACCATCTGCGCTTTACCGCCTGGCTCGAGTCGGAAGGGCTGCTGTCGCTCAACAACGAAAACGACTACATCGGCTCGGGCAGCATGGGCTACACCCGCCGCCTGCCGGCCAATGATGGACCGCCCGGAACGCCAGCCAGATGCCGTGACCTGTGGGTGTTACTGGAGTCGCAGGAAACGGTGAGCGTCTCGCCGGCGCAGTTCGAGGAGTTCGTGTTCCCCTATCAGCGCGATATCGCCGAGCGCTTCGGGGCGGTGTATTACGGATGTTGCGAACCGGTCCACACCCGCCTGCACGTCATTGAGCGGCTGCCGGGCCTGGCAAGGGTTTCCGTGTCACCCTGGTGCGACGAGGAGAGACTGGCCGCCGCCATCGGCCCGCGGTTGGTTTTCTCGCGCAAGCCGAACCCCACGCTGATCTCGACGCCCGTATTCGACGAAGCCGCTATCCGTGCCGACGTGCGCCGGACCCTGGAAGCCGCCCGCGGATGCCGCATCGAGCTGATCATGAAAGACGTGCACACCCTGCACGAGCAACCTGAGCGCCTGGCCCGTTGGGTACGCCTGGCCCGAGAGACAGTGGACGCGGTGCATTGACCGGATCGGCCCTGACGCTGGCGGTGCAACGTCAGGGCGATCCGCCTCAGCTGGTCTTCAGCCTGCCCCGACCTCGGTGAGGGGTTCGCGCTTGCGGTACACCATGCCCTGGAAGATCGCCACCAAGTCATCACTGTCGTCGGTGACGCGCACCGTGTACGAGGCGAGTTTGGGGTGGCGCGCCACCTCCTCAGCGTGGGCGGTCAGCGTCCCCGTGGCTGCGGCTTTGGTGTAGGAGATGCTCACGTTGATCGCCACGGCAACCGTGCCGTGGGAGTTGGAGGCAGCGGCAAAAGCCAGGTCCGCCAGGGTGAAAATGGCCCCGCCGTGCACCGAGCCAACGCCGTTGAGGTGCTCCGCGGTCAGCGCCATGCGGGCGCGCGACCGCCCAGGACCCACCTCGAGCAGCTCGATGCCGCACAGGCGGGCGAAGCGGTCGCGCTCGCTGATGAAAGCCTTGATATCGTCCACGCGGGTCTCCTGGGTTCGCGTAATCGGAGGGTAGCGCTGCGTCCGCGCCACGAGCGCGGACGCAGCGAAAGTTTGTGCTTGTCTTTTCTGCCCCTGCCAACGTAACATTGAGGCGCGCCGCCAGGTGCGAACCTGGACGCCGCGCGAGTCGTGAATAACGTCACAGTTCACCCTCAATACCACCGCACCCGCCGGACAGCGGGTCAGCGGACCACCTCCATGGAAAGGGGCTCGTCGATGAAGCGATTGATAGCGCTGTGTCTCGCGGCCGCGCTGGCTGTGCCGTGCGCCACCTATGGGGCTTCGTCCCGTTGGCAGGCACTGGGTAATGACCACCGGTTCATGCTCGACACCTCGAACTACGGCATCTACCCGGCCCGCATGTTCATGTTCTCGGATGCCCTGTGGATCATCCCGAATGTCGCCGCGGCACCGGACAACGTCCTGAGCGGCGTGCTGATCACGTCGGGCACCACGGCCTATGCCATCCACTACAACCTGCCCGGTACCGTTGGCTTCAACGCCCTGCGCGCCGGGTTGGCTGGCGCCGGCGGCAACCTGGCTGGGCTGGCCAACAACCTGCGGCCCATGCCGGACTTCATGCTGGCCCGCAAGATGGGTGATCGCGTATATGCCGGCCGCGTGGTCCTCGGCCTGGCCGGCAGCGAACCGATCAAGGACAAGACGGCCAGCGCCATGTCCATCGACCTGGCTGGTGGCGTATTGATGCCGACCGCCATGGGCGACCTGGATCTGGGTGTGCGGCTGGCCACGGCCAGTTTCACCGATGACGCCGCCAACGTGAAGAGCACCGGCGGCATGAGCCTGAATATCGACTCGCGTCTGATCAAGGACCGCGGCGAGGGCAACAAGATGGTCACCCTGGCCGGCCTCATGTACCAGACGCAGCCGACGGTCAAAGGCGGTCCTGAAGTGTCCGCCATGAATGTGAACCTCGGCCTGGGCCGCAATCAGGGCTATGCCGACAAGCGCATGCTGGTCCTGGGCGCCACCGCGGACTACACGGCAACCACGACCAAGGTTGCCGGCGCCGGTGATGCGACCACCACGGCGATCAACCTGGCCTACCTGGGCG
>CAITNQ010000082.1 GCA_903893785.1 uncultured Gemmatimonadota bacterium
ACTCGCCTAACCGCTCTTCCGGCTGCCCCAACCGGAAATCCATGCCGAATGTGGGTTGGCCGGACGGTTACCCCGTGTGCTTGTTCGAGGAAGTGAAGTGACGCACCCAGGTGATCCCCGCGCGTTCTGGCCGTGTCCCCGAAGATGGCCTAGCTGGGTGTTGAGGGACGATGAATATGGGATGAGTTGTAGGATGCCCCGAGAGGGCCATAGTCGGCATTCTTGCGTAGGCGCTGGAGTGTTTCACAACCGAGCGTCTGGGGGACAGCGGAACCCGCCCCAAACGGAGCAGTCCCCGCCAAGGACTGAGCCTCGACGGGGACCGCGTGCCAGACTGCGTGGGCTCGGACCTACTTCATCAGCACCATCCGCGTCACGGCTCGGAAGTCGCCAGCCTGCAGCACCCCAAGGTACACACCGTTACCCACGGCTTCACCCGCCGCGTCGCGACCATCCCACTGCACCTGATACGACCCGGCTCCTTGGTGACCCGACACCAGATCGCGAACCAACTGCCCGGTCACGGCGTAGACCTGCAGGTGCACTTCTCTCGCCTGCGCTATGTCGTACCGGATCGTCGTCGTCGGGTTGAAGGGGTTCGGATACGCGCCGTGAAGGACCGAGGATAGCGGGGCCACGCTGGTTAAGGCAGCGTCAGTCGCCACAGCCACCAAGTCACGCCGCATCACTTCACCGAACTCTGTCCACTGCACCGTCATGCCCGTAGCGACGCCGTTGACCCGCACCGTCAGGTATTCGCCGACCGTCGCCCCCTCGTCGACGGAGGTTTCCGGGTCGTCCAGGTACACCGGCAGGTACCCATACAGACCAGGCGTCTCGACGGTGCACCAACCCGCACAGTGACCCGCTTGGTCGACAACATCAACCACCGTGCCCACCGGCGCTTCGCCACCGTTCGGGGTGAGGACCTGGCCGTAGATCGCCACCCACTGGTCAGTCGGTAGTGCGGGCCCGTCGTCAGCCACTACCCGCGCTGACGGCGTCCCCGGTGCCGGCGACCCCGGATAGATCAGGGTCATGGCCTCTGCGGCCTTCACCCAGTACCCCAACAACGGCGACATGATGCGCAGCGTGTTGAAGCTGCCGCCCGTCGGCAGATAGAGCTTGGCGCCCACCAACGGCAGGTTCCGGCTGGTACGACTCGTCTCAAAACCCTGCACCTGCAGCAGAGCCGAGGTAGCGCTCGCCACCGCGTGACGGGTCGAGTCCACCGCGCCGCCCAAGTATGACACCAGGTTAAACCCGGGCCCGAGTGGAATCGGCGTTGTGCCGTCGACGATCCGGCCCGTCACCGTCAACGTGCGCGGGGCCCGCATCTTGATCCAGTACCCCAGACGATGGTCCGCCGCCCCGAGGGTGTTGAACGGTCCGCCCGTCGGCGTGTAGAGCTTGGCGCCCGTACCCGGCCCGTTGACCTGCAAGGCGGCGGTCTCGAAGCCCTGCACCTGAATGAGGTCAGCGGCGACGGGGGCGACGATCGCCCGCACCGAGTCGTTTCGCGTATCGACCGGCCACGATACCAGGTTGAACCCCGTCGCCAACTGCAGCTGCACCTGACGCAGGTGCGACGATACCACAATGCCCACGGAGGCTGAGTCCTTGCCGCCATGGCCATCATTCACCGTGACGACGACGCTGCGGGATCCAACTTGGCCGTAGTCAGGCACCCAGGTAAGCACTGAGTCGCGCACCACCGCCCCTGGGGCGCCTTCACCTACCGTGTACGTGAGAGCATCCCCGTCCGGGTCAACAGCCGACAGCACCACTGTCAGCGTGTCCCACTCTGCCACCGCCTGGTTGCCTGGCGGCGACAGCGCAGGCCGCCGGTTCGTGGGCGTAACTGTAATCGTCACCTGCTCTTCATCGTGGCCGCCCAAGCTATCGTCGGCGGCGAAGGTTACCACGTAGCTTCCAGCCTGGTCGTAGGTGGGGCGCCACCCGAAAACACCATCGACCAGACTGGCGCCAGCAGGGGTACTACCGACCGAGTACGTGGCGCGGTCACGATCCAAGTCTGTCGATGACAGCGTGAAGGTAAGGGTATCGACTTCAGCGACTGACTGTGGGCCGATCGGCGACAGCACCGGCGATCGGTTCTCAGGCACCGAACGAGCGTAGATGTCTGCCCTGACAACATCGCCAAATGAGGTCCACGCAACGGTCGAGCGGGTGGCGATGCCGTTAACGCGGATCCGTAGCGTCTCGCCCGCTACCGCCCCCTCATCGACAATCGTCTCGGGGTCATCAAGATAGACCGACAAGAAACCGTACTGACCCGCTTCAGCTACCTGGAACCACCCCGCGGTGTTGCCGGCATCGTCCAGCACGTCCACCACCGTGCCGACCGGTGCCGGGTCCCCCGCCTCGGTCAGAACCGTGCCGTAGACCGTAATCCACTGGTCGGTTGGCTTGACCGCGGCTGCACCGGTACCGTCGGTAACGGTCACCAGGACACGTTCCGTGGCCACAGAGTCAGCGTCGTCGGTAACCGAGAAGGTCAGCCAGTGCTCACCCCCATCCCCGGGGCGCGGGGTCCAACTGAACGTGGCACCCGTCAAAACTGCCTCAGTTGGCGCGTCGATCACGGCGAAAGCTCTGGCGCCGTGGCCGCCGCTGGCCGATAGGGGCACCACCAGCGTTGCGCCGACGGACACCTGTCGCGGTCCGATCGGCGTCAGCGCCAGCGCTTGCGTAGGTGCTGTCGCCATGTACACCAAGCGTGCCCCGGCGTCATCGAACGCCCCCGGAGCATACCCGTGGTCTGACGACAGGGCGCGGCTGGCGCCCCACGGCCACGCCCCGCCGCGGCTGAAGACGGTTCCGTTATCGGCTACGGCCCACTCAAAGACATTGCCGTGGATGTCATACAAGCCCCAAGGGTTCGGCAACTTGAGGCCCACTGGCTGGGCGTGACGCGAACCCACGTCCAAGGTGTTGGCTTGATACCAGGCGTAGTCGCCCAGGACGCTGGCATCGTCTCCGAAAGACCAGCCCGTGGTGGTCCCAGCGCGGCAGGCGTATTCCCATTCGGTGTCCGTCGGCAGACGGAACCGTGTACTGTCGGACACCTGGTTAAGCACCTGCGTCAACCCCTGCACGTCGGTGGGCGCTATGCACATGGCTGGGTAGTTGGCACCGTCCACAGCGTTCTCGCTGCCGACCCAGGGGGTTGTGTTCATCACCGCCCGCCACTGCCCCTGGGTCAGCTCTGTCCTGGCGAACCAGAACCCCTGACTGACCACCAGGGACACGCCGCCGACAGTCACGGAGCCGGGCGGTATCCACACGAAATCCATGGTGGCACCACCCGGCAGCGGAACGGTCTTTGCCCAAGTCGAATCGCCCACCTGTATGTGGACGGTATCGGGTACGCTTTGGAGGAGGCCGTCATTAACGGTCAAGACGAACACGTAGACGCCCCGTACACTCGCGGTGAATGTGGGCTGTGCAGCCGTCAGGTCGCTGAGTGTGATCCCCGGCGGCGCCGTCCATCGGTATCTCAGCGAGTCGCCGTCCGTGTCCCTGCTGCCGTCGCCGCCCAACCGCACGAAGGCGCCTACGTCCACGGCGGTGTCTGCACCAGCATAGGCAGTTGGGCGCGCATTGATGATGGGGCCACTGGCCTGGATGGTCGGAGTACCGAAGAGTTGAGCCGCCACCGCTTGGTGCCCGAGGTTGGCGACGTAACGGCTGCCATCCTGCGTGGACTCATGGTCGCGCGAGAAGCGGTAGAACACCTCTAGGCCTGTTGGCGCGGTGCTTGGTGGCGTGGTCATGTCCGCGGCGATCTCCGCCTGCGTGCGGCAGACGCTCCAAACCATCACCTCATCGATAGCGCCCGGCAGGAACTGAGCCCCCGTATTGTGGCCGCGGCCAATGTCAATCGGCCCGGAGAACAAGAAACCGCTGGTGTATTCCGCACCGGTTCTCTCATCGCCAACCACCTCGACGCCGTCGAGGTACAGATGCATTGCCGAACCATCGTAGGTCCCGGCCACGTGCACCCACTGGTTCTGGGGCACGCCTCCCTGCCAGATGCGATGCCCCACCTTCGCGGGGTCATAGAGGATCCAGAAGATGCCGCCAAACTGGTACGACAGGTACGCCTCCTGGCAGGGGCCTGTCATGTTGTCTACCAGCAGGTATTCTCCGGAGGACTGTGTCACGTAGACCCAGGCCTCGATTGTCAGACGGTTGCTGCTGATCGTAACCGGCCCGGACGTGATCGCGTAGTCGCCGGCACCGTTCAGGACCAAGCAGTCGCTCTGAGCCCAGACCGTGGCGTGGAGGGACACAATCACGAACAGCGCCAGCAGGAACAGCCTAACCCTGCCAGGGTTGTTCACCTGGGCAGCGTGGCTGCCTGCCGAATGGGCACAGTGGACCATGGGGCGCTTCCTCCTCTGCGTATGAAGCTGTACCACTTCGGATGGGACATGGTCGGGCGTTCAGTAGCCAAACTGGGTCACGTTAGGTCAGCGTGTCAAGTCCCTTATGTCGCATTTTATCTGATTTGGCTAAATTGCACCATCACTACTGCATGGCAGGCCAACTCTGGTCCACTTCCGCACCAGCTATGGCCCACTCTTGCACCAGTCATGGCCCGCTTCTGCACCAGTCATGGTCCTCTATTGCACCACGATCGGACCTATTGCGACCAAAGCTGACCGAACCGCCCCAGTGATACCGGAGGCTGGGCTACGTGAGTGCAGCCGCTGGGACTGCAGGGGCCTGTTGGGCGTGCCAGGCTTGCTGAAACTGGGCCGGCGCCAGGTAACCGAGGGGCTCAAGGGGACGCTCGTGGTTGTGCCGGCCGACCCAGGCCAGAATCGCCAGTTCCACATCCAGGCGGTTAGCCCACTTCGGCCGGCGGCCGATCACTTCGGTTTTGCACAGGCCGTTGACGGTCTCGGCTAGGGCATTGTCGTAGGCGTCACCCACAATACCCACCGAGGCAATGAAGCCCGCATCGATCAATCACTGCGTGAACCTCGAACAAGCAGGCCGCCGTGCAGACCGAAGCCCATACCGCAGTTCAGGCTGCCGGCGATACCACCGCCACCGCGACCAGCGCGGTGAGCGACTCGACCGCCGCTCAAGCAGCCCCGCCTGCGCAGTAGAGGGCCCCAACCGGCGAGGCTATCGGCGCCGCGACGGACACCTTGGTGTAACCGACTTGGGTTCCCACCGGTCTGTCGGGTACCGATCGCCCCGTTGCGGGCGACGGACGCGACGGGCGATACCGCTCAAGCGGGGCCTCGGGGCGACGGTCCGGCAGCCGCCAGAAGGCGTAGGGAGCCGGCGTCGGGTCGCGTGCGGGGAGGCATGCCGGGAGAGCGAAATCAGGTTGACGCAGGAGGGCTCCTATGTACCCGTTCCTCGCCGTCTGTCTGTGTCTGGCCGCAGCCGGGTGCGGTAATGGCCTTGCCGACCGGGTCACTGGTCTCGAGCAGCAGGTGGCCGAACTTGAGGCCCAACAGGCCGCGGCGCAGCAAGCCCTGTTGGAGCGCCTTGACCAGGTGCCGGTGACAGCCGCCAATGCCGCCGAGGTGGCGGCGATCAGGACCAAGCTATCCCAGACCGGGGTGACTCAGGACGACCTGACCAAACTGCAGAGCCGGGTCGCCCGACTCGAGCAGCAGAACGTGGACTGGACGGTGCCGGTAGCCCAGGTGCGTGGCACGGTGTACGCCGTGCTCCACGCGACCTACCCGGCCAACGACAAGAGCCAGATGAAGGTGGCCTTCCTGGGGACAGCTTTCGCCGCCAACAGCACGGCGCTAGTCACCAACGGGCACATGGTCGACGGACTGCTACACATGAATGACCTGACGACGCAGTACAACACCCGGCATGGCACCAATCTGCAGCCGGTCTGGATCGTCATCCGGGATCAGACGGTGACCTTGCGGTACAAGCAGAACTCCTTCAACATCGGCCGGCATCTGACGCACCCCAGCTGGAACCCGGGCGACGAGACCTCGGCCGATGTGGGCTTGCTGATCGTCCAGGAAGGGTTCCTGCCGCGCTGGGCCAACATCGCCACAGCCACCGCAGCGCGCGGCATCCAGGTCGGGCAGCCGATCGCCACCCTGGGGTTCCCGGGCGAGCTGCAGGGCGACAGCGTCGACGACACCCACCCGATTGCCACCTTCAAAGAGGGCACCATCAGCGCGCTCCGTCCACAGCACCCGGACCAGAGCTACACGGCCGCCCTCACCTATATCGTCCAGCACGATCTCAACCTATCCGGGGGCACGAGCGGCTCGCCCATCTTCAACCCAACCGGGCTGGTGGTGGCGGTCAACAGCTCGGGCATTGAGGTCGTGGTGCCCGTCGGAACGGGGGACAGCACCCGGGTCTCGCAGGCCGCGTTGGGGTTTGGCGTGCGGGCCGACAAGATCCAGGACGTGCTGGCTGCCCAGCCGGCGTCCAAGGTCGTTGCGGCTGGCGAGGCCGTCTGGGAATGGCTGGACGGTCGCCCAGTCCGCGAGCTGAACATCCGCCCGGCCAGTGAGCGGGAGCGCGACTTGGAGCAGTGACGCCGCGCCGGCTGCCGGTCAGACGCGGGCGCGGATCGGATGGCGGCAGGCGATGGGTGTCTCCTTGGGGCTTCCCTCGCCCGAGGCCGGCCGCCGTGAGCACGGCCAGTGTCAGGTCGCCATTGGCCAGGGCGCCGGCAGTGAGGCAACCGGTTGACGTGGGTATGGCGGCCGGCACGTGGCGGCTATGAAGAGGTCCTCGGAGTGGGCCTTATCATCACTGAAGCAGGAACGCCAGCGACTGCGGACGCTCCGCCAACGGGTTGGGCCATGCCAGCACGCTCTTGCCCTGCGTGAGGCTTCAGCTATCGGCATGGCGAGTCAGACCATGCAGGCCGAGGCACTGCGCCTGGCCGGCGCGGAGCCGACCGTCGCTGCTGCCGTCGCCGATGCGCTGCCAGCGCTGAACGGTCCGCCAGTTAGGGCCGGCAGATCCGCCGCCTGGCTCGGCGGGCGCCCGCCACCACCACCGTAGCCTGAAGCCGGGACATCGCCTGCCGGGAATCGTCCGGTTCGTGGGCTCGTCCCCTTCGCCCCCCAAGTGCCTGGGCCCTTGCTGAGGACCAGTAACGCCACCGCCGACACGCGGCCGCGCTGCAGGCTGCAGGCGGTCCCACTGCCCAGGAGATCACCGGTCGCTGACCGGGCCACGCCCGGTCGCCTTGCCTTTGTCGTCCCACGTGACTACAATGCCGCAGGACCGCCTGCCAGCGAACCTGCTGGGGCGCGCACACGGCGATCCCATCCACATGCGACAACGAACCGTCAGCCTTCGCGACGCCAAAGCAGGCTTCTCGGCCCTGCTCGCCGGCTAGCCAACGGTGCCACCACCACCGTTACCGCGCACGGCATCGCGACGGCACAGCTCGCGCCATGGGGCGCGTCCGAGCCCGTGCCGATGGGTGTGGACCGCCATTGGATGCGGGCCATGCCGCTGCCCGGCGAGACCGAGCCAGCCGGGACGCTGGTCCGCCAGGAACGGGATGGGCGCGACGGATGCACCTGGGCTCGGGGACCCGCATCAAACTGCTGGTGCGGGAACCCGATAGCGGCGTGCGGCCGTCGGCGCTGTCGCGCAGCGACTCGTCTCGGCCGCCAGCGTGGCCAACACGCGGTTGAGGAGGTGCAAGGGATGGCACAGGACGCGACGGACTGGGAACACCAGTCAGCGGCCAATCGGGACCGCTGGGACCGTTACGCTCAGGAGCACTTGCGTTCCTGGTACCGCTTGGGCGACTTCCGGAACGGCCAGCCTACCGTCGACGATATCCAGTTGGCGGATCTCCACGACGTTGGCGGCAAGGCGCTGCTGCACCTGCAGTGCAATGCCGGACTGGACACGCTTTCATGGGCCCGCCGGGGTGCGACGGTCACGGGTGTAGACATCTCGTCGAAGGCGGTGGAAATCGCGCAGCGACTGGCGCACGAGACCGCGATACCCGCGCGCTTCTTGTGCTCAGACATCTTCGACCTCCCCGCGACGCTCAACGGCGCATTTGACATCGTCTACACCTCGCAGGGCGTGCTTTGCTGGCTGAACGACTTGCGGCGATGGGGTCGGCTCATCGCTCGTCTCCTCAAGCCTACCGGTGTCTTCTACATCATGGAGGAACACCCGTTTGCCGCGACCCTTGATGAGACGGAGTTCAAGCTGCGGCCCGACTGCCCTTACCTACACATCGCCGCGCCCGACCACGAAGATGGCGCCACCTACCAGTGGTTCTGGTCGCTCGGCGACATCGTCAACTCGCTGATCGAGGCGGGGCTCACCATCCGCTTCCTCCGAGAGTACGACTTCACGTTCTACCAGCGCGTGCCCTATATGGCGAGCGACGACGGCCGGTGGTGGCGCCTTCCTGGGTACCGCCTGCCGCTGATGTTCACGCTGCTAGCACAGATGTCGCCGGACGGTCAAGGGGGCGACGCAGTTCGCTGACAGCGGCACGCAGCCGTCCGCAGGTGGCCACTGCAATCGGGCTGCGTGGCGACGCAGTTCGCTGACAACGGCGTGCAAACCTGTCACAAGAGGCCGCCATGATTGTGTTGCCTGGTCAAACGGTGGTTCTGCGAACCCTCGAGAGAGAGGACTGCCGGGAGCTCTGGAAGGCAGATGAGCCAACGGCCCCTTGGCCCAGTCAGCCTTTGACTCCGGGGTTATCGGTAGAGAGCGCCGACAGGTGGTTTGACGACATGCAGAGCAAGCAGGGGAAGGAGCATGTCTACCTGGGTGTCTTCAGCCCCAAGGGCGATCTTCTAGGTGACGTACAGGTCGCCAACATCGACTGGCGCAGCCGAACGGCAACGCTCGGGTACGGCATTGCCAGATCTGGTGACCGCGGCAAGGGATATGCCACCGATGCCGTCCTGACCCTCGTCGAATTCGCCTTCGACGAACTCGGTCTCTACCGGATTACGGCCGAGACGGCCGAGTACAATGCCGCTTCATGTCGCGTGCTGGAGAAGTGCGGCTTCGTGCCAGAGGGACGTTGCCGTCAGGCCATCTACTGCGCTGGACAACGGCACGATCGGCTCATATACGGCTTGCTGGGGCCCGAGTTCAGAGGGAGGCGTGGTTCGCCCGGTTGCTCTGGCCGGCGGCGGCAGGAGCCCACCTGACGGCGGTACCATGGGTGCCTACCGGGAGGCTAAGGTGGCGGCCAGCCTGGCAACCGGGTCGCCGATGTACGCCAGCCCCCGCGCGGACCGTTCTTGCGAGCCGTGAGGTCCCGCCGGACGGCACCACAGGCCATCAGTTGTCCCCAGGAGTTCGCGCGGTGCGGGTGCGGTCTGCCAGATCCGGGTCGCCTGGTGTCCCACCAAGGAGATCGTCATGCAGCCAATCGTCCGAGCTTTGCCGTGGTCCTTTCTCGCCGTGGCGCTGTGCCTCAGTGCCGCCGCCGCGACGGACCAGGCCCAGGTAGCCGTGGTGCGCTCTGACTGGTCGTCGCTGTCCGCGACGGTGCCTCCAGACTCGGCTTTGACACGCGCCCAGATCGAGGTGTTGGTCAAGGCCGCCCTGGACCAGTTGGGTGGTCTGTCGCGCTTCGTCCGGCCGGAACACAAGTGGGTGGTGATCAAGCCGAACATCGTCGAGGTCAGCCAGCGTGGCTCTGGCGATATCACCGACAGCTATGTCGTGTGGGCGCTGGTCCATCTGGTCCACCAGGCAGCACCGGGGGCGCGTATCAGCATCGCCGAGGGCCCTGCGGCGTGGGTCTCCCCAGGGCATCCGGAGATCGCCAACGAGTTCGGGGTCGATCTCGCGGATGGTTTCGACGCCACGGGGTACCGCGACATTGCGCGCGACTCGACGCTTGCCGGGGCACGCATCGACTTGGTGGACCTGAACTTCGACGACTCGGTGGAACGACGCGTGCCAGGGGGCGGCAATGCCCGGGACCAGTATTGGCTGCCCCGAACGGTCCTCGACTGCGATGTCTTCATCGATGTCCCCGTGCTCAAAGTGACAAACTCCATCGGCTACACGGGGGCCATGAAGAACCTCGTCGGCATCTGCCCTGGGTTACGGTACGGCTGGGGCAAGTACGCCGGCAACCCGCCGGGCAGCAACACAGGTATACCCCATACCGATGAGGTGTTCGACGAGATGATCGTCGACCTCACGTCGATCGGTCGTATCGACTTGGTGGTCATGGACGCCATCGTCGGCATGGAGCGGGGCCGCACCCGCAGCAGCGGCGGCAACCCGGTGCGCATGAACACTATCTTGGCCAGCGCCGACCCGGTGGCGGTGGACGCCGTGGCCATCCGGGCCATCGGCATGAACCCGGACGACTTCGAGTTCGTGACCCTGGCGCAGCAACGCGGCATCGGCGTGGCAGACTCGGAGAAGATCGCCCTGGTCGGGCAACCCTTGACGCAAGTCTCCCGGCGCTTCGAGAAGAAACCCGATGAACGGGCCCGGTTTGGGCAAACCCCGCGGGCCTGGCTGATCCGCGGGCCGGTGGCGCTCGCCGATACCATCTCGGTCGACCCCCGCGCAACCGTGCGCTCAGGACAGGACGGATGGTCGCCGGCGGTCTACTTCGCCGACGACAAGATCGACCTGCGCAGCTACCTGCAGCGCCCCACCAACTGCGCGGCCTATGCCTACTGCGAGTTCGCGGCGCCGTGCACCGCGCCGGCGGAGCTGTGGGTGGGGTCTGGCGAGGGTCTGCGGGTCTGGATCGACGGCGAGCCGGTATACCGTTTCGCAGGGGTGCGGCAGCATCGCCTACCCAACGACCGACCCGTCCTGCAGTTGCACGAGGGGCGCCATAGCCTGTTGGTGCGCGCCGAGCAGACACGCGGGGCTTTCGACTTCTGCCTGAACCTGTGCCAGGTGGACAGCGATGAGCGGTACGCTGGTAACCGGATGGCCGGATTGCGCTTTGCGGTGCCGGCGGGAACCCGCGGCGGGCAAGTACGGGCCGCGGAGGCTTCCGGACTACGGATCCAAGAGTGGCTGAGCGACCGCGTCCCGGAATGGATTGACCGGGCCGAGTGGAGAGCGTACGCCGTGGACCGGGGTTTCCCGCTGCGCGGTGTGAACGCTATCGCCTTCGGCGCCGACAGCTCGGTCTGGGTAGGCGGCAACGGCGGCGTTGCGCACCTCGAGGGAACCACCTGGCGCAAGTGGGGCAAAGAACAGGGCCTGGACGTGAGTTCGGTGCGCGGACTGGCGCGCGCGCCATCCGGCCGGTTGTGGGCCATGACCGACAAGGGTGTGTTCGAGCAGCAGGGCGACCGCTGGCAGCACCGCTTCGCCGGGGGCGGCTTCAAGGGCGGGGTGGCGGTGGATGGGCGGGGCCGAGTCTGGTCGGGCGCGTACCAGTCGGGACTCAGCCTGCATGACAGCAGCACGGCCAAGACGTTCGGCTTTGCCGACGGGCTGCCGAACATCAACGTCATGGGGCTGGCGGCGGACGCCGCGGGAGTGGTCTGGTTAGCCACCTATGGCGGTGGCGTGGTGCGTTACGACGGGCGCGATTGGCGGGTCTACACCACGCATTCCAGTGGGTTGGGCGACAACCACGACCTGTGTGTGACGCTGGACGCCCAGGGCCGCCCGTGGGTGGGGGCCGACGCCGGCGGCGTATCGCGCCTGGAGGGTGAGCGCTGGGTCAACTACGCCAAAGAGGACGGACTGGGCGATGCTTCGGCGTCGTGCATTGCCGTGGGCGTTGGCGGCGAAGTGTGGGTCGGGATCGGTGGCTGGGACACGCGGGAACGGGATGGCATCAGCGTGTTCGACGGGGCTGGCTGGGTCACGGCGCTGACCAATGAGACGGTCGACTGTGTCGCCGTGGACCCGCGGGGCAATCCCTGGTTCGGATCCGGGAGCGGCGTGGCGACGCTGACGCTCCCGCCAGGACGTTGAGGCACTCAGATCGCGCCACGCAAAGGGTGCCAACCCAACGGGATTTGGCGTGAAGCCCCCGCAACCGCACCGGCGGTAATCACGTAAGGGCGTCGCAGCGCGGGTCCAATGGCGGGCGGTCCGCGCGCACAACCATGCCAGCCCCAGGACCCGCGTGCATTAGCGAATGCCGGCCGTCGTGCGGCAGGTAGTCGCCCGCTGGCCGTACCTGGCGCGCTCGGTTCGGCGACGCGCCAACGGGAAAGTGCTGTCAGGCACTGACCGAGGCTGGCGACGCACCGCACCGGCCGCCCTTGCCGATCATCCGGTTCCCGCCGACCGGCTGGGGGCCCCGGCATAGCACGCGGCTTGGCCCCCGGGAAGGGCCCTGTCCGGTGTCCATCCGTCGTACGGCGGCCAGGGCGGCGCGCAGTTCGGCGAGGCGCGGTCGGGCGACCGGCCAGGGACTGCGGGGGTTGGCGCTTCGGAAAGCGCGGCTGGGCGCGTACGGGGCGCTGGGACTGGGTGGCTACTGGGCGCCGGTCCGGATCCGAATCGGCAACAGGAGTGCAGCATGCGTGCAGCAAGCGCAGAACGGCCCGGAGACAGAAAGCGCAACCGCCTGTGACCCAAGCGATTGCGCGTCTGCATGAATGGTGGAGGCGGCGGGATTCGAACCAAATCCAGAATGTTCCGCGGAGGAAGCGAAACCGGGGCACTTCCGTGCGCGTCCAGAGCATAACTGCGCGTCGGGAGTGTGCACACTGCGTGCACGCCGAACTGCCACCAGACCTGGCTGAGGTGGTGGCTGCTTGGCCTGACCTACCTGTCCGTGTCCGGGCGGCAATCTTGAGCCG
>CAITNQ010000083.1 GCA_903893785.1 uncultured Gemmatimonadota bacterium
ACGGGGGGCGACACGGCCGCCGGCGCCAAGCAGGCGGCTTCGGGCCCGCGCGGCGCGGGGCTGGGCGCAGCCGGGTGGCGCGGGCTGGGACGCGCTGTCTCGGCCCCACGCCCAAGCCGCCAACGGGGTAGCGTGGGTCGCCGGGCAGGCGCACCGTACCGGGGCGAGGGCGGCAGATGGGAAGGCAGTTGCCCGGAAGCCGTCTGTCGGCCATCATTGGCCCAGGAGGCAGACGGGTTGGCGGCGGCGCCGGCGGGGCCGCGACGGGTCCACGGCACAGCCAGGTGGCCGCCAAGGTCCGGGGCGGCGCCTGTGGGCCGGGTTGGCCCGGCTGACCTGGGGCCCTGTTGTCCAAGACCCGCGCGCCGGCGGCGCCGGCAGTCTGAGCCGCGGCGGCGCAGGTTACCACAGGAGTCTCGCGATGCCCGGGTCCATCTTCATCCCGACGCCCCTCCGGCAGTGCGCTGCCAAGACCCGCGCGCCGACGGCGCCGGCGGTCCGAGCCGCGGCGGCGCAGGTTACCACAGGAGTACAGCGATGCCCGTGTCCATCCTCATCCCCGCGCCCCTTCGACAGCATGTTGCCGGAGCCCGACGCATCGAGGTCCACGCGGCGACGGTTGCCGAGGCCCTGGCCAGGCTGGCCGAGCAGAGCACCCAGTTGCGGGCCCTGCTCTTCGATGATGCAGGCCATCTGTCAGACTCAGTCGACCTGCTTCTCGGCAACCGGCAAGTTCCGCACCAGGCACCATCCCTCGCGGCGTGGACCCTCGGCGAGGGCGATGTCTTGGACCTGGTGTGGGCGGGTGTCGAGCAGGGGACCGAACCGCGGCTGTCGACTGACGAGACCCGCCGGTACAGCCGCCACCTGATCATGCCCGAGGTGACGCTGCAGGGCCAGCAACGGCTGAAGTCCAGCCGCGTGCTGTGTATCGGCGCCGGCGGCCTCGGCTCGTCGCTGACCCTGTACCTGGCCGCTGCCGGGGTCGGCCACCTGGGTCTGGTCGACTTCGACACCGTGGACCTGACCAACCTGCAACGGCAGGTCCTCTACTCCACCGCGGATGTGGGTCGCGCCAAGCTCGAGGCCGCCAAGGAGCGACTCAGCCGGCTGAACCCCGACATCGAGATCGTCACACACCCGGTGCGCCTGACTGCCGCCAACGCGATGGACCTGCTGCGCGGCTACGATGTCGTCGCCGATGGCAGCGACAACTTCGCCACGCGCTACCTGGTCAACGACGCCTGTGTGCTGCTGGGCAAGCCCAACGTGTACGCCAGCGTCTATCGTTTCGAGGGCCAGATCACGGTCTTCGACGCCCGCCGGGGGCCCTGCTATCGCTGCCTCTTCCCCCAGGCGCCGTCGCCGGGCCTGGCACCGTCGTGCGCTGAAGGCGGCGTGCTGGGCGTCCTGCCCGGCATCCTGGGCGCCATGCAGGGGCTTGAGGTGCTCAAAGCAATCCTCGGGGTGGGCGAGCCGCTCATCGGCCGTCTGATCGCCTTCGACGGGTCTGCTTTCACCTGCCGCGAACTGGCCGTGCCGAAGAGAGCTGACTGCGCCGTGTGCGGCGCGGCGCCGACGATCACAATGCCCCTGGAACTGGATGTGGACCGCCAGCCGTGCGCCACCGGAGTCGCGGCTGACGGCACCCGGGTCAGCAGCCTGACCGTCGAGGAGCTTCACGGTCTGCGCCAGGCGGGTCGACCCGTAAACCTGCTCGATGTTCGCGAACGGCACGAACACGCCATCGCGCCGATCCCCGGTGCAGTGGCGCTACCATTGAGCGAGCTTCCGACGCGACTGCGGGAACTGGACCCGACCGAGCCCTATGTCCTTTACTGCCACCGGGGCCCCCGCAGCGTCCAGGCGTACCATCTTCTGCGCCAGGCGGGCTTTGACCGGCTGCAGGTGCTCGACGGCGGCGTCGATGCCTGGGCCGCGCGCATCGACCGTTC
>CAITNQ010000084.1 GCA_903893785.1 uncultured Gemmatimonadota bacterium
GGCGGTAGTTGGCGACCGCGTTTGGCCCACTATCGCCACCGGCCCACGCTTGACACCCTGGGCCGCCTGCCGCTGTTTCACCTCCGTCGTGCCTGGCCTGGTACCCGTCTTCGCGAGGAGGTACGCGTGGATCCGTGGCATCTCGATGAACCCTTCTGGCGCTCGCGCACCGTGCACGGCGAAAGCCTCCTCTTCCTCCGCGGCCCAGCCGACGACCGGCCCAAGGCACGCCTGCTGTTCCGTCCTGGCCCGGGCTTGCGGCTGCGCTCGGCCACTGGCCTGATGCAGTTCGAGGAAGGTCGTGACTTCGATGTCAACCCCCTGACAGGCACGTTGTCGCTGCGGACAGGCACCGCGGTTCCCAGCCTGGATACGGCGGCCCTGTGCCTGCCGCTGGCGGCCCCGCAGGCCATCGCCCACCGGGTGGATGATCCGGCTGTCGGACTGCTTTTTGGCGAGGGGCGTTTCTACCATGACCTGCAGGTGGAGGCCACCTACGACCGCCTGGATGACTGGACCGGGTATGTGCCCGGCGATGCGCGCGCCCAGGTGCCGCGCCTGGCCGGCCTCCTGCAGCGGGCCGCGCCGTTGCAGATATGCATGACCGGCGACAGCATCTCGGCCGGCGCCAATGCCTCCGGCGTCTCGGCCGCGCCCCCTGGCATGCCAGCCTACGGCGACCTGGTTGCCAGTGGCCTGGCCGGGCGCTATGGCAGTCAGGTCTCGTTCCGCAACTTCGCGGTCGGCGGCATGGGGGCGGCCCACGGCATCGAGGCCGCGGCTGCCGCTGCGGGTCTCGCTCCGGACCTGGTCATCATCGCCTACGGCATGAATGACGTCGGGCGACGCGATCCGGACGGCTTCGCCGCGCAGATCACCCAGGGGATGCAGGTCGTCCGGGCTGCGCGGCCGGAGGTGGAGTTCATCTTGGTCGCCACCATGTTAGGCAACCCGGAGTGGGTCCATACGCCGCCTGACATGTTCACCGCGTACCGATCCTCGTTGGCGGCCCTGTGCGGACCCGGTGTCGTGTTGGCGGATCTAACCTGCCTGTGGGGCGATCTGCTGCGCCGCAAGACCTACCATGACCTGACGGGTAACGGCGTCAACCACCCGAACGACTTTGGCCACCGCCTCTATGCACAGGTCATTCTGGACCTGCTCGGGTGCGGTTCAACCCTCTGATCCAGGGAGCGACATCCCATGAGCGAGGAAATCGTCCAGCTGACGGCGGCCGACTTCGAGGACGCCATGGATTTCCTCAACCTCGTCTTCGGTGCCCATCGGCCCCATGATTTCGAGCGGTTGCTGCCGGCTGCGTACCAGGCCAACGACGAGTCCATGGCGTGTAACTACGCCGTGCGCACCGACGGCCGCATCAGAGGCATCGTTGGCATGTTCCCCATGGCGCTGCAGGTGGGGCGGACCACCCTCAAGGTCGCCGGCGTTGGCGGCGTCTCCACGCATCCGCGCAGTCGCGGCGCCGGGTACATGCGGGCGCTGATGAACCATTGCGTCCGGTTGATGCGCGAGCAGGGGTATCACCTGTCATACCTTGGCGGCCAGCGCCAGCGCTACCAGTATTTCGGGTACGAGCGATGCGGCCAAGTCGCCCACTACAGCCTGAACCAGCCCAACCTGCGCCATTGTTTTGGCGCCGAGGACCCCCCAGGAATCCGCTTCGAGCCCCTTGACCCCCAGGACACCGAACGCATGACCGCGGCGCGGGGCCAGCACGACGCGCAGCCCATCTACTGCCTGCGGCAGCCCGGTAACTTCCACAACCACCTGCGGTCCTGGTACAACCGCCCGCACGTGGCCCTGGACAGCGGCGGCAGCCTGGTGGGGTACCTGGTGGCCACCGCCAGCGGCGACCGCGTCACCGAACTGGTGACCGACGACGATGAGACCGCCCTGCGTCTGCTGCGTGCCTGGGTTACGGACCACACCGAACACGAGGTGACCATTGCCCTGCCGGCCTACCGGGCTGGGCTCGCGCGTCTGCTGGGCCGCTACTGCGAGCGCATTGGCGTGCAGCCCTCGGGGAACTGGCAGGTGTTCGATTGGGTGGGGGTGCTCGACGCCCTGTTCAAGGCCCGGCCACTAAGTGGGCCGCTGTTGGAGGGCGAGGTGGTCGTCGCGATCGAGGGCGTCGGCGCTGTGTGCCTGTCCGTGCGTGATGGCCAGCCCGGCTGCGTCCTCACCGAGGAGGAACCGGCGGTCCGATGCGACGCGCTGACCGCGCTGCGGCTGTTCTTCGGGCCCTTGACACCGTCGCAGGTGATGGCGCTGCCCGCTGCCGCCGCGCGGCTGGACCAATGGTGCCCGCTGCCGCTGTTCTGGCCAGCTCAAGACGGGGTCTGAGCGCGCGTCGCTTCGCCTGTCACGCGGCGCCTCGCGATTCCCGGTGCGGCTGGCCGTGGGGCGGCCACGGCCGGCCTCCAGCGCCACGGCTTCCTCTCTGAAGGGCCGGCCGGCGCGTCGCTTCGCCTGTCACGCGGCGCCTCGCGGTTCCCGGTGCGGCTGGCGGTCCGCCGTCGTGCCGCGGTACGGGGCGCCCACGGGCGCCCCGCCCGAAGGTGGAAACCGTGCCCTGTGGCGGCGCCCTGGCCGCCGGGCCGGCCGCCGGTCAACCGGGCAGACGCACGGCCACTTCGGCGCCGGTCTGCGACGATTCGTACAGACCGTCAAAGATGACGTTGGTGTACAGGAACGTGTCGCCCGGCACGGGTGACGGCGCCCCGGTGATCACCGCCTCGACGAACTTGCCGACGGCGTATGGCACCTCCATGCTGCCCTCCACCAGGGGCGGCGTCACCTCCTGCAGGTCGCCGTACCCGCCCACGGTCATCCGCAGCTTGGGGGACGAGAACGGGTAGATCTCGAACGACCCGTGAGTACCGGCCAGGCGCATCTGCCACTGGTCGCTGAAATCGATGGCCCAGGCGTGGGCGAAGAACAGGGTGATGCCGCCCTCAAGCCGCACATAGGCAGTGCCGAAGTCCTCGACCGTGAAGTCCTCGGGCCGCCAACTGCCGCCCGGCCGCGTACCCATATGCGCCCGGGCGCTGCCCGATACCGTCAGCGGTTTGGGGTGCCCCAACATGAACAGCACCGCGTCCAGCGTATACACGCCGTTGTCCATCAGCGCCCCGCCTCCGGCCGTGTCCTGGCGGATGAACGAACCCCCGGGGATGCCGCGATGCTGCCAGCCGAGAGCCTCGGCGAAGTAGACCTGGCCCAATCGCCCTTCGGCCACCGCCAGGCGTCCGGCCAGCAGTTCGGGCATGAAGCGCCACTTCATGTCCACCATCATGATGCGATCGGTTTGCCGAGCCGCGAGTACCATCTGCCAGGCTTCGGCTGTGGTCGCGGCCATGGGTTTCTCAACCAGCACGTGCTTGCCCGCCTGCAGCGCGGCCACAGTCGGGGCGCAGTGCGCCTGATTCCAGGTGCAGACGCTGACGGCCTCGATTTCGGGCAGGGCCAGCAGGTCGCGGTAGTCAGTGAACACCCGGTCCACACCCCATTCGGCTGCCGCGGTCTGGGCGCGGGCCAGATCGATGTCGCACACCGCGACGATCCGCGCCTGCCCTGACTGCTGGTAACCCTTCGCGTGCGCCCGCGAGATGTTGCCGGTACCGATGATGCCTACGCCGATACTCATCACGCCCTCCGTCTTACTGCGCCTGGTTTTCGTTGAGCGCCGGACCCCGGCCCAAGACATCCTCGTAGCCGGCCCGGAGCAGCTCTGCAACGCTCCATGCCTGGGCAATACAGCCGCGGGGGATGTACGGCGGTTCGGCATCGAAGATCTCGGACACCGTGCCCAGGCCTGCCTCGCACATGTGGCCCTCGAACTCGCGCAGAATGTGCCGGGCCCGCTGACGCCCGGCATCGCCGTACACTCGCACCAGTGCGGTGATGAACGGGCCCATGAGCCACGCCCAGGCTGTGCCCTGATGGTAGGCCCCGTCGCGGTCCCATGGCCCACCCTCGTAACGCCCCCGGTACGCTGGATCGGTTGGCGACAGGGTTCGCAGGCCATACGGCGTGAACAAGTGCTTGTCCACTGTGTCGAACACCCGACGTGCCCGGTCGCCGGTCAGCAGGGGATAGGGAAGACTCAGCGCCAGGATCTGGTTCGGGCGAATCGCCGCGTCGGCCCCGCTGCCGTTGACGACGTCGTACAGGCAACCTGCCGACTCGTTCCAGAAAGTGCCGCAGAAAGCGTCGGCAACCCGGCTGGCTTCGCGCTGCAGGTGGGCCTCCAGGTCTTCTTCGCCATAGTGCGCTGCCAGTCGCTCGGTGACCCGCAGGGCATTGTACCAGAGCGCGTTCACTTCCACTGGCTTACCGTGCCGCGGGGTCACGACCCAGTCGTTCACCTTGGCGTCCATCCACGTCAACTGCGTGCCCTCGTCGCCGGCCCACAACAGGCCGTCGGCGGCCACATGGATATGGCTGCGGGTGCCGCGGCGATGCCAGATGAGAATGTCTTCCAGAGCAGGCCACAGGTCGGTCTCGACAAAGTCGAAATCCTGCGTGTAGTCCAGATAGCGCTGCAGCGCCACGAAGAACCACAAGGTGGCGTCGACGGTGTTGTAGTCGGGCTGTTCACCGTAGTCCGGGAAGCGGTTGGGGATCATGCCCTGGCTGATGTGGGTGGCGAAGGCGGTGAAGATGCTGCGGGCTTCGTCAAACCTACCGGTGACCAGGCACAGGCCGGGCAGCGATATCATCGTGTCGCGGCCCCAGTCGGTGAACCAGTGATAGCCGGCGAGCACAGTGTGAAGGCCATCGTTCCGCCGCACCAGGAACTGGTCCGCCGCCCGGGCCAGTTGCGCTACCACGGGCTCTGCTTCCAGGCCGGCGGGCACCGGGACCTGCAGGCGTCGCGTCGCTTCCTGCTCCAGCAGTGCGGCCCCGTCGCGCATCTCGGGGTTGGTGGTCGAGACAATGACCGTCAGGGCGCTGCCCGGCTCGATGCCACTGTGCAGGGTGCCGCAGGTGAACAGGTCCTCGCTCGCCTCCAGGCCCCGCTCTTCCTCGCGCGGGTACCGGAAGTTGTAGTGCCAGTCAGGCGCCGCGGTGTACTGGAGGCCCGGAGCCCACAGATAGACCGAGGGCTGCCCGGGGTACGGCTGGTAGCGCAGCAGGTGATCGCGGAAGCGCCCCTCGCGCCGCACACTGTCGTTGGCCTGCACCAGATGGTGGTAGTCGCGGCCAGCGAAAAGGGGCCGCAGCTGCAGACGAACCGCCTCCGGGGCCCGCAGCAATTCGTACCGGATCACTACCGTGTGCTCGCCATGCACCATGCCCACGGTCTTGCGCAGAGTCAACTGATCCGTGGCGTAGGTGAAGGTGGGGAAGGGGTCCAGAGCAAACGACGCCAGATGACGATACCCCTGCGGATGGATCGTCCCAGGGAAAAGGCTGCAGCCCAGGTCCAGGGTCTGGTCGAACAGGGTCAGGGTTTCGTCGATGCGACTGAGCAGCACCAGCCGTCCCACCGGCGGATGCGTGGCCACGACCAGCAGGCCGTGGTAGCGACGCGTGTTCGCGCCGGTGATGGTGGCACTGGACCAGCTTCCTAGTCCGTTCGTCTCAAGCCATTCGCGGGAGCTGGCGCGCGGGAAGTCCCGCGTCAAGGCGGCGTCGAAACGGATAGGCGCCGACATAGCCTACCTCCGGGCCAGGAGTGGCGGCAGCAGAACACCGGTGGGCGTGAGCAAGATACACACAACCGGGTCCGCACAGAACCCAAGTGCATCGACACCGGGCCCCAGCCGTCGCCCGACCACCGTCCCAGCGGGGCGGACCCGGTCGGCTTCGGCGGCCAGCGCGGCGGTGCTGCAGGGTGACGCGGCGGCCGCCTGGCCAGTTCCCGGCGCGCCCTTGCCCCGGGGGGCCAGCCCGCCGCGGGAGCGCGCGCTCAGCCCTGACGACCCGTCGCGGCACACGGGTGCCCCGGCCATCGGCCGCCTGGTCGCCAACAGCAAACCGGCGGGGCCTCCTGCTGCCCCGCCGGCTTCTGCCGCCGGTCCATCACCGTTGCCAGTGCGAACCGCTTCTGTCAGTTCGTTACTTGTTCTTGATCAGGCTGTCGACCACGGTCGGATCCGCCAGCGTCGAGGTGTCACCGATGCTGTCGGTTTCGTTCGTGGCGATCTTGCGCAGGATACGGCGCATGATCTTGCCCGACCGGGTCTTCGGCAGGGCCGGCGCCCAGTGGATGACGTCGGGCGTGGCGATGGGCCCGATGACCTTGCGCACGTGCTGTTTCAGCGCGTTGCGCAGTTCGTCGGTGTATTCCTCACCGGCGTTCAGGGTCACGTACGCGTAGATGCCCTGGCCCTTGATGTCGTGCGGGAAGCCCACGACAGCGGCTTCGGCTACCTTGGGATGGAGCACCAACGCGCTCTCCACCTCGGCCGTGCCCATGCGGTGCCCGGACACGTTGATGACGTCGTCGACGCGGCCGGTGATCCAGTAGTACCCGTCTTCGTCGCGACGGCAGCCGTCGCCAGTGAAGTAGTAGCCCTTGTACTGCTGGAAGTAGGTGTTCTGGAAGCGCTCGTGGTCACCGTACACAGTGCGAGCCTGGCCCGGCCAGGGCGCCTTGATGCACAGCACGCCCGTGACCCCGTTCTCGGTCAGCTCTTTGCCCGACTCGGCCTCGAGCACCGCCGGCTGCACGCCGAAGAAGGGGAACGTCGCTGACCCTGGCTTGGTAGGCGTGGCGCCCGGCAACGGCGTGATCAGGATGCCGCCGGTCTCGGTCTGCCACCAGGTGTCGACAATCGGGCAGCGGCCCTTGCCGATGTTCTCGTGGTACCAGCGCCAGGCTTCGGGGTTGATCGGCTCGCCGACGCTGCCGAGCAACCGCAGCGACGACAGATCGCAACCGGCAGGCCACTGGGTGCCTTCTTTGGCCAGCGCGCGGATGGCCGTGGGCGCCGTGTAGAACTGCGTGACGCGGTACTTCTCCACCGTTTTCCAGAACCGGTCGGCGGCCGGGTACGTGGGAATGCCCTCGAACATGATCGTCGTGGCGCCATTGCCCAAGGGACCGTAGATGATGTACGAGTGGCCCGTGACCCAACCAATGTCAGCCGTGCACCAGTAGATGTCGCCTTCCTGGTAATCGAAGATATACTTGTGCGTCAGGGCGGTGTAGACCATGTAGCCGCCCACATTGTGCTGCACGCCCTTGGGCTTGCCTGTCGAGCCCGAGGTGTACAGGATGAACAGCGGGTCTTCCGCGTCCATCTCTTCGCAGGGGCAGTCGGCGCTGGCGGTGGCCATCAGGTCCTGCCACCAGAAGTCCCGGCCTTCCTGCATGTCGCACTTGATGCCGTGGCCGTCCTGCACGCGCTTGACCACGATACAGGTATTGACCGGCTTGCCCATCTGCTGCTCGGCATTGGCCATGGCCGCGTCGGCGCTGGGCTTCATCGGCACGGGTTTGTTGCCGCGGAAGGTGCCGTTGGCGGTGATCAGGGTGGTGCAGGTGGAGTCGGCAATGCGGTCGGCCAGGGCCTCGGCCGAGAAACCGCCGAAGACAATGGAGTGGACGGCGCCGATACGGGCGCACGCCATCATGGCCACTGCCAACTCGGGGATCATGGGCAGGTAAATGGAGACCCGATCGCCGCGCTTGACGCCGCGCGCCTTGAGCACGTTGGCGAACTTGCACACCTGCTCGTGCAGCTGGCGGTAGGTGAAGGTGGCGTCCTCGCCGACCTCGTTGCCTTCCCAGATGATGGCTACCTGGTCGCCGCGCGTCGCCAGGTGCCGGTCGAGGCAGTTGTAGACGATGTTCGTCTTGCCGCCCTCGAACCACTTGATACTGATGGGGCCCTTGGTCATGTCGTAGTTGTACGACAGCACCGTGTCCCACTTCTTGAACCAGTGGAACTCGGCGGCTTTCTCGGCCCAGTACCCGGCCGGGTCCTGGATTGAGCGATCGTAGTCCTTCTGGTAGTCCGCCATGCTCTTGATGTGCGCCTTGGCGGCCAACGACGGCTCGGGATGGTACACTTCTGACATGAGTTGTTGCTCCTCGGCGAACGGGGTTCACCCGGGGCGCTGGTGGGCGGCCGTCGTCCGAACCGCGCGGCCCGGTACCCGGTGGAGGGAAGTCACCAACAGATAATAAGGAATCACTCAGGTCGCGACAAAACGCAAAGATCGCGCGTTCCGGGCCGGCTGTCTCAGCGCGGGTACGGATGGGGTGCCGGCCCGGCTGGATGGCCCGGGCAGCAGCCTCAACCCCTTTTCCCGGTCCACTCCCGAACCGCGATTTTGACCACCGCCGTGCGCGTCACCATGGCGTCCGGGAAGGAGAACACCGGCTCGGGACCGGCGTAGTGGGCCATGATCACGGCCAGGCCGTACCGCTTGGCTTCCGGGTCGGTCAGGATCTCTGCCTCGCCGTAGCCGATAATGCTGCGGAACCGCGCGGTCCAGCCGCAGGCCTCGGTGGCCGGGATCACCGCGCAGTCGGCCTCCAATTGGAAACAGAGCCGCGATTGCCGGCGGAGGATGTCCATCTTGCGTCCGCGCGGGGCGCTGTGGAAATACAGCGCGCCGTCGGCGTAACCGAACGAGACCGGGACCACGTAGGGTTCGCCCGCGTCCACCAGTCCGAGGTGGCACACCTGGGCAGCCTGGAGAATGGCCGCGAACTCGGCCGGATCGTGGATGGCTTTCTCGGCGCGTCGCATGGGGTACTCCTGGGCTTGCGGCCCAAAAAGGACAGGTGGTCGGGCCGCGGGCCCGACCACCTGGCGATGACGCAGACGCCGACGGACGGCCGGCCCGAAGCCGGCGTCCGCGCGTCCCGGGGACTCAGTCCAGCTCGAAGCGCGGGTCGCCCTTGAGCAGCGGCAGCGGGTTGGGCCGCACCAGAATGCCGCCCTGTTCGTACGACTCCATGGCCGCCCAGGTGTACTCGAGCGCCGCCAGCGCATCACGGCCCGAGGCGCGCAGCATCTCGCGCGGGACCTTGTTGGTGACGTCTTCCATGAAGGCATGGATGCGCCGCGGGAAGGTCTCGTCGAAGTTGCTGATGCCCGACTCGGTGACGATCGGCGCGTTGGCATTGCCCAACTTGAGCTGGTCCGGTTGGGCCGCGGTGCCGGGGGCGGGCCAGAAAGTCACCTTTTCGATGCAGTTCTCGATGCAGAAGGTGCCGCGGGTGCCGGCCACTTCCACGCTCCACCAGCCGCCCAGCCCGAACGTGGCGTCGCCTCGCTGGCTCAACAGATACCCCACAGCGCCGTTGGCGAAGCGCATGTGGATGCTGTTGATCGAGATCATCAGGTCATCCGCGTGGCGGCGGAAACTTGGGCGATCGAAAAACGCCTGCACGTGGGTGACATCGCCGCAGAAGTGGCGCATGACGCTGAACGGATGGGTGAGGAAGGCCTTGACGTGGAAGTAGGGAAAGCCTTTGACGCGCGTCGAACCCCCTGGGGCGTAGGTCATCTCGCTGCCGGCAAAGCCCATCTTGTGCAGGCAGTAGACCAGTTCGCCCACCTGGCCATCGGCCATGTACTGGCGCGCCTGTTCGGCCGGCGGGGTGAAGTAGTGGTTCAGGTTGCAGCCCAGGTACACGTCCTTCTCGGCGGCCTTGGCGACCATGGCGCGGGCCTCGACCACATCGTTGGACAGGGGTTTCTCGACCAGGACGGCCTTGCCGGCCTCCATGGCTTCCATGGCCGGCTCATAGTGCCACGAGCCGTTCTCGTGACCGCCCGTGGTCACGTCGACCACATCAAGCGGCTCGTTGGCCAGCATCTCGGTCAGGCTGTAATACGCTTTGGCGCCAAACTTGGCGGCGGCCTGGTCGGCGCGCTCTTTGATCACATCGCACACCGCCACCAGGTCGGACAGGGGTTCCTGGTGGTGGCACTCGGCGTGCCGGTTACCAATGCCGCGCAGACCGACGATACCGACTTTGAGGGCCATTGTGAACTTCCTCCTGCTGGGTTGTATTCGCTGCCAGGCGCGGGCTCGAAGACGCCACTGCACACCATGCGCCCCGGGGCTCGCTGCTGGCCGCAAACCATCCGTAAAAGGACGGTCGTCGTCAAGGCTGGCCACGGCACGGCGCGCGCGTCTACAAGGTGAATGTGAACCCGTTGATCAGCATCCCGGGCAGCAGCGAACCGCTCAGGGCGCGGCGGTAGTAGCTGCCGGTCTCGACCACCAGCGACCGCTGACGGCTGGCGCCCACCAATTTCTCGCCCCACAGGTGGTACAGGCTCTCGTCGAAGCGCATGTCCTTGATCGGCGCCACGATGTGCCCGTCCTCAACCCAGAAGCACGCAAAGCGCGTCATGCCCGTCACTCGCGCCGAGTCGAAGTCGCTCCAGTTCAGGTAGTGCAGGTTGGCGATGTACAGGCCCGTGCCCAGCAGTTCCAGGGCTCGTTCCTCGTCCAGCGCCCCCTCGCGCACCGCCGGCGAACGGAGCCCTTCCCACTCTGGCGCGGCATTGCCCGTGGCGCCATACTGCAGGGCGGTGCGGGCCGACACCAGCGTATTGACCAGTCGGCCTTCCTCGATCAAGACCAGTCGCTCGGGCGCCACTTCGCCCAGTTCGTTGAAGCGCGGCTCAACGCCCAGGGTGAAATCCTGCGTCAACTGGAACTGGGTCGACAACTGCCGGCGACCTTCGCGCAAGGCCAACCAAGCGCTCTCACCTTCGCGCAGGCCCCGCTCCGACAGGCCGTGCCAGGAGAAGAACGCCATGAACTCGGCCAGTGCCTGGGGTCCGATCCAGACTCGGTACTCGCCTGGTTCCAGGCGTTTCTCGGCTCGTCCGAGCGCCTGCAGGCGCGGTGCCTCGGCGGCCACGCCGCGGCGATAGGCATCGCCGTCCCAGTGGCGGCCGCCGTAGCTGGCTTTGACCGCCTTGCCGTTGGCCAACCAGGCCGAGTAATCCACGGCAAAGGTCTCCGTGGCAAACCAGTGCCGTGCCCCCAGGTGGTTGGCCGCCCCGCGGCACACCGGGCCCTGCGCGTGCAGGCCGACGAAATCGGCTCCGAGGGCCGTCAGTTGGGCCCCTGGCGCGAGCACCTCCTCGACCAGTCCGTCGGCGGCGGGCAGTGAGCCGCCGAATTCCTCGCGTGACTGGCCGGTCGCCACCGGCAGGGTTTGGTATGGATCCTCGGGGAGCAGGGCGGCCTCGCGCCGGGCCGCGCCCAAGGCAGCGGCCGCTCGCTCGGCGTCGATATCGGCTTCTCCCGTGGCCTCGAACATGGACGACAGCGTCCGGCCATTCCGGCAGTAACGGAAGTCGATCCGGGCCGAGGTCACCTCGCCGATCTGGCGTACGCGGGCATGGTTGAAGCGCAGAAAGGTGGACTGTTCGCCGCTGAATTCCAGGGAAAGGGCTTCATCACCAGTCAGTTCGCCGCAGAGCACGTCGCAGGCGCGGACGAAACGAGACTCCAGGTCACGGACGACACTCATGCCTCACCTCCGAAAATCTCCACGTCGCGGAAGGCGCAGACCGGGCTGGCGTGGCCCACCGTGATGATCTGGTTCGGTTCGCCCTTGCCGCAGTTGGGGGTACCGAACACCTGGAAGGTCGACGCGTCGCCAATGCGGCACAGATTGCGCCAGAAGGTGGCCGACACGCCACGGTAGTTGGGGTTGCGCACCGTCGCCCCCAGTCGGCCGTCCTTGATCAGGCGCCCGTACTCGCAGCCGAACTGGAACTTGTTGCGATGATCGTCGATCGACCAGGAGCGGTTGGCCTCCATGTACACGCCGTTCTCGACGCTGCCGATCACGGTGTCGAAGGCGTCGTCGCCCGGCTCCAAGTTGAGGTTGGCCATGCGGTCGATGGGGGCGCGGAACCAGTCCTGAGCCCGTTGGCAGGCCACGCCGGGGCGGCCGCTGCGGGCCTGGCTCTCCAGGCTTCCCAGAGCGCGGACCAGGATGCCCTGACGGATCAGGTACTCGCGCTGGGCCGGGTTGCCGATGTCGTCGGCGCCATAGGAGGCGGGCTCGCCGGACACCGTTGGGTCGAAGGTGATGTTCATCAACTCGGAGCCATACCGCAGCGAACCGATGTCCTCCAGCCGCACGAAGCTGCTGCCGGCATAGTTGCGCTCGTCGCCCAGGATGCGGTCCAACTCCAGCGGATGCCCCACCGACTCGTGGATCTGCAGCATCATCTGGTCCGGCGCCAAGACCAGCGTTGCGGTGGTGCTGGGGCACTCGGCGGCAGTCAGCAGTTCCAGTGCCTGCTCGGCAAGCCGCCGGGCGTCGGTCTGCGCGGCCGCCAGGTCCAGTTGCTCGTAACCGCCCTGCAAGGTGCGGCCGCGCGGGCCGTTGGCGCTGCGCCGCTGCGTGATATTGCCGTCCCGGGCGATGGCTTGGACGCTCTGCCCGATAATGTGCAGGCGCTGCTCCACGGCCATGCCGCTGGTAGACGCCAACTCGATCTCCAGATCACGAGTCTCGATCTCGGCGCTGGTCTGCACAATGCGGTCTGACAGGCGCATCACCTCGGTCAGCGCGATGGCCTGGCCAGACAGCACATCAGCGCCCAGCGGGGCCCGGCGTCGGCGTGGCGTCTCATAGCGCAGCACCGTAGCCGGCCGTACTGTGGCGTCAAAGACATGCACGGCCCGCGGCGCGCCGGCCCGCGCCAGCTCCAGCGCGCGCTGGCCGGCGGCCCGCATGGCGGTGGGCGTGGCTTCGGTCAGCGCGGCGTAACCGAACAGCCCCTGGCAGAGGACCTCGACCATGAAACCTTCGTCCCAGGCATCGAAGGCGGCCTCGAAGCGGCCGTCTTTGGCCTGGTACGTCCGCGTTGCGGTGCGCACGCGGCGCAATCCGACCCACTCGGCACCGCCCGGTGCCGCTGCCTCGAGCAGCCGCCTGATGTCAACCGGCACGAGGATCTCCTTGGTTGGGGCCGCGGCCGCGGCCCGGGTGGAACGTGCGCTGCCGCCCGGCCATCCGCCCGGCCACCGCCCTCATGGGGGCGCGCCGGACTCGGCGCCTCAATGGGGCGCGGTGGACGGCCCGGCCGAGTCGTGGTGGTGCGTCACGCGACCGTCGTCGGTGTGGTCACGCACGGTGGCGTCCAGCGTTCGGAACAGGGCCTTGACGTCGATCACGCCGCCAATGCTGAACCAGATCGTGGCCGGCACGCCGATGATGAAAAACAGCAGCAGGTAGAAGTGCCAGAAACTGGCCCAGAAGCTCTCGCTCAGCCCCACGGTGAAGTGGATCGCGGTAACAATGAAGAAGGTGCTGAACCAAACCAGGTTCCAGGTGAGCAGCCCCAGGGCCCAGATGCGGTCGGTGCGGGTGAAATCTTTGTTGATGCCGGTTAGCCGCAGGATGATGTTGCGGCTTTCCGGCACGGTAGCCGTCTGGTCTTGGCGGGCATAGGCGCCGCGATTGAGCATCCGCTCCAGGTTGAAGGGTTCCCGGCAGGTAAGCAGCGAAATGACCACGTAGCTGAGGGCTGCTAGGAGCATGGCCAACAGGTACAGCCACTGATTGTCGAGGAAGAAGTCGGGCCAGTATTGCGGGATGATCAGACTGGCGAGGCCGAAGACCACGCCGATCGCCAGGGCCACATAGGCGCCCAGCGCCGTACCCCGGCGCCAGTAGAGGCCGCCGATGATCACCGCTCCGGCGCCGCCCAACCAGATGGTCCCGGTGCCGGCAAAGAAGAAGAAGATCTTGGTGCTCTGCCGGAACAGCAGACTAAAGAGGAACGAGAACACGGCAACGCCGATGATCGAGTAGCGCAGATAGCGAATGTGGTCCTCGGGGCTCAGGACCTTCTTGCGCAGCGGCATGTACACATCCTGCACGAAGATCGAGCCCCACGAGTGCATGTAGGTGTCGTGACAGGTGAAAGAGAAGAAGAGCATGGCAGTGGTCAGCAACCCCTTGATACCAATGGGCAGCACGTGGGCGATGGCCACCGGCACGGTCATCTGCTTGCGGATGGTATCGTTGCCGATCCCTGACAGGACCCCGCTGACCGTGGCCTTGATGTGGGCGAACTCAGGCAGGGTCATGACGGTGAAACCAACCAGCGACAGCATGATCACCATCACCGACAACGGCAGGCCGCGCCAACCGCCGATGACGCCCCCCATGCGGGCCTCGTGGGGCGACTTGGCCGAGCTCTGGAAGCCGGACGAGCCCTGCCAGGACATGGAGTTGTAAATGGCGCTGCAGATGCCGATGAGGAAATACCAGATGTTGAAATCTTTGGCTGCTGAAGACTTGTACGGGTTCAGCATGGAGGCGTCGGCGGGCGCTGTATTGAGGGCGGTGACGATGGTTGCCCAAGGGAACTGCAGCAGCAGGTAACCAGCAATGGTGAGGAAGGCGAAGCCGCAGAACATGCCCTGGAAGAACTCGGTGATCATCACCGAGATCTGGCCGCCCTGCGTCACGAACACCAATGCCAGGGCCAGGTCCAGGGCCATGATGGCAGCGAACATGTCAATATTCAGGGGAATGCCGGGGATCTGGAACGTGTCCGGCAGGCCGCAGAAATAGATAAAGAACCGCGCCGCCACGGCCGGGAAAATGCCGAAGTTGACGATGCCGCTGACCCAGCAGACGGTGCCGGCAAAGACGCGGAAGCGCCGGTTGTAGCGCATCTCGAAGAACTGCGCCAAGGTCAGCGCCCGCGTCTCGCGGAAGCGCCAATAGCACCAGCCGCTGAGCAGAATGACAATGCCGACCGGGATGCTCATGAATCCCCACCAGATGGGGGGCAGGCCCACCTGCGAGTACATCTCGAACAGGGCCACCAGCGAGATTACCCCCGTGCCGCCCATCTGCCCGGCGATGGTCAGCAGGTACCGCCCGGCCAACCGGTTGGCCGACAGGAAATCGGCGACGCCCTTCATGTGGCGCGACGACGACAGGCTGATAAAGCGCAGCACCACCACCGCGACGCCGACGATCGTCCAGTCAACCCAGCTCAGATTCACCGCCTGTGCCTCCGTTGGGGGTGCGGCCGCCGGTGGGTGCCACGCCCGTGTCGCGCTCTGACCGTGCGACGCCCGGGTCCCGGGCCCCGCGTCCGCCGCCTTGCCGCCGGTGCCAGCGGAACGCTCGGTGGCGCCGGTGCGGCCGTTCCCCTCGTTCTGGTGCGCCCGGCCCCTGCCGGCATGGGTTACGGGCGCGCCGGTGTCGCCGGCCTGGCCCCTGGCGGGCCGCAGCCAAACCGATAAGGGACAGGGCCGCCGCAGGTCTTGTCAAGCAACGGCCCCGACCCCGAGGCGGGGTGCTTGACGCCTGCGGCCGAGCGCCCTAGGATAGCGCCGCCCCTGGCGGCGCCTTGAGGGGGGCCCCGGTCGACGCGCCCGGCGGCCTGCCCGGGGCTGCCGCCCCGCGCGCCCCATCGCCGCACCCGCGCGGCGTCCGCCTGCTGCGGTGCCCCAACCCGCGGCATCATCCCCCGGAGGGCTGCCATGGATCTGCCTGGGCTGACGGATCGACTCTACGCCGCACTGTGCGCCAGTCCGGTGCTCGACGCCCACACCCACTTGGTCGGTGGGCGCCTGGGTGCCGGCGGCCTGCACGATATCTTATTGTACCATATGTCGGTCAGCGAACTGTACGCAGCCGGCTGTCCGGACGGCGCGCGGCTGACGCAGTTCCCCGGCTGGCCGTCCCGACAGGAGGCCCACGACCGCATCCGGCGCGCGCTGCCGTACCTGCCGCAGGTCCGCAACACCGGCATCGCCCACGGCATCCGGTTGATCCTGCGCGACCTGTACGACTTCACCGGCCCCGTAACCGAAGACAACTGGGAAGGTCTGGACGACCGCATCCGCAGCCAGGCTGCCGATCCGAACTGGCCGCGGCAGGTGCTGCGTCGGGCGCGCATCGAACGGGCCTGCACCGAATGGGCCCGACGCCAGGGCGGCGCCGATGACGAGGTGCTCCAGTACTCGCTCGAGTGGGCGTTTTTCACCCGTTGCCAATGGGGCGAATACGACACCGCTCTGTACGAGCTCGAGCGCTGCTGGGGGCGGGGCCCGGACAGCCCGGCGCCCATCGGCGCTGGCGCGCGCCCCCCAGTACCGCGCGTACTCGCTTCGGTGGCGGATGTGGACGACGCCGTGGCCTGGTATGTCGGGCAGATCCCGGCCGCCGGCATTGTCTCCATGGCCACGCACCTGTCCACCGATCTGGATCTGGAACCGGCAGACGCTGACCTGCTGCGCCACGCCCTGGCTCGGCGGGATCAGGCCGGACCCGCCGAACGCGACGTTTACGCCTCGTACGTGAACGAGGCCTTCCTGTCCCAGCTGGAAGCTCGCCTCGGCGACCAGGTCGTGCTGCAGTTCAGCTTTGGCGCTGAGCCGTTGCCCCACGAAACAGCCAGTCGCCTCTCCCAGCGCGCCATTGCCCAGGTCGCCCAGATGGTCGCGCGCCATCCGCGCCTGCGTTTCCAGTGCTTCCTGGCCAGCCGGCATGGGGGCCAGTCCCTGTGCACGCTGTGCCGGGAGTTGCCCAACCTGTCGCTGGCCGGCTACTGGTGGCACAGCTTCTTCCCTGGTGCCATCCGCCAGACGATCGAGGAGCGGTTGGACATGCTGCCGCTGAACCGGCAGGTGGGGTTCTTCTCAGATGCCTACTGCGTGGAGTGGGCGTACGCCAAGAGCCTGATGGTGCGCCGGGCTCTGGCCGAGGGACTCGCCGCCAAGGTGGGGCAGGGCCAGTACGATGAATCCCTGGCCATCGGCATCGGCCAGCAGATCCTTTATGACGCGCCGCAGCAGTTGCTCGGCCTGGTGCCGGCGCCCTGCCTGGCGGTTGCGGCGCCACGCGCCTGAGCGGCGGTGCCCGGCGCGCACATTCGGGTGGCGGAGAAGCCCGGCTGTCCGTATATAATCGGGTCGCCCGGGGATCGCCCGCGGCAACCCACGCACACGCCGACCCGCGCTGACCGGGTTGGCTGCAGGTCACCCCGGCTGCCGGCTCGGGCCCTCACGGGACCGGTGCAGCCGAGTTGAGCCCAGCCGTGGTCCGGACCGCCGTGGTCTGGCCCGGCCGACGCCCCGGGGGAACGCGCTCCCTGCGGCGCCAGGACCTTCTGGAAGGATGGGACCCAGATGACCAGAACCGACGCAACAGTCCGTTACGACGACCAGTCGGTACGTCTCTTCACGCTGGCGGCGGTCGTCTGGGCCGTGGTCGGCATGCTGGTGGGGGTGCTGGTCGCGGCCATGCTCTTCCTCCCCGGCCTGAACGTGGCCCCGTACCTGACGTTCGGCCGCTTGCGTCCCCTGCACACTAACGCGGTCATCTTCGCCTTCGTCGGCAACATGATCTTCGCCGGCGTGTATTACTCCACCCAACGCCTGCTCAAGACGCGGCTGTTCAATGACACGCTGACCCGGCTGCACTTCTGGGGGTGGCAGCTGCTGATCGTCTTGGCGGCCCTGTGCCTGGTTTTCGGCTACACCCAGGGCAAGGAATACGCCGAGCTCCCGTGGCCGCTCGACATCCTGATAGCGGTCCTGTGGGTGACCTTCGCCGTCAACTTCTTCGGTACCCTGGCCATCCGTCGCGAGCGTCACCTGTATGTCGCCATCTGGTTCTACATCGCCACCATTGTGGCCGTGGCCATCCTGCACATCGGCAACAGCATGGCGGTCCCGTATTCGCTGCTGGGCAGCTACTCGGCCTATGCGGGCGTCAAGGACGCGCTCATGCAGTGGTGGTACGGACACAACGCCGTGGCCTTCTTCCTGACCACTCCGTACCTGGGTCTGATGTATTACTACCTGCCCAAGGCGGCCAATCGGCCGGTGTTCAGCTACCGTCTGTCCATCATGCACTTCTGGTCTCTGGTGTTCGTCTACATCTGGGCCGGACCCCATCACCTGCACTACACCGCCTTGCCCGAGTGGGCCTCGACCCTGGGCATGCTGTTCTCCCTAGTCCTGTGGATGCCCAGTTGGGGCGGCATGGTCAATGGCCTGTTCACCCTGCGCGGCGCCTGGGAGAAACTGCGCGACGACCCCATCCTGAAGTTCCTGGTGGTGGCCGTGACCTATTACGGCATGTCGACCTTCGAGGGGCCGATGATGTCGATCAAGTCGGTGAATGCCGTCTCGCACTTCACCGACTGGACCATCGGCCACGTCCACGCCGGCACCCTGGGTTGGAACGCCTTCCTCTCGTTCGGCATTCTCTACTGGATGGTGCCGCGCCTGTGGAAGACGCCGATCTACAGCCTCAAAGCGGTCAGCGCCCATTTCTGGATCGGTTCCATCGGCATCATCCTGTACCAAGTCTCCATGTGGGTCGCGGGCATCACGCAGTGGGCCATGTGGCGTGCCTTCGAACCGGACGGCCGTCTGGTGTACCCGGACTTCATTGAAACCGTGGTGCGACTGCTGCCCATGTACTGGCTGCGCTTCACCGGCGGCGTGCTGTTCTTCTGCGGCCTGCTGCTGATGGTGTACAACCTGTACAAAACCATCCGCATGGCGCCGGCGGACTACCGCGAAGAACCCGAGGTGCAGGCTCCGCGCCTGCAGTGTGAGACGGCCGCCCCCGGCGCGACGACCCCGGCCAACACCTGGGACTATGCCCTGTACCAGTTCCAGCACGCCGTGCGTCACGGCATCCACCGGGTGATCGAACGCCGCCTGGTGCTGATGACCGTGCTCGTCGCCCTGTCGCTGTCGGTCGGCTCCCTGATCGAGGCTGTGCCCATGTTCATGGTGGACGACAACGTCAAGACCATCGCCAGCGTCAAACCCTACACGCCGCTGGAGGTCCTGGGCCGGGATATCTACCTCCGCGAGGGCTGCTACGTGTGCCATTCTCAGATGGTCCGGCCCTTCCGCCACGAGACTGAGCGCTACGGCGAATACTCCAAAGGCGGCGAGTTCGTGTACGACCATCCGTTCCAGTGGGGCTCCAAGCGCACCGGGCCCGACCTGCACCGTGTGGGCGGCAAATACCCGCACTTGTGGCACGTGCGTCACATGGCCGACCCGCCATCGACCACGCCCGGCTCCATCATGCCGGCTTTCCCCACCCTGCAGCGGACCCCGCTCGACGCCAGCCTGATCGAGAGCAAGATGCGGGCGCTGCGTGCGGTGGGCACGCCGTACACCGATGGCGAGATCCAGACCGCACCGGAGCGCATTCGCGCCCAGGCCGAGGCCATCGCCGCCGAGGTGGTGGCGCAGCAGGGCCCGGCCGGCTTGGCAGACAAAGAAGTCATCGCCCTGATCGCGTATCTGCAGCGTCTGGGCACTGACATCAAGTGGCGGCCGCCGCAGGCCGGTCCACTGACGACCGGACCCGTTCCCGTGGCCCCGAGCGCCGCCGTGGGAGGGAACTGATCGTGTTGCAGGAGTTGACGGCGCGGAGCGGCGCCCAGGCTTGGGCGATCGCCTCCATGGTTTTCTTCATGGCCGCCTTTGCGGTGATCGCGGTGCGGGCCTGGCGGGCCCGACCCGAAGTGGTGGCGCGCTGCGCCCAGCTGCCGCTGGCCGATGACGGGATGCCTAGCGCGGCTGCGAGCGCCCATACGGAGGGAGCCGAGCGCTCCCAAGATGAACTGAGGTAGCCATGGCACAGTACGAGGACAAGGTCCTGCACGGCGTCGATGGCATCGAGGAATACGACAACCCCATGCCTGGCTGGCTCATGGCCATCTTCTGGGGCAGCCTGGTGTTCGCCATCCTTTATCTGGGTTACTATGCCCTGGCCTTCGGTGAGCGCACGTACGAATCCGAATACCGGGGCGAGATGGTCACTGACCTGAGCAGCGTCCAGGCGTACTACGACACGCACCCGGTGGTACCGCCGACCAGCGACGAGCTTCTCGCCGGGGCGGTCAACCCCGAAGTGCTGGTCAAAGGCAAGGCGCGTTTCACCAAGACCTGCTCGCCCTGCCACGGCGCCGCCGCTCAGGGTTTGATTGGCCCGAACCTCACCGATACCTACTGGCTGCACGGTGGCCAGGTGACGCAGGTCTTCACCACCATCGCCAAGGGCGTTCCCGCCAAAGGCATGCCCTCCTGGGGGCGGGCCATTCCGCCGGAGGAGCTGGCGGCGCTGGTGTCGTTCGTGCGGAGCCTGCAGGGATCCAACCCGCCGGATGCTCGGCCGCCGCAGGGACAGGCCGAAACCCCGGAACCGTTACCGAGTCGGTGATTTTGGTGTCAACGCCTTCAGTGCCCGCCGCTGATCCCCACGGGCCGCCTCCTGGCCGAGAGTCTGTCTTCCAGGTGGCGCCCGAGAGCGAGCTCCTGTACAGCCTGGGAGCCGATGGCCGGCGGCGGCACATCCATCCGCGCGTAGTCAAAGGCCGCTTCTGGCACGCGCGCCGCAACCTTGGCTATGCCCTGATCGCCCTGTTTGTGGCCTTGCCGCTGGTCCCCATCGGCGGTGCGCCCGCGGTCTTCCTCGACGTGGCCCAACGCCAGTTCCATGTCCTGGGCAGCATCTTCCATCCGACCGACAACCTGCTGCTGCTGGCCTTCGGTGCTGGCACCATCATTACGGTGTTCTTCGTCGGCTCCATTTTCGGGCGCCTGTGGTGCGGCTTTGCCTGCCCGCAGAACGTTTATCTGGAGTTCATCTTCCGGCCCATTGAGATTTGGCTGGAAGGGCAGCGCGTGGCGCAGCGCCGGTTGAACGAGGCGAGTTGGACCTGGGCCAAGTTCGGCCGCAAGGCCGCCAAGTGGTCGCTGTGGGCTCTGATCGCTCTGGCCATGGCCACGAACTTCTTCGCCTACTTCGTCAGCTGGTCCGGGATCGCGGCGGCGTGGGGCGACTTGGCATCACATCAGGCGCTGCTGGGCGCGATCGTCGCCATGGCCGCGCTCATCGTCTTTGACCTGGGCTGGTTCCGCGACCAGATGTGCGCTATCGCCTGCCCCTACGGTCGGCTGCAGAACGTGCTGACCGACCGCGACACCGTCATTCCGGCGTACGATGCTCGTCGGGGTGACCCCAAGGGCCGGCCGAGGAAGGGTGAAGACCGCGCCGCCTTCGGCGACTGCGTCAACTGCACTAGCTGCGTTCAGGCCTGTCCTACCGGCGTCGACATCCGCCGCGGCCTGCAACTGGAGTGCGTTGCCAGTGGTCAGTGCATGGATGCCTGCAATGCCGTGATGGCCCGCGAGGGGCTACCGCCGGGGTTGATCCGCTACACCTCCGAACGCGAACTGGAGACCGGCGAGCGCCGTTTCTGGCGGCCGCGGTTGTTTGTGTACCTGGCCCTGATGACGCTGGCCTGGGGCTCGCTCATTGTCATGCTGGCCGGCCGCGGCCAGGCGCTGGTGGAGATCGTCCGCAGCGGCCACGAACCCTTCCATGTCAACGCCAGTGGCCAGGTGGTTAACCAACAGCGCTTGCGGCTGACCAACCAGGAGAACGAGCCGCAGTCCTTCCACATTGAGCTGGTTTCACCCCCGGGGGCGAAGCTGGTGGTCTCCTCCTCGTCGTCGCTGACCGTGGAGCCGGCCGAGGTGCGCACGGTCAACATTGCCACCGAGGTGCCGCCGCAGGCCTTCACCAACGGCCAGGTCACCGGCGTGTACAAGGTGAGTTCGAACCATGGTTTCAGCCGCAGCTACCAATTCCCGCTGCTTGGGCCCAACCGCTAACGGGGTCATGTGAAGCTGCGCCTACTCCTCAAGCAGTACCGCTGGCCCTTCTACCTGGGTGGGCTGCTGGTCATGTCAGTGGTGGCCCAAGGCATCCTGGTTTTTGTCGCCACGCGACCGGATGCGCCCCGGCCGCTACCCGACTACTACCAGAAGTCGCTGGCCTGGGACTTGGATGCGGCGGTGCTCGACGCGAGTCGACAACTCGGTTGGGCGGTGCAGGTCCTGCTGCCGGCGGGCGTACCCCACGAAGCCGGCATGCCGCGGCCCGTTGATGTGGTAGTGGTGGACCGCGACGGCGTGGGGGTGCGGGGACTGGTGGGCCAATTGCAGGCCGTGCGGCCTGCCGACGGCCGCCTGAACAACCTTGGTCCGCTCACCGAGATTCCCCACCTGCCGGGTACGTACCGGGCGCTGCTGCGCCTGGACCAGGCCGGGCTGTGGGAGGTGCGCGTGGACGCTCGGTTGGGCACGCAGCGCTTTGTGCACAGCCAGCGCGTGGTGCTGACCGCCGATTCGACGCTAGTGCCGGACCCGGGTCGATGAAGCCCGCCCCGGTTGCGCCGCTGGCGCCCCCAGGACCGCTGCCGGCCTGCGCCCACTGCGGCCTTGAGGTGCCGCGGGCCCTGTACCGCCCCGATGAAGAGTCCCAGTTCTGCTGCGCCGGGTGCCGGCAGGTCTACGCCATTATCCATCAGTGGGGGTACGCCGATTACTACCGGTTGGCGCAGTCGCAGGGCCAAGCCCTGCAACCGGCGCGGGTGGCCGGCCGCTCCTTTGCTGACTTCGACGATCCGACCTTCCAGCAGCAGTTCGCGGTGAACACCGATGCTACCCATCGCGGCGCCGAGCTGTACCTGGAAGGCGTCCACTGTGCCGCCTGCGTCTGGCTGTTGGAGCGCCTGCCCGAAGCCGTTCCCGGCCTCCAGTCCGTCCGCCTGAACCTGGCCACCTCGGTGGCCCGCGTGGTGTGGGATTCGGCGACTACGTCACTGGCGCGGGTCGGTCGGGCGCTGGATTCGCTAGGGTACACGCCCCATCCCCATGTGGCTGGCGAAGCCCAGCGCGTCCGCCAGCGCGAGGACCGGGCCCTGCTCGTCAAGCTTGGGGTCGCCGCTGCCTGCGCCATGAACATCATGTTCATCCAGGGCGCCCTCTATGCCGGCGAATACTGGGGTATGGCGCCCGAGTTCCACACCTTCTTCCGGTGGCTCATCTTCGCCCTGTCGCTGCCAGTACTGCTTTTCTCGGCGCAACCGTTCTACCGCACGGCCTGGGCCGGGCTGCGCGCCCGCGTGCCCCACATCGATCTTCCTATCGCCCTGGCCCTGGTAGCCACTTTCGTCTACAGCGGCTACTCCACGGTGGTCGGGCACGGCGAGGTTTACTTCGATTCTCTGGCCACCTTGGTGGCTCTGCTGCTGGGCGCGCGTCAGCTGCAGCGCGGCGCCCAGCGCCGAGCGCTGGAGCAGGCCGACAGCCTGCGTCGGGTGGCCTTCGTCGAGTTCGCCCGCCGATTGGACGGCCAGGGGCTCGATGCCCCGTCGGTCGAGGTGCCGCTCGGAGCCCTGCGGCCGGGCGACTGCGTCGAGGTCCGTTCGGGCGAACTGGTCCCGGTGGACGGCATCGTCCTGCACGGGCAATCGCAGGTGGACAACGGGGTGCTCACCGGCGAGTCGGTGGCCATCCAGGTGCAGGTCCGCGACCGTGTCTTTGCCGGCGCCACGAATCTGGGCGCGCGCCTGGTTGTGCGGGTCGAGGCTGCCGGCGACCAGACGCGCGTCGGCGCGCTGCTGGCGGTGGTCCAGGACGCCATGTCGCGCCGACCGCCGCTGGTGCAGCTGGCCGATCGCATCAGCCGCGTCTTTGTCGTGACGGTCCTGGCGCTGGCCGTGGTTGCCGCGTTCATCTGGGGGCGCCAGTCGCTGGGATCCGGCCTGCAGCACGTCGTGGCCCTGCTGCTGATCACCTGTCCATGTGCTCTGGGTATGGCCACCCCGGTGGCCCTCTCGGTGGGGCTGGCCCGGGCGGCCCGCGCTGGCATTTTCGTCAAGAACCCGGCCGCGCTCGAGCGTCTGCGCCGCGTCGGGGTCGTGCTGTTGGACAAGACCGGCACCCTTACCGAAGGCCGGGCGGCGGTCTCCCGTTGGCTGGGCGACGAAAAGGCTCGCGAACTGGCCTGTCGCCTCGAGGCTGAGTCATCGCATCCGGTGGCGCAGGCCTTCCGGCGGGCCTACGCCCGGCCGCTGGAACTGGCGCGGCCCGTTTCCGAGGTGCTCGAGACCGCCGGTCTGGGCATCAGCGGCGTGGTCGACGGCGCGGTGGTGGTGGTCGGCAATCGCCACCTGGTCGAGGCCAGCGCCGCGCCCTTGGAACCGGCGCTGGCCGACCATGCTGCGGCCCTGCTGGCCGATGGTCTTAGCCCCGTGTACGTGGCCGTGAACGGCCAGGTAGCGGGCGTTGCCGGGGTGGGGGACCCCATCCGCGCCGATGCCGCCGACACGGTGGCGGCGCTGCGGCGAGCCGGACTGCCCCTGCAGATCCTGTCGGGCGATCACCCCGCGGTGGTGGCCCGCACGGCGTTGGCGCTGGGGATTCCGGCGGACCAGGCCCACGGCGGGTTGACGCCCGAAGGCAAGCGCGACCGGGTGGCCGCGCTGACCTGCCGCGATCAGCGGGGCGGACCCGCCGTCGTCATGGTGGGCGACGGCGTCAACGACGCCGCGGCCATGGCGCTGGCCGATGTGGGCGTCGCCGTGCACGGCGGCAGCGGCGCTTCAGTGCTGGCTGCCGACGTGGTGCTGACCCGCGACGGCCTGTCGCCGCTGCTGGACCTGTTCGCCGGCTCGCGGCGGGTGCTGCGCGTCGTGTGGCGTAACCTGGCCTTCTCGCTGGCTTACAATCTGGCCGGTGCGGGCCTGGCGTTGGCGGGGTTGGTGGGCCCGCTGCTGGCGGCGGTGCTGATGCCCATCTCGTCGCTCACCGTAATCCTGTCATCGGCCGCCTGTCGCAGTTTCTCCGTGTCCACCCTGACCCGGGCGAGCCAGTCGGCCCGCTCCGTGGGGGCGCCATGAGCGTCGTCTTCGTGTTGCTGCCCCTGGCCCTGTTGATTGCCGGGATTGGCGTGGCCCTGTTCGTCTGGGCGGTGCGCTCCGGCCAGTATGACGATCTTGACACCCCACCTGTGCGTATCCTGTTCGACGACGAGGCCCCGGCTGTCGGTCGCGGGCTGCACGCTGGGCAACCGGCGACGCCACCGGGCTCGGGGAGTCCCGGGGCTGCCGGGGGAAGGAGTCAAACCTGATGATCCCACGCAGCAAACCCCTCCGGGCCGTGATCCTGCTGGCGGTTCTCGGCGGCGCCGGGTCGTTGATCTGGGCGCTGAGCAACGTCCGGCAAGGGTACGAGCCCAGGCAACCGATCTACTTCCGCCACAGCCGCATGGCCGGGGCGCCGAAGTGGACCGTCAATGCCCAGGGCGACAGCGTCAACGTCGGCGGCTCCAACATCCCGTGCCTGTACTGCCACACCATGCCGTACAAAGGGCGCCATGCCACGGTGCCATCCACCGCCGTGTGCATGAACTGTCACCAGACGGTCGGGCAGAACTTCGAGTGGGTCATCAAGCTGAAGGACTACTGGGCGCGCGGCGAACCGATTCCGTGGGTCAAAGTCCACGACCTGCCGGACTTCGTGTATTTCGACCATTCGACGCATATGAACGCCGTTACCCAGGAAGGCAAGGCCAAGGTGGCCTGCGAGGACTGCCACGGTAAGGTCCAGGACATGGACGTGGTCAAGGTGCAGAACGCGTTCAACATGGGTTGGTGCCTGACCTGCCACCGCAAGCCTGAGATGGGTGCGTCCACCGACTGCGTGGTCTGCCACCGTTAGGAGAGGGAGATGAGCCATCCGATGAACCGCCGCGAGTTCCTCCGCGTCGGGGGAGCTCTGGCAGCGGGGACGGCGCTGGCGGGAGCGGCGTGCAAACCGCCCGTCGAAACCACCGTCCCCTTCCAGGACATGCCGGAGAACCTGGCTGCCGGCGTGGGCAAGGCGCGCTTCTACTGCACCGTCCTCAGCGGCACTCCGGTGCTGGTACGGACGCGCGAAGGCCGGCCCCTGCTCGTCACGCCCAACCCGGCTGACCCGAGCCGCCGCAGTCTGACCTTGCGCGACCAGGCCAGTCTGATGGATCTGTACGACCCGGACCGGGCCACGGGCCCCCTGTCTGTGCGTCGCGGCCGAGGCGCTCCGGTCGCTGCCGACTGGGCGGCGATTGGCGCTGAAGTGACCCGCCGTCTGGGCCAACGCGCCGGTGACGTGGTCCTGCTGACCGGGCCGCTGGCCAGCCTGTCTGTCGATGCCGCGGTGGGCGAACTGGCCGCTGCCACGCGCCTGCGCCATGTGCGTTACACCCCCATCCAGCCCACGGCGCCGGCGATCGCCTGGCGCCGCGCCTTTGGCCCGTCGGCGGCGCCGCGGCCACGGCTGGACCGCGCCGAGATGGTTGTCGGCTTTGGCGCCGAGTTCATCGATCGGCCAGCACTGGGGTTGGAGCGCGACTTCGCCATGCGTCGCGCTCCCGGACGCGACGGCGCGACGATGAACCGCTTTGTGCAGTTCGAAGGGCGTCTCACCCTGACCGGCGCCAACGCGGATCAGCGGGTGCGGGTGCGCGACTCGCAGCTGGCGGTCGTCGCCGCAGCCGTGGCGCACGAGATCATCGTCGTGGCCGGCCACGGTCCGTTGGCACGTGAGGCGGCGGTGGTCGCCGCCCTGCAGCCCTTTGCCGCCGCGTCCGTCGCGGCGACGGCCGGAGTCGACGCCAGCGTCATCGGCGCTGTCGCGCGCCAGCTGGTCCAGGCCGGCTCTGCCGGGGTGGCGCTGGCGGGCGGTTCGGCCAGCGACGCATCCTCCGGGGTGGCGCTGGAAACGGCCGTTATCTTGATCAATCAGAGCCTTAACGGGTACGCGGCGCCGGCCTTTGACGAAGCCATCCGGGTGCCGCTGTCGGCGTCCGGAACGGCCGATCTGGCGGCGCTAGTGGACGACATCCGGGCGGGTCGCGTCGGCACGCTCCTGATCGCCGGGGTCAATCCGGTGTACGACGCGCCCCCGGCGCTGGACGTGGCCGGGGCGCTGGCCCAGGTGGGTCTGGTCGTCTCGCTGAACGATCGTCTCGACGAGACATCGGCGTTGGCCGACTACCTTGCGCCCGCCAGCCATCCGCTGGAGTGCTGGGGCGATGCCTGCCTGCCCGGGGACCTGTTCGCCGTGCAGCAACCCGTCATCCAGCCGCTCTACGCGACCTACGGCCTGCTGGACATTCTGGTCGGTTGGGGGGCAGCGGCAGGGGTGGGCGGGAATTTGGCGGCAGCGGCGGCGCGCAGCGCCGTGGCTACGCCGCCGCCGGTGGCCGGCACCATTGCCGTGCCCACTAATCCCAGCGGCGCATACCACTACGTGCGCTCGGTCTGGTCCGGGCGCCTGCTGCAGCAGCCGGTCGACACCGCGGCCTTTGACTCAGCCTGGAACCAGGTGCTGCGGGCTGGCTCGTTCCAGGGACCGGCCGCGGCCCCCGGCGTTCTGACTCTAGCGCCGGCCATGGCCGCCGGCCTGGGGGATCTGCCGGCACCGGCCAGCGGCCTGGAGCTGCAGTTGTACCCGGGCTTCGCCCTGGCCTGCGGCCGCAGCGGCAACAACGGTTGGCTGCAGGAGTTCCCCGACCCCATCACCCGGATCACCTGGGGCAATGCCCTGTCGATCGCGCCGCGGCGTTTCGACGCCATGGGACTGGCCAACGGTGATCTGGTCGAGGTGCGCGCCGGCGGTGCATCGCTGGTCCTGCCGGCGTACCGCCACGCGGGCATGCACCACGACCAGGTGGCCGTGTCCCTGGGCTACGGCCGTACCGCCTGCGGTGCCATTGGCCGGCAGGTGGGCAGCAATGCGTACCCGTTGCGTGGCTGGGCCGACGGCCAGGTGATCGCTGCCGGTCTGGCGGCCACGGTGCAGCGGGTGGATGGCCACCAAGAGCTGGCGGTGGCCCAGGGCTCGGATGTCATCGACCGCGCCGCCCGGCCGCTGGTGCCCACGACGACCCTGAGCGCCTTCGAGCGCGACGCGCGGTCTGGCACCGAGCAGACCGAAGGGGGGCCCTCGGCCTGGGATCCGCACACGTACAAGGGCGCTCGCTGGGCCATGGTCATTGACCTCAGCAAGTGCAACGGCTGCGGCAAGTGCGTCCTTGGCTGTCAGGCCGAGAACAACATCCCGGTGGTCGGCGGCGATACCATCATCGCCGGCCGCGAAATGTCCTGGATGCGCATCGACCGCTACTACGACGCGCCGGCCAAAGAGGGCCATTGGGGTCCGGAAGTCTGGGACGGCCCCCTGCCGGTGGTCGAGGAGCCGGTGACCCTGTTCGAGCCCATGCTCTGCCAGCACTGCGACAACGCGCCGTGCGAGACCGTGTGTCCCTTCGTGGCCACCATGCACAGCTCGGACGGCATCAACCAGCAGGTGTACAACCGCTGTGTCGGCACGCGGTACTGCGCCAACAACTGCCCGTTCAAGGTGCGACGGTACAACTGGTTCGAGTACTCGCACCCGCAGGACAACGGCCTCTTCAACCTGATCGTGCCGCGTCTGCGGCGTCACGCCGAGTTGAACACCCGCGGCCGCATGCAGATGAAAAACAACCCCGAGGTCACCGTGCGCAGCCGTGGCGTGATGGAGAAGTGCTCCTTCTGCGTCCAGCGCATTCGGGAGGCGCGTGCCCAGGCGGCCCGCGACGGTGGTAACAAAGACAAACTGCCGGATCGCGCCGTGATTCCGGCCTGCATGGAGGCCTGCCCCACCGGCGCCATCGTCTTTGGCGACATCAACGATCCGACTTCGGGGGTCAGTGCCCTGGCCAAGAGCCCCCGGGCCATGAAGCTGCTGGAGAGCCTCGGGGTCAAGCCGGCGATCTCCTATCTGACCAAGGTGCGCCATGACAAGGCCTAGCGATAGCCCCTACGCCACCATCATGGACGATAGCCAGCTGACCGGCCGGCCCATCGTCCTGCCCGACGGGGGGCCCTACGGCGGCGCCCGTCAGATTCCCGAACCACTGGTCACCGGCGCCAAGAAGTACGCCGATGTCGACCGGGACATCTGCCTGCACACCGAGCAGTTCCCCACCCGTCGATGGTGGATCTGCATCGCCATCTCCGGCTCCCTGCTGGGGCTGCTGTTCTTCGGTCTGGCGACGCTCTTCTACTCAGGCATCGGCATTCTGGGCGTCAACAGCCCGGTAGGCTGGGGCTCATTCATCATCAACTTCGTGTTCTGGATCGGCATCGGCCATGCCGGCACGCTGATCTCGGCTGTGCTGTTCCTCCTGCGCCAGCGCTGGAGGACGGGCATCAATCGCGCCGCCGAAGCCATGACCCTGTTCGCCGTGGCCTGCGCCGGTATTTTCCCAGTCATCCACCTGGGTCGTGCCTGGTTCGCCTACTGGCTGGTGCCGTACCCCAACGCCCGCGGCCCGTTGTGGGTCAACTTCAACTCGGCCCTGGCCTGGGACATCTTCGCCATCTCCACCTACGGCACGGTCTCGCTGGTGTTTTGGTACCTGGGCCTGTTGCCCGACTTGGCCACTGTGCGCGACCGCGCGACGCATCCGTGGCGCCGCAAGCTGTACAACGCCATGAGCTTCGGCTGGAACGGCTCATCGCGCGCCTGGCGGCACTACGAAGCTGCCTACCTGATCCTGGCGGCTTTCGCGACGCCGTTGGTGTTCTCCGTGCACACAATTGTGTCCTTCGACTTTGCCACCTCCATCCTGCCCGGATGGCACACCACCATCTTCCCACCGTACTTCGTCGTCGGTGCCATCTTCTCGGGCTTTGCCATGGTCATCACGCTGATGAGCATCATGCGCAGCGTGTTCAACCTGACTAACTACATCACCATCAACCACATGGAGTTGATGGCCAAGGTCCTGCTGTTCACCGGCATGATCGTCGGGTTTGCCTACTCCACCGAGTTCTTCATGGCCTGGTACTCGGGCAATCAATACGAGGGTTTTGTCTTCCGCAATCGCGCCTTCGGACCCTACGGCTGGGCCTACTTCATCATGTTCACCTGCAACGCATTTGTGCCGCAGCTGTTCTGGTTCCGTCGCCTGCGGCGCAACCCGGTGGTGCTGTTCGTGGTCTCGATCCTGGTGAACGTGGGCATGTGGTTCGAGCGTTACGTGATCGTGGTCACCTCGCTGCACCGCGACTTCCTGCCCTCCAGTTGGGGCATGTACAGCCTGACCTTTTTCGACTGGTGCATTCTTCTGGGTTCCTTCGGGCTCTTCTTCACGCTGTTCTTGCTGTTCGTTCGGGTCTTGCCGGTGGTCGCCATTTCCGAGGTCAAGGGGGTGATGGATCCCGCGGTGGCGCGCAGTGCGGCGCCAGCGGCCCTGGCCGGCGGGAGTGGCGCGGCGCCGGCGGAGGTGAAGCCATGACGCGCGTTTCCAAGCAGGGGGTGATCGGCCACTTCCTCGATCCCGAGTCGGCCCTGGCCGCCGCGGCCAAGGTGCGCGACTCCGAGTGGACGCACTTCGACATACTGACGCCGTTCCCGATCCATGGCATGGACGAGGCCCTGGGCGTCCGCCGTTCGTGGGTGCCGTACGCCACCGCGGGGCTGGCCGCCATCGGCATCGTGCTGGCCCAGGTCCTGCAGAATTACGTCATGGTCTTTGACTGGCCGATCGTTTTCGGCGGCAAGCCCTTCTTCTCCTGGCCGGCGTTCCTGCCCATCACCTTCGAGGCCATGGTCTACTGGGGTGCCATCGGCACGGCGATCATTGCCATCATCGCGGGCAAACGGGACACTGTGCCCCAACCGCCGCCCATGGCCATCAGGACCGGGGCCACCGTCGACCGCTTCGTGCTGTGGATCTCGGCCACCGACCCCAAGTACAATGCCGAGCGCGTCATGGCTTTTGCGCGCTCCATCGGGGCCTTGGATGTCCATGCCGTCGATGCCACGGGAGGTGGCGATGCCTAAGCTGGCCCTGCTCCCGCTGCTGGCCGGCCTGTGGGCCGGCGTCCTGACCGGGTGTGACACCGGCCTGCCCGCCGGCCGCACGCCGCATCGCGAGTTCAACTTCCTTGACATGGCCGACCAGCCCAAGCTCAAACCGCAGCGGAGCGACATCTTCGGCGACAAGCCCACGGGCATGTTGGCGCCGCCGCTGGGTGCGGTAGCTGTGGGCGAGATGCCCTATCCGTTCAGTCAGGAACAGGCCGAGGCGGCCGCCGTTGCCAACCGCAATCCGCTGCCGGCCACCAAGGAAGTGCTCGCCAAAGGCAAGTTCGTCTTCGAGAACATCTGTCTGACCTGCCACGGACCCGAGGGCGCGGGTGACGGGCCTCTGACTTGGGTGTACCCCAAGCCGCCCAGCCTGATGACGCAGCGCGTCCGCGACTTCACCGACGGGGCCATTTTCCACCGCCCCATGCGGGGCCAGAAGTCGATGCCGAGTCACGCCCGTCAGATCTCGCAGGACGATGCCTGGGCGGTGGTGCACTACATCCGCAGCCTGCAGGACCGGCTGCCGGTGGCTCCACC
>CAITNQ010000085.1 GCA_903893785.1 uncultured Gemmatimonadota bacterium
CATGGGGGCCTCCTGTGGCTCAAGGACGCGGCTTTCACTGCGGTGGTGGAGGTGAGGGCGACGGTCGGCGGCCGCCGACCGTCGCCCTCACCTCCACCACCGCAGTGAAAGCCGCGTCCTTGAGCCACAGGAGGCCCCCATGCCTGCCCCTCGTTACGCGCTTCGTCCGCTCCCCCTGACGGCCGTCACCATCGACGATGCCTTCTGGAATCCACGTCTGCAGACCAACCGCGAGGTGACCCTGCCGGCCCAGTACGCCATGTGCCGGGACACCGGTCGCATTGCCGCCATGGCCGGCACTTGGCAGCCGGGCCAGCCCCAGGAGCCGCACATCTTCTGGGACTCCGATGTCGGCAAATGGGTGGAAGCGGCCTGCCATAGCCTGGCGACCCACCCTGACGCCGCTTTCAGGCAGCAGGTGGATGACCTGGTGGGCCTGATCGCGGCCCAGCAGCAGCCCGACGGGTACCTTAACAGCCACTACACGCTGGTGGAACCGCAGAATCGCTGGACCAACCTGCGCGACTGTCACGAGCTCTACTGCGCCGGGCACTTGATCGAAGCGGCCGTGGCCCATTTCCAGGCCACAGGCGATCGCCGCCTATTGGACGTAATGTGCCGGTACGCAGACTACATCGGCCAGGTCTTCGGCCGTGGTCCCAACCAGCGGCGCGGGTACTGCGGCCACGAGGAGATCGAGCTGGCCCTGATCAAGCTGCACCAGGTCACGGGCGAAACCCGGTACCTGGAGCTGGCGACCTATTTCGTCGACGAGCGCGGCCGCGAGCCTTTCTACTTCGACATCGAAGCGTCCGAGCGTCGCAGCCGCGGCCTCGGTGAGGTGTTTCCCGGTGTGTGGGCCCACGGTTATGCGTACGGGCAGGCGCACAGGCCCCTCCGCGAGCAGTCTGAAGTCGCGGGCCACGCCGTGCGCGCCTTCTACATCTACAGCGCCATGGTGGACGTGGCGGCGCTGACCGGCGACGCGGGCCTGCTGGCCGCCTGCCACCGTCTCTGGCGCGATGTCACCGAACGCAAGATGTACGTCACGGGCGCCGTGGGGCCGTCGGCGCACAACGAAGGCTTCACCAGCGCCTATGACCTGCCCAACGAGAGCGCGTACGCCGAAACCTGCGCCAACATCGCGCTGCTGTTCTTCGCCCACCGTCTGCTGCAGGTGGACGGCGACAGCCGGTACGCCGATGTCATGGAGCGTCTGCTCTACAACGGTACGATCTCGGGCGTCAGCCTCGACGGCACCCGTTTCTTTTACACCAATCCCCTGGCTTCGGCCGGCGCCGTCGAGCGCCAGGACTGGTTCGGTTGCGCCTGCTGTCCACCGAACCTGGCGCGTCTGCTCGCATCGCTGGGCAGCTATGCCTACTCCGCCAGCGAACGCCGTCTCTGGGTGCATCTCTACCTGGGTGGCCAAGCCCGTTTCGCCATGGGGTCGACGGCAGTGTTGCTCGAGCAGCGCACCGACTACCCTTGGTCAGGGCGCATCGACCTGGCCATCGACCTGCCGGTGCCCCGGGCTTTCGACTTGATGCTGCGGCTGCCCGGCTGGTGCCACCGGCACCGCCTGCAGGTCAATGGCGAGTCCCAGGAAGCGCCGATCGTCAAAGGGTACCTGAAGGTACATCGTCGTTGGCAGGCGGGTGACCGCGTCCGCCTGGTCCTTGACATGCCAGTGGAGCGGGTCGCCGCCCACCCGCGGGTGATTGCCAACGCCGGTCGGCTGGCGCTGCAGCGTGGGCCGGTGGTGTACTGCCTGGAGCAGATCGACAACCAGGCCCCGGTGCGCAGCCTGGCGATCGCCGATGCGGACAAGGTGCAGCCTCGGTGGGCCGGCGACCTCCTCGGCGGGGTGATGGTGCTGCACGGCGCGGCCCTGGCCGAACCCGAGGAAGCCTGGTCGGGGAGTCTGTACCGGTCGGGCCGCCCCGATCGCTGTCAACGGGTCCCCTTCGTCGCAGTGCCGTACGCAACCTGGAACAACCGCGGCCCGGGGGAAATGGCGGTCTGGGTACGACGCGCCTGAGCTGTCTCAGTGCGCCCGCGGCGCCGAGGCCGCGGGCGCACTGCCGGCGGCCACGGACGCAGCAACGCGGCCGTCGTCGGCCTCATCGCGCTGCAGGTGCGCCAACCGTCGTATGATGTCCCGGACATCGGCCAGACCGCCCACCGAGAACCAGACCACCGTGCACATCCCGAGGGCCATGTTCAGCAGCAGGGTCCATTTCCAGTAGCCGAACCAAAAGCGGTCACTGCGCACGGACAGCAGGTTGAGCCCCAGCAGTACGAAGAACACCGCAATCCAGAACAGCGACCACCCCAAGGTGGCGTAGTACAGCCATTTGTCGCGACGGGTGAATTCGGGGGAAATACCCACCAGGGCGCGGAACCCTCGGGGCGGCACCGCCGCGTCGCCAACCGCGGCGTCGGCCGCCACGGCATAGCGGCCGCGGTGCAGCAGCTGGTCCATGTCACAGACGCGACGCCCCGACAGCGAGACAACCACGTAGAGCAACAGGGCCGTCATCATGGCGTAGAACATCAGCACCTGACCGTTGACCGAGCGCACGACAACGAAGGCGCGCTGCCACCACGCGTGCGGCACCTCGGCTACGAACCCGTCGGGCGGCGTCACCGGACTGGGGGTCACCGCCGGCGCTGCCGGTTCCGGGTTGAGCGTCGGCTCGGGCGCAAAGCAGTAACGCACCGTGTGGGTCACCGACACGCCCTGGTCGTCGGTGATAGTGACCTGCGTCGTCTGCCACTCATACCGCTTCCAGAAGGGGTACGAGTAGCGCCACTCGCCATCGCGCCAGACCGCCGCCTCGCCGCCCACGGTGACCGTGGCGCTGGCCGGGGCGTTGATCACCATGGGCAGGTGGGCGAAAGGGTACTGCTGCACCACCAGTGAGCCCACGGCCAACAGCGAGCCGCTGACCATGGCCGCCCAGGCCCCACCGGTGGTGCCGCGCTTCCAGTACAGACCACCGATGATGCAGGCCCCCGCGCCGCCCAAGAAAATCGCACCGGTGACGGCGAAGAACATCAGGATGTACTGCGTCTGCCGGAACAGCAGGCTGAACGCGAAGCCGAAGGCCGCCACCCCGGTGATCGACCAGCGCAACACGCGAATGTGTTCTGCAGGCGTGAACGGTCGGCGGCGAAAGGGCATGATCACGTCCTGGATCAGGATGCTGCCCCACGAGTGCAGGTAGGTGTCGTCGGTGGTGATCATGGCGCAGAAAACGATGGTGCACAGCAGTCCCGCCAGGCCCACCGGCAGGAGTTTGCCCAGCACCATGGGCACGGTCATCTGCGTCTGAATGGTGGGATTGCCGATGGCGGCCAGCCCGGTGCGCACCGACTCGGCCAGCGGGGCGTAGTCCGGGTGGTGCATCACAGTGAAAGCGCAAACCGGCAACAGGCTGACCACCGCGCCGGTCAGGTAACCGCGCCAGCCGCCGATGACCCGCGCCATGCGCGCCTCATGGGGCGTCTTGGGCGCCGCATTGGTGCCCGTGTTGCCCTGCCACGCCATGCAGTTGTAGAATGCCCCGAAGGCCGCGATCAGGTAATACCAGACATTGAAGTCCATCGCCTTGCTGGTCTTGAAGGGGTTGATCAGCGAGGCGTTGACCGGATCGGGGGCGGCCTGGAAGGCGGTGTAGATCTGCTCCCAGGAAAATTGGTGCAGCAACCACAGGCCGATCACGCCGATTCCCAACATGGCGATGATGCCCTGGACGCAGTCGGTGATCATGATGGCGATCTGCCCGCCGGCCAGCGTAATGACGGTGGCGAAACCCAACAGCAGCGCCATGATCATGGCGTAGGAGAGCGAGATGTCGAAGCCGAACACCGGCACATTGTATTCGGGCAGGCCACAGAAGTAGACGAAAAAGCGGGCCGCCACGGCCGGGAATATGCCGTAGTTGATCACTCCCGACAGGTACCCCAAGATGCCGGCGAAGATGCGGAAACGCCGGCTGTAGCGGATCTCGAAGAACTGCGCCAGGGTGAAGGCGCGCGTCTGGCGGTAGCGGTACACCACCCACCCCGACAGGGTGATGACCAGGCCGATAGGCGCGCTCAACCCCGCCCACCACGCGGCGCCATACCCGGCCTTGTACCACAGCTCCCACAGGGCCACCATGGAGATGGCGCCGGTGTTCAGTCCGTCGATGGTCAGCAGGTAGCGACCCGCGGCCCGATTGCCGGCCAGGAAATCCGCCACTGACCGCATGTAGCGGGTCGTGTACGTGGCCACCAGGACAACCACCAGGACAAAAGCCGCCAGGATCGTCCAGTCCAGCCAGTGCATGTTCATCGCACCCTCCTGGCCACGCGACCGCGGCTGCCGCGACGCCGCGGTTTGCCGGGCCGGTGACGGGGCGGGGCCCGTCGGCGACCGGCACCGCGCCGGCCTACCCATGGCTGCAGTGCCCGCCGATGGCGGTTCACACACCTGGATCCAGCAGGTACCCGATCAGCAGGCGAGCCGTGTTGGCCAATCCGTCGATGTGGCAGATCTCGAAGCCGTGGGTGTTGCCCCCGGGGTAACCCACCAGCGCGGCGCGGGCGACGTGCCCGTGACCGTGGGCAATGCTGGCGTCACTGCCGTACGATGTCACCACAGCCAACTGCACGCCGAAACCCAGATCGCCGGCGACCGCCACCAGACGATCGATCGTACCCTGATGGTACAGCCCCGAGGAGTCCTTGCAGAGCAATACCGGTTCCGCGCTGTTACGTGTCTGGTATTCCTCGGCTACGGGCGCCACATCCACCGCCACGAGCGTATCCACGGGCAACTGCGCCACCGAGTAGAGGGCCCCGTGGGCCCCCACCTCTTCTTCGGCCGTGGCCACCAGGTATACGTCGCCGGCGGGCGGGTGCTCGGTCAGGGCATGGGCCACCTCGGCCAAGATGGCCAGACCGCCCCGGCAGTCAAGGTTGTAACCGCAGACGAACTGCCCCTGGCCCAGATACCAGGCCTGCTTGCGCGGCCGGGCCAGGACCACGCGCTGACCTACCCGTACCCCGGCTTGGCGCAGGGCCGCCTCATCAAGGTGCGTCTCGACCCACATCTGTTCCCAGGTGAGCCCAGAACCCTCCTTGATCACCCCGGCCGGGCTCTCGCGCGAGACGTGCTTGGCGCCGATAGACAGCACACCCGGCAGGGGCCCGCTGTGGGTCAGCACCTCCACCGGCGTCTCGCCTACGGCCCACGGGTGCAGGCCCCCGGTGGGCTGAACCTTGAGCCGCCCGTCCTTCTCGACGCGCTTGACGATCAGCGCGATCTCGTCCTTGTGCGCCGCCACGGCGATCGCGGGCGCTAGGCCGCGCCCCGGCAGGTGCAGGACGAGTGCGCCGGAGCGGTCTCGTTGGACCGTCCGGCCGGCGACGCTGAACAGCCGTTGGACCAGGTCGTCCACCTCGGCCTCCTGGCCCGAGGGCGCGTGGGCGAGCATCAGTTCCTCGACACGGGCGAGCAAGCGCGTTCGGTCTACGGTTACCACCATGGCACCAGATCCTCCACACTCACACGGGGTTGGGGGAGGGCCGTCCGGTCGAGCCTGGGCCCAGCCGGGCGGCCAGGACGCCGCAGATCGCGCGGGCCAAGGCCGCCATCGGTGGCCGCCCAGCAGCGGCAACCGACGGCGTGGCTCAGGTGGCCAACAGCCCTTTGAGTTCCTCGAGGCGGTCGCCGATGGGCAAGCGTTGCGGGCATTTCTCTTCGCACTGCCCGCAGCGGTTGCAGTTGTCCAGGCTCTGGTCGGTCGGCACCCCCGCCAGGGAGCGGCGCGCCCAGGCAGCCAGGCCGAACCCCTTCCAGTTGAGGTGCTCGGCCATGTAACGCGGAATGCGCACCCCCTGCGGGCATGGCTGGCAGTAACCGCAGGCGGTGCACAGGCCGCCGTCCAGGCGCTGGCGCAGTTGGTCCAGGCGCGCCGTGAGCGCCTCGTAGTCGATGGCCGCGCCGGTCCCCAGGCGGCGGGCGATGTCGGCGTTCTGCTCCACCATGGCGACGCTGGTCATCCCCGAGCAGGCTGTGCTCACCGCCGGATTGGACAGCACGAAGCCCAGCGCGGCTTCGACCATGGGCACCTCCAGTCCGAGCTCGCGCTCCAGCGCCTCGCAGCCGTCACCGAGGAGGCCACCGGCTACGGGCCCCATTGCCACCACCCCCACCCCCAGTTCCCCGGCCCGCCGAATCGTCGGCTCGTACGAGCGATGGAACAGGTTATAGGGCACGGTCAGCGAATCGAACAGTCCGGTCTCGATGCAGCGGATGAAATTCTCGGGCGAGTCATGCCCGGTGAAACCGACATGGTGTACCAAGCCCTCATCCTGCGCCCGTCGCAGGGCGTCCAGGGCACCGCCCCGCTTGAGCAGGTGCGGCATCTGCCCCCAGGAGAACCAGCCGACCTGGTAGAATTTGAAATGGCTGACGCCAAGGATGTCGAGTTGGCGCTCGATCTCGCGCCGGAATGAATGCTCGGTAGTGTCCGCCCCCAGGCCGCCCTTGCCCGACACCACCAGATGCGGGGTCTGGCCGCGTAGCCCAGGCGCCACGCGGTGTTGGCACTGGCCGCCGCAGTAGCCTCGCGTCGTCTCGAAGTAGTTCATGCCCAGCTCGATGGCTCGGGCCACCGTAGCGGTATTGGCGTCCTGGTCCGCGCCCAGGCGCATGCAGCCCATCGACACGGCCGACACCTCAAGCCCGGTTCGGCCCAGGGCACGGTAGACCATGGTGGCGTCTGAGCGGTGCAGGGGATGGCCGTTGGCGCGCGGCGTTACTGACATGGGTGACCCTCTCGGCTGGCGGTTGGGGGACTGACAGGGGGCCACTCAACGATAGGCAACCGCAGCGATGGCGGCTACCAGCCCGTTCGCACCAGGCCCGAGCCCGACCCTGCCGGCCCAGTACCCCCGCGGCCGTGGTTGTGGACGGGCGGGGCCACGTTGTACATTCGTTCACGATACAGACGCGCATCGTTCCGCTGCCAAAGGGGATTTACGCCCGTGAAGACGCCTGGTTCGGCCGTGCACCCACCGCAGACTCCTGCCTCGCTCGCCCCCGGATTCCATGGGCGTCGCAGGCGGGCTCGGGCGGGAACCACGCGCCAACCGGGTCGCGCTACCGGCGCCGGCGGCGGCGCCGCGGCCAGGTCCGCGTTCGGGGCCCCGGCCCCGGCCGGTTGGACCAGGCCATGAGCGAACCTGTGGTCGACCGGCCATCGCCGCTGATCGACGCCATACCGATTCCGGCCACTCTAGTAGGCTTGGACGGGCTGATCCTGGATGTCAACGCCGCCTTCCTGGAGATGGCCCAGGGCCTGGGGCGCGTGGTGCGCCGAGAGGACCGGGTCGGTCGGCACCTGGGCGCCTTCACCAGCAGCGACCATGACCAGCAGCTCGTCACGTCGGTGCTGACCGCCCTGCAGACCACCGGCGTTTTCCGACCGAGGCGGTGGGAATGGATGGTGTCGGCGCCGCCGCGGCGCTGGTCCGATGTCAGTGCCCGGGCGGTGGTGGATCCGGCGTCCGGGCGGGCCATGGGCATCGTGCTCTGGAAGGACGTAACCGCGGAAGTGAGGCTGGAACACCGTCGCGAAGCCCTGGCCGCGGTTCGCAGTCGGATCTGGGCCATGCGCAGTACCGAAGATATTGAGCGGGTGCTATTGGCCGTGCGCGACGGTCTACGCTCGCTGGATGTGCCTTTGGGGGCCTGTGGCGTCAACGTGATCGATGCTCAGGTCGACCCGGTGCGGGTGGTCACCTATGGGCTGGTCGAGCAGGCCCAGGTGTTCGTTCGTCATGTGTTGGCTGAAGGTGCCAGAACCGTCATCCGGATCTGGCAGGACAAGCAGCTGTGCTATCGCCGCGACCTGGCGGTCGATGACCCGTTCGGCGAGGCCGTGGCCCTGGGCGCCCAGACCACTCCGACCCGATCCGTGGTCGATGTGCCTTTCTCTCACGGCACCCTGGCCGTCAACAGCGGCCTGCCGGACGCTTTCTCCGAGCACGACCTGGAGATTCTCGGCGACCTGGCCGGAGTCCTGACCGAGGGCTTCACGCGTCAGGACGACCTGCGACAGCTCGAAGACCGCACCCGGCGGCTGCAGACCGAGGTTACCGAGCGCGTTCGGGCTGAGGGCGAGGTGCGTCGAGCGCTGGCGCGCGCCCAGGCCATGGCCCGCGTGCGCGACCAGGCCTTGCAGACCAACGACCTGGACGAGTTGGGGCGCCGCTTGGCGGGTCCCTGGTTGGCGGAGATGCGCGCTCTGGGCGTCCCGGTCCACGCTTTCTCGGTCCAGCGCCGCAGCCAACGCGAGGGGTTCTATGAGGTGTACTGGAACACGACGGCGACCGCCTCGGGAACCACGGGCACGGACCGGGCCCTGGACGCCTGCCCATGGGTCTTGGAAGCCTGGCGGACGGGTCGCACGGTGTACGTTGACCGTCGCCGTCTCCGCGCCCACTCGTTCGCCGCCGATGTGCAGGCCTTGGTTGAGATCCCCTTCCGCGGCGCCGGGGCATCGCTCGGGGTAAGCACGCAGGTCTCAACCGGATTCGGGGGCGACGCGCAGGATACGCTGGAGGAGTTCGCCGGCGTGTTGGCCGTGGCCGTGGACCGCCTGCACCACCTGGCAGCCCGGGACGAGGCCGCGGCCCGGCTGCGGCGACAGACCGAGGAGACGGAGCGCTTCTTCGCCAGCGCTCTGGACCTGCTGTGCATCATCGACTCGGCAGGGCGCTTCGTGCGCCTCAATGCGGAATGGAGCCGGTGTCTGGGCTACCAGCCTGAAGCCCTGCAGGGGCACCTGCTGGCAGATTTCCTGCACCCCGACGACCGCGAGCCGGCAGAAGCCGCCCTGGTCGCCCTGCGGCAAGGCGGCACGGTGGTGGACTTCGTTACCCGTTGCCGGGCCGCCGACGGTTCATACCGTCCGATCGAGTGGCGAGCAGCCGCCACGGGCGAGGCCTTCTACGCCACGGCACGCGACATCAGCGCCCGCGTTCGCGAGGAAGAAGAAACGCGCATCCGTTTGGCGCTGCAGCAGGTGCGCAACGCGGTCCTGGAGATGAGCGCCCCGGCCGACTGGCCCCGGGTGGTGGCCGCAGTGCAGCGGTTGCTGCGCCCCCTGATGGATTTCCGCGACTGCGAGGTAAACCTGGTCGAACGGCACGGCGAGATCCTGCGCGAGATGGCCGTCACCGTCGCCGGCCGCTATGAGTACACCACCGCCAAGCCCGCGGTCCGCGCGGCGCTGACCACCGGGCAGGCGGTGTACCGGCCGAACCGACAGCACCCGCTGTTCAGCCCCTTGATGAACCCCGAGGTGAACTCGGTGCTGGATGTTCCCTTCAGCGACGGGACCCTGGCGCTGAACAGCGGGAGAGAGGACGCGTTCGGTCCGCCGCACATCGAACTGGCAGGACGCTTTGCCGCCGTCCTGGCCGAGGGCCATCGGCGTCTGCGCGACCTGACGGCCAAAGAGCAGGCGGAGCGCGAGGTGCGGCGTAACGAAGCCCGGCTGCAGAGCCTGGTGGCCATACTCCAGTACCCAGCTCAGTCGCTGCAGGATCTGCTCGACCACGCCCTGGAGGAGGCGATCAAGCTGACCGGCAGTCGCCTGGGGTACATCTATCACTACGACGAGGCCACCCGCCAGTTCATCCTGAACAGCTGGTCCCGAGGCGTCATGGCGGCCTGTGCCATCACTGAGCCGCAAACCCGGTACCAGCTGGAGCGGACGGGTCTGTGGGGCGAAGCCGTGCGCCAGCGCCGCCCGATCGTGGCCAACGACTTCACGGCGCCTGACCCGCTGAAGAAAGGGTACCCGGCTGGCCATGCCCCCCTGTCGCGCTTCATGACCGTACCGGTCTGGGCGCGCGACCAGATCGTGGCAGTCGTGGGCGTGGCGAACAAAGAAGACGACTACACTGACAGCGACGTCCTGCAGCTGACGCTGCTGATGGAATCAGTGTTCGGCATGGCCAGTCGCATGCGCACGGAGGCCCTGGTGCGGCTGCAGGCGGCCACCATGGACAACATGGCCGAAGGCGTCTGCCTGGTCGGCTTCGACGACGGCATCATCCGCTACGCCAACGCCCGCTACGGTCAGTTGTGCGGTTGGGACCCCGACCAGCTGGTGGGCAGCGGCGTGCTGGCCACCTTCGCGGCCGCCGAGCACACCCCAGCCGAGACCCTGGAGGAGATCATGACCGCCCTGCGTCAACAGGGCGAGTGGCACGGCGAAGTGCTGGCTCTGCGACGCAACGGCACCACCTGCTGGTGCTACACCAACGCGTCGCGCCTGGACCATCCCGAACACGGCCAGGTCGCGGTGATCGTGTACAGCGACATCACCGGACGCAAGGAAGCCGAACAGGCCCTGCGCCAGTCCGAGGCTGCTTTGCGTCGGGCGCAGCAGGTATCGCGCATCGGCAGCTGGGTCTGGCAGATAGAGACCGATCGGCTGGAGGGTTCCGATGAGATGCGGCGCATCGCCGGGGTGGGCCGGGCGGATGCCGGGCCAAACCTGAACCGGTTGGCGCGCCATCTCGTGCACCCCGAGGACCGGCCGCGGCTGCGCTCGGCCCGGCGTGCTGTATTGGCCGGGACCGTGCCGGCGCCGTTCGAGATTCGCTTGGTGCGCCCGGATGGGACGGTCCGGGTAGTCAGGGTTGAGGCTGGCGAACTTAGCCTTGACGATGGCGGCCGGCCGGTGGCCATCTCGGGCATCGCGCAGGACGTTACCGAACGCCGGGCGCTGGAGGCGCAGATTGAACAGCAGCGCTTGCGGGCGCAACAGGCCGACCGGCTGCAGGCCCTGGGCGAGATGGCCACAGGGGTGGCCCACGAACTGAATCAACCGCTCAACGGCATCCGCGCGTTTGCCGAGGGTCTGCTCATCGCCCGACAGCGCGGCTGGCAGGTAACGCCGGAGACCCAGATCGAGACCCTTCGTGACATCATCGATCAGGTTGACCGCATGACCGCCATCATCGACCACATGCGGGTGTTCGCGCGCGATCCCAGTCGACAACAGCCGCAATCTTTCGCGCTCACCGAGCCGGTGGCCGGCGCCCTGCGGTTGATGGGGGCGCAGCTGCGCGTCCACGGCATTCGCGTCAGCCAGGACGCCGCCGACGACCTGCCCGTCTGCGTTGGCTGGCCCAACGCGGTCGAGCAGATCGTGCTGAACCTGCTGAGCAATGCCCGCGACGCCTTGGATGCCCGCCGCCGCCGGCAGAAGGCGCACGCCGAGGACACCTCGCCCGACTGGCGGCCCGAGTTGCGCCTGCAGCTTGCCGTCGCCGCCGACCGGCGCCACGTGCAGCTGGCGGTGGCCGACAATGGGGGAGGCATCGCCTCGGGGACCCTGGAGCGCATCTTCGAGCCCTTCTTCACCACCAAGGAACCGGGCGAGGGTACGGGACTGGGTCTGGCCATCTCACTGGGCATCGCCGAGCGACACGGGGGCCGCATCCAGGTCGAAAACCGTCCGGGTGACGGGGTGACCTTCACCCTGGTACTGCCAACAGCCGCCAGCCACGAGGCCAGCGCCGCCCTGCCCCATGAGCGGCCGACGCTGGACGCGGCGTGACCGCCTTGACGACGGCAGCCCGAGCGCCGTATACTCCAACTTTTGCCGGCCGACGCGAGCCTGCGGCGGGAGCGGTTCGTCGCCCGGGCAGTGGCCGTGTCCGAGACGCGCATCGTCGACGGGCACAAGGCCCGGTTGGGCTCCGGCGCGCTGACGGTGGACCGCGGGGGCGAAGTCGCGGACGGTCCCTCGCCGCTGTTGGTGCACCACCGCGGCGGGCCCGACCGACAACCCGAATCGAGCGTCCGCAACAAGCCTGTCGTTCCTGCGACGGCTCAGGCGGTACCGCCGGCCTGCCGAAACCCGTACGCGCGCCTGCTCGGCAAGCCCGTTCGGGACGAGTTGACACAGTGCCCTCGTAGCTCAGATGGATAGAGCAACAGATTCCTAATCTGTGGGTCGCGTGTTCGAATCACGCCGGGGGTACCATATGTGACAGGGGGTCGCGCCGACTGCGGCGCGGCCCCCTGTTGCGTTCTGCCACTCCCTGACCGCGAGTCCCGCGGGTCGGGCTCCGCCCAGGTGCCCCGCCAGTGGATGCGTCGCCCTCGCGGCGCCGCGCTCTTGACTGGCCACCGGGCGGCACCCGGACCCGCCACGGGCTCGCCCCGCGTGATCGCGTCGCAGGGAGTGGTTTGGCTCGGTGCGGCAGGTACGCGTATCTTTATGCAGTCTCTTCGTACACAGCAGTCGCACGATGACAACGCAGCGCCATCTTCCCGGATGAACCGGCATGCAGCACGGAACCGGCGATGACCGCCGAATCGGCGGACCCCAGGCCGAGCGTTGGCTACACGCGCTGCGCCACGGCCAGCGCGCCGTCCGTGAGGCATCCGACGAGGCCGCCCTGCGGCAGCGGTTCTGCGACATCGTGGTCACCGATTGCGGCTACGCAGCGGCCTGGATCGAGTATGCCCGACCGCACACGGCGCCAACCGCGCAGCGCGTGGCGGCGGCGGGGCTGCGGCTCGATGGCCATGGAGGCAACCCGAATCAGTGGGTCGACGAGCTCGCCAACACCGTCCGGCACACGGGACGGGCCAGCGGCGCGCGGCAGACCGACAGGGCCGTCGCCGGCGTTGGCCACGGTGGTGGCCAACGGCTCGGTTTCGCGGCTGCCTTGGCGGTGCCGCTGCGCCTCGACGGGCGGGTCTTCGGGGTACTCACCGCGTGCTCCTTCGAAGCGGACGCCATCTGCGACGCGGAAGCAGAATTGCTGGCGGAGTTGGCGGCCGGGCTGGCGCACGGGGTCGACGCGTTGCGGCTGCGCCGGGCGCGCGTGCAGGCCAAGGCCGGGCACCCGGATGGCGGCGAGGGTCATGCCCTGCTGGACGAGGTGGCGCGGTTGCAGGACTCAGTCCAGCGCAGCGAGGCGCTTTTCCGCCTGCTGACTGAATCGACGCCAGCGCTGGTCTACATGCACGAAGGCCCCATCCTGGTGTACGCGAACCCGAGCCTGGAGCGCACCCTGGGCTACACGCCGG
>CAITNQ010000086.1 GCA_903893785.1 uncultured Gemmatimonadota bacterium
CCATCGCGGGGCCGGCCTATATTGTCACGCCACCGCCGCCGACCTGGCGGCCACAAGGGAGGATGGGGGCATGGAATACCGTCGTCTAGGGCGCACGGGCATCGACGTGGCGGTGATCGGTCTGGGGTGCGAACACCTGGTGGGCCTGCCTCGTCGCGACATCGAAGCCATTGTCGCCACTGCCGTTGAGCACGGCGCCGGGTACCTTGATGTGTTCATGCCCCAAGCCGAAGTGCGCGACGACCTGGGGCACGCCCTGGGTGGCGGGCGTCGGCAGCGCGTGCTGCTCGCCGGCCACTTGGGCGCCGTGCTCGAGGGTGGCCAGTATGCCCGTTCGCGCGCCCCGGGTCCCTGCGCCGAGTTTGTCGATGACTTCTGCCGCCGTCTGCGCACCGACGTCATCGATGTTCTGGTGCTGCACTACATCGACGAGATGGCCGATCTGGAGCGGGTCCTCGCCCCGGGTTCAGTGCTGGACCAGGCACGCCGGCTGCAGCAGCAGGGGCGCTGCCGCTTCATCGGCATGAGCAGCCATACGGCCGACGTCTCGCGCAGGGCGGTCGAGACCGGGGCGATCGACGTGCTGATGTTCTCGGTGAATCCTGCCCACGACATGCTGCCCGGCAACAGCCAGCTGGATTCCTTCTTCGACGGCACCGGGTTCGAGCAGCACCCGCAGGTATACCGCGAGCGTCGCGACCTGTACCTGGCCTGTCAGCGTCTGGGCACGGCCATCGTCACGATGAAGACCTACGGCGGCGGCCGCCTGCTGGGCGCCAACAGCGTCGCCGGCGTGCAGTTGACGCCGACACAACTGATTCACTACGCCCTGTCGCAGCCGGGCGTCGCCGCGGCGCTCCCGGGGTGTCGCACGGTTGCCGAGGTCGAGGCCGCGATGGCCTACCTGCGGGCCGAAGAGCACGAACGCGACTATGCCGCCGCCCTGTCGCAGAGCCGTTGGGACCTGCGGGGCCACTGCGTGTACTGCAACCACTGCCTGCCCTGCCCGCAGCACATTGACATTGCCGCCGTTACCCGACTCCTCGATGCCGCCCGTCAGTCAGGCCACCTCGGCGTACCCGAACCCGTGGCGACGGCGTACGCGGGCCTGGCCGCCCGCGGCTCTGACTGCATCGAGTGCGGCGACTGCCTCGAGCAGTGTCCCTTCGGCATTGACGTGGTCGCCAACATGCGTGACGCCACGACGCGGTTGGGGTAGACTGGGCCGCGGACCGCAGCGTCGGGCCGCAGGCGGGTTGCCAATACCAAGGGCGACGGGTACGAGTTACAAAGCCGGGCCATGGCGGCGGCCATGCGGGGTGCCGACCCCATTGGCGGTGCGGACGCAGGGCGGGCGCAACCGCGCCTCGTTGACGCTGGAAGGGATGCCGATGTCTGCTGCCCCATGCCACCATCGACCTCGTCAACCCTTTGCGGCCACGTACCTGGCCGGCAGTTGCGGCATCCTGGCCGGCCTGCGCGACGAACTGGCCCAGGTGGAGGAACTGGCGGCGCGGGCGGCCCACGTCGTCCGGGCCGGCGGCACGGTGTACGCCTCGCTGAACTTCGGCCACCTGGCACAGGTGGAGACCGCACCGGCGCGACACGGCAACCCGGGCATCATGAAGGCTCACGGCGGTTGGGCCTCCACTGACTTCGACATCGTTGGCCCGGGTGACATGGTGTTCACCAACGACTGTGCCCGCAAGGTGCGCGCGGCGCGCGACCGCGGCGGCTACATCGTCGCTGTAACCACCTGCTACATCAACAACGAGTTCCGCGCCGCCGGCCTGACCTGCCCCAATGAGGACGACCTTCTCCTGCGCGATGTGGCCAGCGAGGTCCTGCATAGCCACGTGCCGGCGGAGCAGGGCCTGTGCCGCGCGGCCGAGATCCCGAACCTGACCCTGTGCCCCTCGGTAGGCACCGGCACCGGGGCGCTGTTCTGGATGCTGAACGCCGCCCTCGCCAGCCGCTTGGCCGATGAGCCCGGGGCCCGACCGAGTCGGGCACGCCAATACCTAGACGTGCTCGGCGAGCGCGTCGAAGCGCTCGAGGAGTACGTCGGCCCGATACAGGAACTCGCCCAGACCATGGCCGAGCGCGTCCTTGCCGGCGGCACCTGGCATGTCCGCAGCCCGGAGTTCGCCGGCCTGGAGAGCGAGCTGCACTGGGTCGAATGCGGCCCGATGATCGTCAACAACGGGCCCTGGGAGGCCGCCAGGCCCAACATCCTGCTGCTCAGCGCCGTGTCGCCGGCGCACCCTGAGGAGGTGGCCCTGGCCGTGGCTAAGGAACGCGAAGGCGCCTTGGTGGTCGCCATTGCTCCGACACGGCCGACCGCACCCGCCTCCTCCGGATCCCTCCTGGCCGCGGTGGCGGCGGGTTTCGACAGCCTGTCGCCAGAACCCGACGGGGTCATCCGGATCGACAGCCACCGCGATGCCATCTGCCCGACCACGGCGCTGGTCGCCAACATCATCCAGCAGATGATCTGCGCCCAATGGACCGAGGAGATGATCTGTCGCGGCGCCTCGCCGGGTTTCTTCCGGGGCATCAACCAAGTCGGCGGTCGCGACCACAATGCCGCGGGCATGCAGCGCTTCCACGAGCGCGGCTACTGATACATCGGCCCAAGACCGCCCGGAGGCGCCGGTCCCGTCGGGGCGCCGGCAGTGGGGTGCATCCATGGGCGGGTGCCTATGTCGTATGAGCCAGTGGCGCCGGGTCTTGCCTGTTGCCCATCCCATCGGCGACCATCGCCGGGCCGCGCACGAGACGGAGTTCGCCCATGCAGATCCGCCCTTTGAACACACCGGCGCAGGTAACGGCAGCGGCGGCGCTGGCGCACCGCAGCCACGAAGGATTACGGCGACGGTTGACCTACCTGCCCCAGCGCGAACCGGATCGCTATGTCGACCGGCTCGAGTGGCTGGCGGACCACGGCCGCCTTCTGGGGCTGTATGCGCACGATCGCCTGGCGGCCTTCCTGGGCGGTTTCGTCCTGCCCGATTTTCGACACAACGGCCCAGGCGCGTTCTGCCCCGACTGGGCCCACGGCGCGACTGCCGACGATCCGCAAGCCACCTGGGAGTACCGCGTGCTGTACCGCGAACTGGCCGCCCACTGGCTCGGCGAAGGGGTGCGGATCCATGCCGCAGCGGCCTACGTCACTGATGACGCTGCCCGCGAGGCCCTGACCCTGACCGGGTTCGGCCGCATCATGGTCGATGCGGCGCGGTCGCAGACGGACCTGGGAGCCCAGCTGGGCCACCTTGACCGGGTGGGTGCCCGGCGCGCAACCGCGGGCGACGCCCAGGCGCTGGCCCAACTCGAGCAGCACCTGGTTGCCCATCTGGCTGGGTCACCGGTGTTCTTCTGCCATCCGGAAGGGCGCGACGCCGCTGCCTGGTCGGCCTGGTTGGTGCAACCGGACGCGCGGGCCTGGGTCGTTCCAGCCGCCGGCACGATCGCCGGGTACATCAAGGCACAAGCCCCGCAGCTGGACGTGAGTGATGCGGTTCACGGCCCGGCCACCCTGGCGATCAACGGCCTTGTGGTCCGTCCCGACGCCCGCCGACAGGGCCTGGCGCGGCATCTGCTGGCCGCCCTGGTCAACGGCGCGGCCGAAGAGCAGTTCACGCTTGTCTCGGTCGACTGTGAAACCGCCAATCTGGAGGCCTGGGGGTTCTGGACGCGTTGGTTCGAACCGCTGGCCTACGGATACGAGCGGCGGGTCTGACCTCCGGTCAGGGCCGGCACTGGCGCTGAGAGGGCATCCGTCCCGGGGCGCCAACCTGGCACCGACCCGGGGCGGTCCGGGTCGGTGCCCGCGGCCGCCCGCAGTACGGCCTTTGGCCCGGCGGCCTCCTCCGCGCCGTCCTCGAATCGGCACCCGTCGCGCGCTTCAACCGATCCAGCGCAGCCCGGCCAGCGCCAAGACGGCCCGTCGGCCTGACCCGGCGCCCGCGGCTGCCGCCAAATGGCGACCGCCGATAGCTCATGTCGCGGCAAAGCGACAGCGCTGTATGCGATAAGCGACATGACGACGGAAAGGCGGTGACGGCCGCAGTTCGCGGCCGGTTCACTCAACCCCGACTTCGGCTGGCAGCCCGTAGTAATTTGGGGGATGGGGGGTGTTACCCCCAACCCACCCCCGGACAGCCTGCGCCGGGCAAGTTGGCACCGTGATTGCTCCGCTTCAGCCGCAGGTCCAGTACCTCCCGCGATCCGGACCTGCGCCCCCAGTTGGCCTTGATCACCCTCACCTCCCCGCACCCTCGCCGCCGCCGCCTCGCCAAACTGGCGCGCGGGGAGTACGCGGACCCACCGCGAGAGTCCGCAAGAAGCAGGCGATAGCATGGATCAGCACCGGACCCGGACGGCGCTCGGGGACATGCGCACCGATGCCGCGGCCAGCGTCCTGTGGGAACTGGACGCCGAAGGGACGATCTGGCTCGCGGAAGGCAGCGGCCTGACCAGCCTGGGGTTGGCGCCAGAGCAACTCGTCGGCCTGTCGGTGTTCGGCCCGGCCGAAGCAGTACAGCGGGTCCTTGGCCGTCTGGACGGCCCCTGCCAGATCCTGACGGCCCTCCGCGCGGGCTCAAGGGGCCAAGAGGTGCAACTTGAGGGACAGGGGGGCGGCACTTGGTGGACCACCCGCTGCGTTCCCGTCCGCGCTGTCTCCGGCGCCCTCACCCGGGTCATCGGCGTCACCACCGATGCCACGGCGCACAAGCAGGCTGAGGCCGGGCTGCGGCAAACCCGCGAGCGCTACGAGCAGCTGGCCCGCCTGACCGGAACCTTCGCCTGGGAGGTGGATGCGGCGGGCCTCTACACCTTTGTGAGCCCCAGCTGCCAGGCTGTTCTGGGTTACGCGCCCGAGGAACTCACGGGCCAGCTCCATTTCTACGACCTGCACCCCCCAGACGGGCGCGACGCCTTCAAAGCCGCGGCCCTCGAGGTTCTCGCCCGCCAGGAATCATTCACCGACCTGGAGAACGCGGCGCAGACCAAAGATGGCCGCCTGGTATGGCTGGCCACCAATGGCCTGCCGCTGACGCACGCGGACGGCAGCCTGGCCGGCTATCGTGGCATGGACACGGAAGTAACCCGTCGACGGGACGCCGAAACCGCCCTACGCCAGGCGAACGAAGCGCTGGCCCACGAGAGCGCGGCTTCGCGCCGCATGGCAGCCGAGGCGGCCGAGGCGAACACGGCCAAGAGCGAGTTCCTGGCCAACATGAGCCATGAGATCCGCACGCCGATGAACGGCATCATCGGTATGGCCGGTCTGCTGCTGGAGACCGAGCTGGGCGACGAGCAGGAGCGCTATGCGCACATCATCCGCAGCAGCGCCGAAGGCCTGTTGGGGCTCATCAACGACATTCTGGATTTCTCCAAGATCACCGCGCGACGAGTGGCTCTGGAGGTAATCGACTTCGACCTGGAGGTTCTGCTCGACGAGGTGGCGGCGGTCGTATCTGTGCCCGCGCGGAAGAAGGGTCTGGAGCTGGTCTGCATGGCGGCATCCGACCTGCCGACGCAGTTGCGCGGCGACCCAACCCGCCTGCGCCAGATACTGCTGAACCTGGCCAGCAACGCCGTCAAGTTCACCCATGCTGGCGAGGTAGTCATCGGCGTCGAGGCCATCGAACGGAAAGACGCCGACCTGGTGCTGCGGTTCAGCGTCAGGGACACTGGCATCGGCATCACGCCGGAGCGGCAGGGCCTGCTGTTCCAGCCCTTCAGCCAAGCGGACGCGTCCACCGCGCGTCACTACGGTGGCACCGGGCTCGGTTTGGCGATCTCGAAACAGCTGGCCGAGTTCATGGGGGGCCAGATCGGCGTCGACAGCGGAGCCGACCGTGGGTCGACATTCTGGTTCACCGCGCGCCTGGGCCGGCAGGCCAAAGCCCTGATTCGGCCTCCAGCGGCCCCGGCCGGGATAGCACCCGGGCGCGTGCTGGTGGTTGACGACAACGCGACGAGCAGGGGGCTCCTGGCCGGTCGCCTGGCGTCCTGGGGGCTGCGCGTGGATCAGGCAGCGGACAGCGGTACTGCGCTACAGCGCCTGGGCGACGCGGTGAGGGTGCGCGATCCGTACCGACTGGCTCTAATTGACGAGGCCATGCCCGGCGTCGACGGGCTGGCCTTGGCCCGGTCGATCCGGGGCGACGCCCGGTTTGCCGGCCTTGGGCTGGTGCTGCTCACCTCCCTGGCTGTCCGGCCACCCAACCAGCATCTGGACGAGCTGCAGATCGCCGGGTGCATCGCCAAACCCCTGAGCTCACGCGGCGTAAGAGCCGCACTCCAACCCCTGTTGACGCCGGGCGCCGCGGCAGATTCGGCGCGCAGCCCAACGGCCAACCGGCCGCAGCGAGCGCCGGATGGCTCTCCCGTCGCCCTGGCGGGGCGCCTGCTGGTGGTGGAGGACAACCCGGTCAACCAGCGAGTGGCCCGCGCGATCCTGGAGAAACTGGGCCTGCAGGTGGAAGTGGCCGAGTGCGGAGCGGAGGCGTTGGCCAAACTGGGGACGACGCTCTATGACCTGGTGCTGATGGATGTGCAACTGCCCGGCATGGACGGCTTCGAGGTCACCCGCCGCATCCGGGACCTGGACCCTGGCGCCGTCACCTCGCCCAAAGTGCCGGTACTGGCGATGACCGCCGATGCCATGCAGGGCGATCGCGACAAATGCCTGGAGGCCGGCATGGACGGGTACGTGCCCAAACCCGTGACCCGTCCGCTGTTGGCTGCCGCCCTGCAGCAGTGGCTGCCACCCCGAGCCGCCGCGGGACCGGTCGGTTAGGGCGGGCAACCCACCGGCCAACTCGTGCGCCCGCGCGACGGGTCAGCGCTGTTGGCGGTCAACCCACTCCTGGCCAGGCCGACCCGTGCGCACGGATGGCGGGCGCCCGCCGCCGCTCAGGGCTCGCCCTGCTGCAGCACCTGCCCATCTTCCTGGATCCGGACCACGCGCCGGTACCCCGAGGCGCTTTCGTCGGGCCGCAGGAAGACGAAGTCAAACAGCGTCCCCTGGGCCAGCAGTTGGGCCGCCTGCGCCGCGGCCGCCGCCAGTACCTGTCGGTAGGGCACGCCAACGGCATTGGTGTCCGTCATCTCCATGGCGCTGCTCCACCACATGCGACCGACCGTGAAAGTCGTGTCATAGGCCGGGTACGCCTTCAGTTCGTAGTGATCACACAGGTACCCCCACGGCAGAGCCACGGCCACCTCGGCGGGTCCAGTTCGGCTGGCAGGCAGTCTGGGGCGGGGATGGGCGCGGGCGTAGTCGCGGAAGGCACGGGTAAGCTCCAGCTGCTCGCCAAAGGGCACGTGGTGGGCGCGGTCCGAGGTCCAGAACCAGAAGTAGCGCGCGCCCAGATCATAGGCCAGGGGGAAGACGCGGGCCGCGGCCTCGGTTTCCATTTGGCCGTAAATGGAGATGCCCCACGGCGCGCCGAAACGGCGCGCGGCACCGGTGGCAAAGGCGCAGTGGTAGCGGATGCACGACTCGGCATCGGCCGGGAAATGGACGCCCAGTTCGCGCTGCACCAGCCCGGCAAACCACGTGGGGCGGAAACGGGCCTCCAACAGCCACCCCCCTGCCCCGGCTTCCAGCTCGTACCAGGCCGCCCCGGGCACCGTCTCCCAGACGGGGAAATCGGTCTGCAACAGGGGCTGGGGGCCCAGCTCAAGGCCAGCTGCATGCAGTCGGCGGTTCAGGTTACCAGCGCCGTACACCCCGTCGCCAAGGTAACGGCCGCGCGTCAGTTCCAGGACCAGTTCCGCCGCCGCGGACGGCGACGTGAAGTCGCGCGCCAGGCGTTCGAAGGCCATGGCGCGGATCGCCGGTTCATCCATGAACTGGACCGTGCCCAGGTAGTTGCTGCGGTAGAGAAGCTCCGGCAGGCGCTCCAGACCGTCGCGCAGCAGGAAGAAGACCGGCTCCTCGATCACCCAGGGCAGGTGCTCCGGAGGCACGTCGAAAAGGTTCATGCCGGCGCCGATCAGGGCGCGGTAGTCGGCGGGCCCCAACGGCACGTAGGTGTAGTCCGGGGCGGTGTCAGCGGGTTCGTCGCCGGGTTGGTACAGGCGGCCCGTATTGGTGTCCCTAACGCTGCGGCTGGTGCCCACCAATACCTCGGGGTCCAGCACCAACCGGCGCGCCTGACCCACCGGCAGGAGCGAGGCTCGATTCCCTCGGGCGACGCGCCGCAGGGTGCGGCCGGCCCAGGTGCCGGTGGCGAAGAAGGGCATGTCGGGGTCGGCCACGGCCACAGCCCGGGGCAGCAGGTGGGTGAAGAAACCGCACGGCGGCAGCAGCGCCTGGCCGGTGGTGGCCGAAACGAACTCGAGACCTTCGCCGGCGGCGGGGAACAGCACATAGCGGAACACTTCCACCGCGCCCCCGCCCGGGTAAAGGAAATCCAGCGATCCCACCTGCATCGCCAGGGCGAAGCAGCGCCGGGGGCCGGCGAAGGCCTCGACCTGCACCCAGAACCGCGACGGATCGTCGGCCCGCTGGGTCGGCGGCAGGCTGACTACCAGGTGCGACAGGGACGGCAAGGCGCCCGGCAAGCCGGTCACCTCGTAACGGGCCCAGTTGCCCTGGGCGCTTGAGGCCAGGTCGGCCAGGCTGCCGGTAGCCGTAAGCAGGCAGAACAGGAGCGCACTCGTTCCTGGCCGCATCGGACACCTCCTGGGTTGAATACCAGCCCCTCCGGCGTCCCGGACCCGCGCGCCGCCGGAGAGTCCGCACCAGCCGGCCAGGCGGGGCCGGGTCTGCGGCAGGCTGCCTCTCAAGCCCCGGGCCACCGCTCCCGCTTCCTTCAGCCGACGCTCGCTTGACCAGGGCCAGACCCCACTCCATCCTTGCGGCAGGCCATCCCCCCGCAACAGGAGCTCGCCATGGCAGACACAGGCAATCGCCGACCGGTGCGCATGCACGTCGGCGAACAGGGCATCGCGACCACCAAGGCCGAACTGCATTTCATGCGGCGATACGGCGTCAGCCACATAGACGCCGCCGTGGACAACACCGAAGCAGACACCCTCAAGCGTCACATGGAGCAGGCGGCTGCCGAGGGGGTGGCGATGGAGATGATCCACATCGCCATTCCCGCCAGCATCACCCTGGCGCAGGACCCGCAGCGCGACCGCGACATCGACGCGGTCTGCCGCATCATTGAGAACGCCGGCACGGCAGGTCTGAGGGGCCTTAACTACAACTTCTGTGTCCTCCCGCATCAGCGCACCGAGGCCACCATCGGCCGCGGCGGGTCGCATTACTCCACCTTTGACCTGGCGCGCTTCGACAACGAAACGCTATCCGAGGCGGGACGGGTCAGCCGCGAGGAGACCTTTGCCCGGGCCCATTACTTCCTCGAACGAGTCATCCCGGTGGCTGAAGCCAACCGGGTCCAGATGGCCGCCCATCTTGATGACCCGCCGGCCCCGGTACTCAAGGGCGTCGAGCGCTGGAACTTCCCCATGTTCGATGGCCTCAAGCGCTTCTCCGAACTGGTCGACTCGCCCTATCACGGCTTCAACTTCTGCTGCGGCACGGCCGCCGAAGGCCTGCTCAACCCCGGCACTGACCTGTACGACATCGTGCGCTACTTCGGCGAGCGCCAGAAACTGTTCAACATCCACTTCCGCAATATCCGCGGCGGCCTGCACTGCTTCCAGGAGGTGTGGCCTGACGAGGGTGATGTCGACATGCTCCGCCTGGCCAAGGTGCTGCGCGACGTGGACTACCCATACATGCTGATGCCCGACCACGCGCCCGGCCATCCGGACGACCGGCCGATCGCCGGTGGCTCGGGCCATACCACGCCGGCCTATGCCTTCCAGTTCGGTTACATCATCGCGCTGATCCAGGCAGTCGCATCGATGGACTGAGCCGCGGCGAGCCCAACCGCACCCGCCCCCGGCGGCCGCGGCAGCCCCACGGGCGGCCTTCCGACCGAACGTAAGGCGCGGCCGCATCCCTGTCGGACGTCGCGGCGCGAGTACCGGGATATGGCCGCCGCCCCGGCTTCAGGGGATACACGTGGACGTCCAGCAAGCCCGGCACTGACCGGCTGACTGCACCGCGTCGCCGATCCG
>CAITNQ010000087.1 GCA_903893785.1 uncultured Gemmatimonadota bacterium
CATCCCATGGACCAGGTCATGCGCCTGCTGAGCTTCGACAAGCCAGCGCAGATCATCTGCACCATGGACCGAGCGAACACCTGGGGCGATGCCGAAGACCACGTCAAGATCCTGCTGCGTTCACCCGGCAAGCCCGATGTGGACGTAGAGATCTCGTCCTGCGCTGTCTATGCCCGTCCGACCTTTGTCGTCTACGGTACGCAGGGCGGTCTCAGCGGCGGCGCCGGCGGTCTGGAGTGGAAATACTACGATCCGCGCCGTGCCCCCAAGCAGTCGCTGCAGCGCGAGCCCCTGCCCGGCCCCAGCTACTGCAGTGAACCGCTGCGCCTGATCGAGAAGAGCTGGAAGCCGAACAAGCAGCAGGAGAACAGCTTCCAGTACATGTCCAAGTGCTTCTACGATCACCTCTACAAAGTAATCCGCGAGGGTGCGCCGCTGTACATCACGCCGCAGCAGGTGCGCACCCAGATTGCCGTCATCGAGGCCTGCCACCAGCAGAACCCGCTGTCCAAGCTGCCGGCCCAGGGCTGGCCCGCGGGGAACTGAGGTGATGCCGATGAACGAAGACAAAGCGGCGCGCTTTGCCGCCGCCCTGGCGGGCCTGCCGCGCCTGCCCCTGGCCTCGGTCCGGCCGACGCCGTTGGAGCCCATGCCCCGTTTGAGTGCCCAGATGGGGGGGCCGCCGCTGTACATCAAGCGTGATGACCTGACCGGCATGGCCTTTGGCGGCAACAAGACGCGGATGCTCGAGTTCTCGTTGGCCGACGCCCTGGCCAAGGGAGCCGACACCATTGTCTGCGGGTCGGCCGTCCAGTCCAACTACTGCCGCCAGATGGCGGCGGCATGCGCTCGCCTGGGCCTGGATCTGCATCTGCTGCTGCGTCCCATCCGCCCGATCGACCGCGTCGAGTGCCAGGGCAATCACCTGCTGCAGCGGCTGTTCGGCGCGCAGGTAACCGTCTTGCCCGACAGCGATATGGACGCCCAGCAGGAAGCCCTGACGGCGCGGGCCGCCGAGTTGACGGCCCAGGGCCGGCGCGTGTATCGGCCGCGCCAGGACGACACCCTCGACCTGGACGCCATCGCCTACGCCGAGGTGGGCATCGAACTGGCGCGGCAGTGCCGCGACCTGGGTCTGCAACCGCGGCGCGTGTACGTCTCGGCACTGGACACCACCCAGGCTGGCCTGGTGCTGGGGCTGCGCTGGATCGACAGCCCGATCGCGGTGCGCGGCATCTGCCCCTTCCGCGACTGGCCCCGCCGATTCGACGACATGGTCCGGGTTGCCAACCAGGGCGCCGTCCGCCTGGGACTCGATATTGCCTTCACCGCCGCGGATTTCGACAACGACGACAGCTATGTCGGCGACGCCTACGGTCTGCCGACGGCGGCCGGTCTGGCGGCCGTGCGCGCCGTGGCGCGTACCGAGGGCATCTTGATCGATCCGGTGTATACGGGCAAAACCATCGCCGCGCTGTGGGACGACGTTCGGCGCGGTCAACTGCCGGCCGATGAACCCGTAGTCTTCCTGCACACCGGCGGGGCGCCGGCGCTGTTCGGTTACGCGGCCGAACTGCTGTCCGAGTAGACTTCGGTGCGGCGGTCTCTGCCCGGATGCAGGGACCGCCGTCCGTCACCCGGCCGTTCGCCGCGGCGGTGGCCGCGGGGCGCGGCCCACCAGGCCAGCGCGCGCTGACGCCGATGCCTGTCGCGCCGCCGGGTCTACCCGCGGCTCAGGCGGCCGCTGCGGGCCGGACGCGCGCCAAGGCGGTGGCCGGGTTACGGCGCAG
>CAITNQ010000088.1 GCA_903893785.1 uncultured Gemmatimonadota bacterium
GATCTGGTCACCGAGGCTTCCAGTTACCTGCGTGATTGGGTGCCATCCATCCGCCGGCTCGGGTGCCGGATGGATTGCAGTGTGAACGTCGTCGACCGCGGTCAGGGCGGTCTGGCCACCATCGAAGCGTCGGGTGTGCCGAGGGCAGACGCGCTGGTCCGAGTGGACCGAGCGCTGTTCGCCGAGTTGCGCCGTCGGGGCACCATCGGCGCTGACCAGGAGAGCCTGCTGGTCGCGTACCAGCAGGACCCCCACGCCTCGATGCGCGCCTACATGGTCGACCGTCCCGGGTTCCTGGCTGCGGCGCTGGCAGACCCGGACCCCAAGACCGCGGCCCGGGCGCGCCTGTGCGTGATGCAGAACCTGTACGGCTTGGATGCTGCGGTGCTGCCGGGCCTGCCGGCTGCCTGAAGGGTTGGCCCGACCCGGCTGCGGCGCAACGGAGAGACTACCCACGCTCGGAAAGGTGCGGGCCCGGGGCTGCAAGCGGGGCGCGGCGCACCCGGTTGGCTGCCGACGCCTGACGGGCTGCGGGCTGGGGTTGCTGGTGGGGCCCGGTGCGGCCAGACCCCGCCGGGCGCGTGACAGGCTGCGGGCCGGAGCTGCAAGCGGGGCGCGGCGCACCCGGTTGGCTGCCGACGCCTGACGGGCTGCGGGCTGGGGCTGCTGGTGGGGCGCGGTGCGGCCAGACCCCGCCGGGCGCGTGACAGGCTGCGGGCCGGAGCTGCAAGCGGGGCGCGGCGCACCCGGTTGGTTGCCGACGCCTGACGGGCGGCGGGCCGGGGCTGCAGGTGGGGCCCGGTGTGGTCTGCAGGGGCCCGGCGCCAGACCCGCAGCGCTATGGACGGCTCAGGCCGCGGCCTCTTCCAGATCGTCGTCCGCGATACGCACCGACACCAGCTGCGAGACCCCCTCCTCGGGCATGGTCACGCCGTGGAGCGTGTCGGCCGCAGACATGGAGATCTTGTTGTGCGTGACCATGATGAACTGGGTGGTGCGGGCGAACTCCTTCAGCACCCGCACGAAACGCCTGACATTGGCATCGTCCAGCGGGGCATCGACCTCGTCCAGGATGCAGAAGGGGCTGGGTTTCACCAGGTACAGCGCGAAGAGCAGCGAGATCGCGGTCAAGGCCCGCTCGCCCCCTGACAGGAGCGAGATGCTCTGCAGACGCTTGCCGCGCGGCGTGGCGATGATGTCGATCTCCGCTTCCAGCGGGTCGACTCCCTCCTGCATGCGCAGGTCGGCCTCGCCGCCGGCGAAGAAGCGCACAAACGTCTCGCGGAACTTGCCGCGGATCTGCTCGAACGCTTCGACAAACATGCGTCGCGCGGTCCGGTCGATAAGGCGCAGTGTCTTGGTCAGGTCTTCGGCGGCGGCCACCAGGTCATCGCGCTGCTGGCACAGGAAGTCGTAACGCTCCTTCTGCTCGTCGTACTCTTCCAGCACGCCCACGTGCACCGACCCCAGGCGGTGCAGCGCCTGCTGAAGTTCCAGCAGCCGCGCCTCGGCTAACCCTTCGTCCAACGCTTCGTCCAGAGGGCCGAGGGCGATCACGTCGCAGCCCTGTTCGGCCTGCAGCCGCTCCTGCAGGTGAGTGGCCTGAGTCCGCAGCTCGGCCAGTTGCAGCTCCAACTGGTGGCGCCTCTCGCGCTGCGCGTTCAGTTCGCGTTGCAGCCTGGCGATGGCATCCTCCAACGCGTGGTTGCCGGCATTGACTTCGGCCCAACGTTGTTGGCAGCGGTCCCGCTCCTGCTCGAGTTCGTCGCGACCGGCATGCAATTCAGCCAGTTCCCGTTCGGTCTGCGCGCTCTGTGACCGCAACTCCACGCGCGCCGTCTCGGCGCGGGCCGCCTCCTCCACGAGGCGCTGGATATTGCGCTCAAACCCCTGTTCGATGTGGCGCAGCCGGTCGGTATCACGGCTGTGCCCCTGCACCGTCTCGGCTACCCGCGCCCGTTCCACCCGCAGCGCCGCCAGTTCGTCCAGTTGCTCCTGACGTGTCTGCTCGACCTGCTTGACCCGTGCTTGCCGCTGCCGGATACCTTCCTCGAGCGCGCGCGCTTCGGCTTCGACGACCTCCAAGCGCTCCAGTTGCTCGGCGACTGCATCGGCCAGTTCGGCAGCGCGGCCCGTCAGTCGTGCCGTCTCCTGTTGGCACCGCTGCAGTCGCTCAGCAGTGCGCTGGGCCTGCCCGCGCAGGCTTTCCAGACGGTGGGTCGCCTCCCGCTCCAGATCGCGCTGCACCTGCAGGCGCCGCGCAACCACCGTCGACCTCTGGCCCAGGGTGTGCTCCCGGCCCTCGGCCGCGCGCACCGCGTCTGTGGCGCCGGCAAGTGCCGCCAACTGGTGCGCCATCACCGTGCGCAAGGCGCGGATCTCCTGGCGGCGCCCAAGGACTGACTGGTCATCGGCCGCGGCGCTGCTGCGCCCTCCGGCCAGACGGCCATCGAAATCCACGCTGTCGCCGCCGGTCGTGACACACCGCACCTCAGGATGGGTCACATGAATGGCGACCGCGGTCGCCAGGTCGTCGACCAGCCAGGTGTTATGCAGCAGGTGCTCGACCACGGGTGCCACCGTGCGATCTGCTTTGACCAGGTCGATCAGGCGTCCAAGAAGGCCGGCCATCGTCGGCGGTTCGATGGCCGGCGGCAGCGCGGCCGAGGGCCATCGCAGCGAATACACACCGGCCTTGCCGGCAGCCTCCCGGTGGAGGTAGGCAATCGCTTCGGTCAACCCCTCGTCGCCGGCCGCCACCAGGGCTTCCAGGGACTCGCCCAGGGCCACCTCGGTGGCTTGGCGGTAGAGCGGGTCCACGTCGACAAGGTCGCCCAGCACACCCAAGAAGCGGTCGCGGAACGCCGGTCCCAGGATCAGGGTGCGCACGCCGCTGGAGTAGCCCTGGTACCCAGAGCGAACCTTCTCCATGGCCGCCAGCCGCGCTTCATTGGCTTGGATGGCGCGGGCCAGCTGCTCGCGTGCCTCCCGCCGTCGGCGCTGGTCAACCTGGGCCTGTTGGACCATCTCGGCCAGGGCGGCACTGGCGGTCTGGAGGTGTGCCAGTGCGGTCCGCGACTGGTCTGCATCGGCAGCGCCCCGGTCTGCCGCCGTCCGCGCTGACTCGTGTTCGTCGGCCAGCGTCGTGGCCTCGGCCTGCAGCACCCGCACGCGTTCCCGCAGCCCCTCCTCTTCGGTCTTGAGCCGCTCCAGCGCCCGACTTGATTCGGATTGCTCACGCATCCTGGCCAGCTGGCTGCGCTGCTGGCCCTCCAGTTCGGCACGACTGGAGGTGTAGGTTCGCTCGGTCTCCGAGGCCAACGCCTCCTGGCGGGACAACTGCCCGTCCAGCGCCGCCAGCCGTTCGCGCTCGTGGATGAGCGTTGCCGCGTTCTCCTGCTGTTGTTGCCGCGTTGCCTCCAGCTGTCGCGTGTTCTCCGCGTGCTCGCCGGCGGTGCGCGCCAGCAACTGCTCCGTGGCCCCGAGTCGCTCCCGCGCCGACACCAACAGACGGTCGCGCTCGTGGATCAGCTGGACCTTGGTGCCCAGGGCCGAGCCGACGCTCTGGAGTGCCCTCTCGGCCTCGGTCTCGGCTAGGCGACTGCGCTCCAGTTCGGCCTCCTGAGTGGAGAACAGGGCTAACCCCTCCTCGCTGCGGAGCTCCAACTCGGCCAATTCTGCCTCGAGCGGCTGCACCCGCGCGGCGATGGCGAAGAACCGGGACCGCGACAGCTGGACCTCGAGCGCGTCGAGTTCGCTCTTCAGGTCCTGGAAGCGCCGGGCCCGACCGACCTGACGGCCCAGGTAGTCGAGTTGGCGCTTCACCTCGATGATGATGTCCTCGATGCGCGTCAGATCGGTTCGCGTCGACTCGAGCTTGCTCCAGGTAGAACGGCGCCGCGCCTTATATTTGGTGATCCCGGCCGCCTCTTCGAGCACCCGACGGCGATTTTCGGTCTTCTCGCTGACGATCTCATCTACCATACCCTGTTCCATGACTGCGTACGCCCCCTGCCCCAGTCCCGTGTCCATGAGCAGGTTGGTGATGTCGAGCAGTCTGCAGGGCACCTTGTTGAGCAGGTAGTCGCTTTCGCCCGAGCGGTACAGCCGGCGCGTTAGCGTTACCTCGGTATACTCGATGGGGAGGGTGTTGTCCTGGTTGTCGATCGTCAGGTGCGCCTCGGCCAGGCCGAGCGCCTTGCGAGCCCGTGTTCCGGAGAAGATGACGTCTTCCATCCGGTGGCTGCGGAAGGTCCCGGCCCGCTGTTCGCCCAACACCCAGCGGATCGCTTCGACCACGTTGGACTTGCCGCAGCCGTTGGGGCCGACAATGGCGGTGATCCCGGGGCCGAAGGGTATGGCGATCTTCTGGGCAAAGGACTTGAAGCCGAAGACTTCCAGATTACTCAGCCGCAACGGGCGCTCCTTGTCCGGTCTGGACAGCCCCAACAACAATAGATTGGGGTGCAGTTCGAGTTAGTGTACAACATCACGCGTTCTGGGTCAAGCCGTTCGTGGACCGGCCGGGCGGCGCCGGCGGCTCGCGTAGGCGCTGACAGAGGAGGGGTGCCGTGACCTTCGATGACCTGCTCCACGATGTCCTGGCGCAGTTGCCGGCGGCCCGTCGCGAGGCGGTTGACGCTATGGTGGGCGAGTTCGGGGCTGGGCCCGGTTTCCGCTTCCTGCTCGCTCTGCTGGCGGGCGCCACGGCCCGCGAGCGCCAGTTGGTGCGCCTGTTCGTGCGCGAGCTCGAGCGTTTGGAGTCGGAAACGCCGGCGTGAAACCCTGGCGAGCCACAGCACCCCGCCGATATACCTAACAGTGATTGGTGCCATATAATATCACGGAGGTATGTCGTGCTCATCGCTGCCCTTGTTGTAGTCACCCTGCTGTGCCTCGGACTGGCCCCGTCGCTACGTTACGTGACCGCCAGTCGCATGCAGCGCCTCCACGCTGAGCTGGTCAGCCGCGACGACGAGTGCCGACGCCTGCGGGACCAACTCAGCCATCTGCGCGAGGAGTGTACCCGACTGGAACGGCTGCGGCGGCAGGCTACCTCGCGGCGAATGTGGCTGCGCGACGACATCGAGAGCGCCCGGGCGGAACTGCAGCGCTTGCAGACCCCGGCCAGCGATCGCGTCGCCGCCTGAGGCGCACCATCGGCGGCGTGACGGAGAAGCCAGCCCGGGGCCCGGCGTACCGGCCGTGGTCCTACGCCTTCCGGGTGGGCACGTACGATTTCAGCCTCTGCGGCCAAGGGGCTGAGTTGGAGGAGCTAGCCGCGAGTCTGTTTCGCGGCGCCCGGGCCCCTGCCACCCGCGAGGGCGACCGCTTCGCCTTGGGTAGGGGCCCCGGCGGCTACACTCTCCGGGGCGCCGGCGGGGACCTCTGCGCGGCAGCCGATCTGCCCGGCGCGTTCCGGGCGATCGAGTGGGCTCTTACCGAAGCCTGCCTGGCTCGTCTTGACGCGTACCTGCAGTTCCACGCCGGGGCGGTAGTATGCCGCGGGCGAGCCTGGCTGCTGCCCGGTCCCCCGGAGGCGGGCAAGACGTCGCTGACGCTGGCCCTGTACGCTGCCGGAGCGGCCGTGCTGACCGATGAAGTGGCCCTGATCGACCCCCGCACGCTGGCTGCCGTGCCCTTCCCGCGCGACCTGCTGGTGCGCCACGGCACGGCCCGGGCATTGGCCGGTGCGCTGCCGCCGCCGGCCTCGCCGTGGCAGCGCGCCGCTGAGCACGCGTACCTGTCGCCCGCCGACCTCAGACCCTCGCCACCGGCCGAGGCCCCCGCAGTGCGCCTGGTGTTCCCGCGACTGGCGCCCGACCGCTGCCCGAGGTGGCGGCACGTGGGCCCTGCTGAGGCGGCGCGTCGCCTGCTGGACCAGGCGCTTAACGGGCAGCACTGGAGCGCGGCCCACATCGACGCGCTGGCCCGTCTGGTGGCACGTTGCCCGGCGACTGAGGTGACCTTCAGCGATAGCCGCGCTACGGCCCGCGCCCTGCTGGCCCGGGGGTGAGCCGTCGGACCCAACGGCTGCCGTCGCCGGGTCTGCCCGGGCCGGGCCGGCACGGTGGCGGGCCTCGCCCTGCCGCCCGCCGGCCCCGGCGGCGACCCTGAGCGCCTGCCTTGCTTTCGTTTCCGGCCGCCCGCATATTTACCGTTTTGCAGGGCGATGGGCCCGGATACGTGCCAGACTGCGGGGTAGGCGGCGTATGGCAGTCACCGTTGATGACGTTCGCGCCGTAGCGCGCCTGGCGCGGCTCTCGTTCAGCGCCCCGGAAGAGGAGCGGCTGGTCGGTGAGCTGAACCGGATACTGGCTTACATGGCGCGGCTTGCCGAACTCGACACCGAAAACGTCGAGCCGACGGCCAGCGTCGTCCCCCTGGCCCACCGACTGCGCGACGACGAGCCGGTCCTTTTCCCGGACGCTGCCTCCCTGGTGGACGGGGCGCCCAGGCACGAGGAAGGATACTTCCGCGTCCCCCGGATCCTCGACTGACCGCGGTGCCGGCGAACCCGCCGGCGCCGTCTGCCTCCGATTAGCCCCCGCTGCATCAGCGGGCGGCCCTCGAGCTGGCGCTGACCCGAAGCATACGGAGTGGGATCGTGACAGACGGCGATGCAGGGCCGCGTTATGTAGTGGTAACGGGCGGGGTGATGAGCGGTGTGGGCAAGGGGCTGACCACGGCGTCGCTGGGCAAGATACTCCAGCAGTACGGTTACTCGACCACCGCCGTCAAGATCGACCCGTACATCAACTACGATGCCGGAACCCTCAGGCCCACTGAGCACGGCGAGGTGTGGGTCACGGACGACGGCGGCGAGATCGATCAGGACCTGGGCAACTACGAGCGGTTCCTGGGCCTTGACCTGCCGCGCAGCAATAACCTGACCACCGGCCAGATCTACTCCACGGTGATCGAGCGCGAAAGGCGCGGCGAGTACCTCGGCCAGACTGTCCAACCGATCCCTCACATCACCGATGAGATCACGCGCCGTCTGCGCGAAGCCGCCGATGGGTACGATGTCGCTCTGATCGAGGTCGGCGGGACAGTAGGCGACTACGAGAACGAGATCTTCCTGTTTGCCATCAAAGCGCTGGCGCGCGATCTCGGCGAGGATCGCTTCGTCCACGTGCTGATCACGTACCTGCCCGTGCCCCCGCATGTGGGCGAGATGAAGACCAAGCCGACGCAGCAGGCCATCCGCATGCTCAGCGAGCATGGGATCTTCCCGGACTTCATCGTCTGCCGTTCGGAGCAGGGCATCGACGAGGTACGCAAGCGCAAGATCCAGGTGGGCGCCAATGTTCCCATCGACCACATCATCTCCGAACCTGATATGCAGACCGTGTACGACATACCGTTGGCCCTCGAGCAGGAGCAGATGGGGGTCAAGGTCATGCGCAAACTGGGCCTGCAGGTGCGGCGGCAGCCTGACTGGAACCACTGGGAGCAGCTGGTGCGCCGCAGCCGTGAACCAGGGCAGCGGCTTAACGTGGCCATGGTGGGGAAGTACGTTGAGATCGGCGACTTCCAGCTCACGGATTCGTACATCTCGGTCAACCAGTCCCTGATGCACGCCGGCGTGGCCGATGACTGCGGCGTAACCATCACCTGGATCGACGGCCGCCGATTCGAAGCCGGCGATCTGCCGCTGGCGGCGTTGGAGGACTACGACGGCGTGGTCGTACCCGGGGCGTTCGGCAGCGGCGGCGCCGAGGGCGTCATCGCGGCCATCGCCTACGCACGGCAGCACGGCGTGCCGTTTCTGGGGCTCTGCTACGGCCTGCAGCTGGCCGTTATCGAGTACGCCCGGAACGTCATTGGCCTGCACGAGGCCACCTCAGAGGAATTTTGTGCTGAGTCAGACTGGCAGGTGGTCTGTGCTCAGGAAACCCAGCGCAGCGTACTCCAGGAACGTCGCTTCGGGGGCAGCATGCGCCTGGGCGCGTACGCCGCGGTGCTGAAGCGGGATACCCGTACGCTGTCGCTGTACGAACGTTCCGGGCGCCTGGAAGAGGACGCCGTGCGCATTCGCCAACTGCTGGCCAATCCGGACCAGGCGTTCCGGGTCGGGCAGGTCATGCTGGATCGCGACCGGGTTGTGCTCGAGCGGCATCGCCATCGCTACGAAATTTCCAGTCGGTTCGTCGAAGTGCTTGAGGATGAAGGGCTGGTCTTTTCCGGTTTCCATCGACGGGTGGACGGCACGCGGTTGATGGAGTTCATTGAGCTGCCCGACCACCCGTTCTTCCTGGCCACCCAGGCTCACCCTGAGTTCAAGTCGCGCATGGACAACCCGGCCCCGCTGTTCCTGGGATTCGTCGAGGCCGCCCTGGCTCGCTTCCGGCAGCGCGGCTCGCAGGCTTGACCCGGGTCGCCGTGGCCCGCCATCGCCAGTGCTCTGGTCGGAGCGGGTGCCTGCGGCGCCCGTGAGGGGTCCGCGGCCCGTCGCCTGTCAGGGGCACCGCGCTCCGGGGCCGGGGCCGCGATGCTCCTGGCCCGGGGCGTGACGCGGTGCGAGGTGCAATGACGGCCCAGCCCCTGCGCCTCCTGTGGCGATGGTGTCGTTCCCCGCTGCCGCTGACTGCGTGTGCGCTCCTGTTGGCCAACTGGCAGTGTCAGACGGCGCCCCACGAAGCCGATCCACCTGTGCCGCCCGCCGACCGCGAGTCGTGGGGCGTGCGCCTGGAGATCGCTCGTCCCGGCCTGAATGCCGTGGTCACGGCTGGCTATGTGCGCGAGTGGCTCACCGAGTGGACGGTTCAAGGCGACAGCGGGGTCACGGTCGCGTACGCGGACAGCCTGGGGGAGCCGCTAGCGCGGGCGGCCGCCCGGCGCCTGTGCCTGCGCGGCAATGGCAGCCTGCTGTCGCTTGCCGACAGCGTGTCAGTCACCATGGCTGACACGCTCGCGATTGAAGCTGACAGCCTCATCTGCGATGCCGACGCCCGTTGTCTGCGGGTGCCTGGCCGCTGCGCTCTGCGCTTCCCCAGCAGCACCAATCTGGGCGATTCACTCTGGGCCCTGCTCGACGGCGGCCGGTGGTCGTTGGCGCGGCTTTCGTCGTCCTGGCGGGACACCGGTCGGGCAGAGACCGCCCGCCTCCACGCCCGGCGCGCTGTCGGGCAGCGCGGGAGTGTGGCCCAGGTCGAGTACGACAGCCTGGAGGTGGAGCAGGGGACGCTGCGTTTGGCCGCCGGGCGTGGCGTCCTGGATCAAGGGCGTGGCGTGCTGCTTCTCTTTGACGGCGTAACCGGGGCCGACAGTGGCCGCGCTCTGGCCGCCCAGGAGGCCGAGTGCTCGCTGCGTGACCGTGCCTGGGTGGCCCGCGGGGCCGTTCGCCTGACCGCTGACCAGGGTGATACGGCGAGCATCGTAACTGCCGACGAGATCAGCAGTCGTGGACCGGCCGGCGTCTTGACGGCCGTCGGGCGCCCGGCCGAGTGGCGTCGGGCTGCACAGTGGTTGGCGGCACCGGTCCTGGCCCGCGGCGCCGACGCCAACTGGCAGGCCCGCGGCGGCGTGACTTATGTCGCTCGTGACTGCCGCCTTCAGGCCGCCGGCCTGACCGCCTCGACCAATGGTGACAGCCTGGCCGCGACCGGCGCCGTCAGCGTTACCTCTGACCGCATGCGGGGCATCGTGCGGGCTGATTCGCTGCGCCGCCGGCCCGGCGCTGATGAGTTGATCCTGTCCGGCCAACCCCGTCTGGAGCGGCACGGGCCCGATGGTGCGGCCCTCAGGGTCGGCGCCCGAGCCCTCAAACTGGGCCCTGCGGCCCGGCAGCTGACGGGTGTTGGCGACTTCACCGTCGATGTGGGCGACTGGTCGGTGCGGGCGGCGCGGGGGATTTACGACGACTCGACGCAGACCCTGGTCCTGGCGGGCGCGGTGGTAGCCCAGCAGCAGCGCCCGGATGGGGGGTTGAGCCACCGGACCGAGGCTGACACCATGGTGGTGTGGCTGCACAACGACCGACCCGACTCACTGGTTTTCCCGGCCGCGGTCTCGGGTACAGTCGAGCCGGCCGCCGGGCGCGTCAGTTGGGTGCAGGGGCGCGCCGGCACCGGCACCTTTCGCGACGGCCGCCTGGCCCGCGTCGTGCTGGTGGGCGACGCGCGAGTGCTGCACCGACGCACCGACGGCGATCAGGTGGTCCGCTTCGGCGGCGATCGCGCGGCTCTGGATTTCTCTGGCGATGACCTGGCCTCGGCCCGCCTGGACGGCAAGGCGGAACTGGTTTCGTGGAGCGCGGGTGATGCCGACACCGCCGGGACGGCCAACCGCACTGAGGGGCAGTCGATGCAGGTGCACTTCCGGGCCGGCGCCGTCGAGCGCATCCAGATGGGACCCGGCGTCGAGGGTAGCTACTTCCCCCCCTGAAACGCGGTTGAGGTCGGCATGTCCCTGCGTACCGAGAACCTGCAGAAGCGCTACGGTCGTCGGGCCGTGGTCTGCGGCGTCGATCTGTGCGTGGAACCCGGCGAAGTGGTGGGCCTCCTGGGCCCCAACGGCGCCGGCAAGACGACCACCTTCTATGCCATCGTCGGCTTCGTCCGCCCCGACGCCGGGCGCATCTTTCTGGACGATATTGAACTGACTCAGATGGCCATGTACCGGCGGGCCCGGCAGGGGATCGGTTTCCTGCCGCAGGAGCCGTCGGTGTTCCGCGGGCTGTCAGTGGCGGACAATATCCGGGCCGTGCTGCAGATCAGGGGCGTCAAGGGAGCAGCCCTGGAGGCACGCACCACCGAACTGCTTCAGCAGCTCGACCTGGTCCCCCGCCAGCAGCAGCGTGCCGATACGCTGTCCGGCGGCGAGACGCGCCGGGTTGAGATCGCGCGGGCGTTGGCCCTGGAACCCCGCTACATGCTGCTGGACGAGCCTTTTGCCGGCATCGATCCGCGCACCGTTGAGGACCTGCACCGCATCGTGGGGCGACTGCGCGACCAGGGGCTCGGGGTGTTGATCACCGACCACAACGTGCGCGAGATGCTCGAGATCACCGACCGGTCCTACATCCTGGTGGACGGCCGCATTCTCACCTCCGGTGACGCCTCGGCATTGACCCGTGATCCGCAGGTTCGCCATGCCTATCTGGGCGACCGGTTCCGCTTTGAGGCAATGGATGGCACGCAATCTGCTTGACTTAAGCCTCACCTCGCCGTATAATTGACTTCGCGCCTTGCTCATATCGCCCAAAATCATTGTCTGCGTGTTACTTACATAGTATGTCGGGTGCCCATGCTGCGCCTCTCCCAGAACCTCAGTCTGCAGCAGAAAATGGCTCCGCAGCTGATTCAGTCGCTGCAGCTGCTGCAGATGTCGACGCTGGAACTGGAACTGGAGGTGCGTCAGCAGCTCGAACTCAACCCGCTGCTCGAGGAGTCTCTTGAACTCGACGAGGAGCGCGAAGAGGAGAAACCGGTTGAGGAGGCGCTCAAAGAAGAGCAGGAGTTGCCCAAGGAAGCCGACGAGGTGAACTGGGACGCCCTGCTCGATGAACAGTTCGACCAGGGGGCCTACAACACGGAGCGCAGCGAATACGACCCCAACTGGGAGGTGGACCGCGAGCCGCAGGAGAACCGGATCACCACCATCCCGCCGTTGGTTCAGCTCCTGCAGGAGCAGCTGTCGCTGTCTGACCTTGAAGGCGATGACCGGCAGATCGCCGAGGCCATCATCGGCAGCCTCGATGAAAAGGGCTACCTGGCCTGTTCGGTGGAAGATATCGCGGCCGTGCTGGAGGCGTCAGCCGAAGAGGTGGCCCGCGTCCTGACAGTCGTACAGGGTTTCGACCCTCCGGGGGTGGCAGCGCGTGACCTGCAGGAATGCCTGATGATACAGCTGCGGCAGCGCGAAGGGCCTGCCGTGGCACTGGCCCTGCAGGTGGTGCGCGCACACATGGAGGACCTGACCAAACGGCGGTACGGACGCATCACGCGCGCTCTGGAAGTCAGTGCGGAGCAGTTGCGCGAGGCCATCGAAGTCATCCAGAGCCTGCAGCCACACCCGGGGTCCTCCAGCGCCAGCGACTACAACGGTCTGCTGACGCTGAACATGGACGTGACCTATATCACGCCCGACCTGATCGTCGAGAAGGTGGGCGACGAGTGGGTCGTATCGTTGACCGACGGTTCGCTGCCGTCGCTCCGGATCAATACGGATTACACCCGTCTGCTCAAGGACTCGCGGCGCAATGGCCGCGATGAGGTGCAGACGTATGTCTCACGCAAGCTGAACGACGCCCGCTGGCTCATCAATGCCATCCACCAGCGTCGCGCCACCATGCTCAAAGTGGCCAACTACCTCGTACGGGCCCAGATGGGCTTCTTTGAGCACGGGCCGGCACACCTCCGCCCGATGGTCCTGCAGGACGTGGCCGATGCCGTCGGCATGCATGTCTCGACCATCAGCCGGGTGAGCAACGGCAAGTACATGCAGACGCCCCATGGCGTGTACGAGCTCAAGTACTTCTTTGACAGCAAAGTGAGCCGCGACGATGGCGAAGACGTTTCGGCCCGTAGCGTCAAGGAGCGGATACAGCAGCTCGTCAGCGATGAGGACAAGGCCAATCCCCTGAGCGACCAGGAGATCGGCGACATCCTCAGCTCCGATGGGTTGCAGATCGCCCGCCGTACCGTGGCCAAGTACCGCGACCAGCTCCGCATTCCGGCTCAGCGCTACCGCAAGGAACTCTGAAGCCACTGCCTTGCGGACGGGCCACCCCCTGGCCCTGACTCCGGCCCGCCCCGCTCGCTCAGCGCTCCTTGGAAAGGCGCTCCAAGCGCCCATCCGTGTCGAAACGGAAGGGCCTCGGCCCGGCTGTGGCCTCCAGATCAGGGCGTTGGCCGAAGCACGCGTACAGCGGGGCGGACACCTCGATATGCGCCAGTTCCAGGGTGCTGGCAATGCGCACGATGCGCGCTGCCGCAGTGTCCTCGAGGTGCTGCACGCGGAGTGCCCCCTCGATCGCGTCCCGGTCGCTCCCCATGATTACCGGTATGTGGGCCCGGTTCAGGAAGGTCGTGGTGAACACATTGGCGTAGGTTGCCTGCAGGTCAATGCGCTCGAACAGGCGGCGCGTGACTATGTCCGCCAGTCCGACGCCGTTGGCATTGCCGTGCGTTCGGTCTGTCAGGTCCAACACGACGATGCGGGCAATGCCCGGTTCCGTGGGCTCGGGCACGCCGGGCAGCATCATGCGGCCAATGACGTTGGTGTCCATGCCCGTACCCGAGATGTCCTTGCCCATCTCTTCGACGATCAGCAGGTCGATGCCGTGCACCAGCAAGCGGGGCATGGCTTGTCGTGCTTCCTGCAGGAGCAGCGGCTCCTGTTCGGCGAATTCCTGCGGCTTGAGGACCACGACGCGCGCGGTCTGCTCGTAGGCATTCTCGATCAGCGCCACGCCCAGGAGGATGGGCGCCCGGTCCAGAATGACTTTGCCCCAGGCCGGAATCAACCGCGCCAGGCGGTCGGCGCCGCCCGCGTGCGCCATGGTGGCGCCGCGGTGGCTTCCCAGCCCGATGGTCATCATCTTCATCAGGCCGCTCTCGTACTGCCCGCGGAAGGACGTGTGCGGTTTGATCCGGTTGACGAGCACGACGCCGTCGGCCTCCAGAGCCAGCCGGTTCAGCAGTACCGGCGTCCCGTCCTCCAGCGACCCCACTTGGACGACGTCCATGGTCGCCTCTACGGGCGCACCCACCGTGGTCTCGGTGATGCCATAGCCGGCCAGAACCTGCCGCTGGCCGTCGGGATTCGCGCCGCCGTGGCTGCCCATGGCCGGCAACACGAAGGGGCGCCCCCCGGCCTCCCGGATGGCTGCGACGACGGCGGCTGTGATGGCGGCAATATGCGCAATACCGCGGCTGCCGGCGGCTACGGCGATGCGGTCGCCCGCGCGTATCGCTGCCCCCAGGTCGGCGGAGGCCAGCAACCTGCGGACCTCAGCGACAGGGTCGTGTACCACGTCGGCAGCAAAGTGCTGGCGCACCGGAACCATCTCGGGAAGCTGCATCGCCGGGCCTGCTTGGTTAGCCAATGCGCGCCATGCCGGGACCCGAGCTCATGGCGCGGGGTTCACGGCGGCGCGCAGTCTTCGGGTTCTTTCGCGGATGTAATAAACAGGACGCGGCACCGGCTCATTGGCTGGCTCGACCTGCCAGACCTGCACGCATAGTCCAGGTCCGGACAGCAACCGCGGCAGGGCCGCGTCGAACGCGTCGTTGTCGCTGACCCTGGCCACGTTGGCGCAACCCGCGCCGCGGGCCAGGGTGCCGAAGTCAACCTGGCCAGATCCCGGGATGGGCTGGTTGCCCGTGACCTCATAGGTGCCGTTGGCGACGATGACGAGGCCCAGGTTCGCGTCGGGGCGCTGGCTCAGGGTGACCAGCGACCCGAGCGACATCAGCATGCTGCCGTCGCCATTGAGGACGATCACCCGGCGTTCGGGACGGGCGAGGGCCAGACCCAATCCGAAAGCCGGCGCCTGGCCCATGGAACTCTCCACCATGGCGAAGTCCAGCGGGCCATCGGACTGCCTGGCCCAGGGCGACGCCACGCTCATGGTCGAGACGACCACCTGGTCGCGCCGGTGGCGCGCCAGCTTCTCCAGGCACAGGTATTTATCCAGCATCTACCGCAACTCACCCGGGTAGAGGACGGCCGCCGGCAGTGAAGCCTGCAGGGCGCTCTGCGCCGCCGTGGCCAGCAGACCGCAGTCGCGTCCGGAACGGAGCATGTAGTAGGGGATGTTCCAGGCTCGGAGCGTCGGTTCGCAGAAACTCGCCGCCGTGTCGACCCGCTCGGCGCCTGGTTCCAGCGAGCTGTACCCGCGGTACCCCACGATCATCACGACCGGGATGCCCATGTTGTAGAGCGTGCCGCGGAACGCATCGCCCGCTTCCAGCAGCCCGGTGTTCTGCAGCAACAGCATCGGACGGGCACCACCGACGTGCAGGCCCGCCGCCAGCGCCATGGCCTCCCCCTCCCGCGTCACCAGGACCACATCGACGCGCCGGTCCTGCCACGCGGCGGCGAACAGGCCTCGGGAGCCGTTGTCGGGCACGCCCACCAAGTGGGTCGTGCCCGACCGCACGATGGCTGCCCACAGCGCTGCGGCCTCGATCGTGTCGTCCATGCGTCAGGCGACGCTGGCCTGAGTCAGCGTGGCTGGCTTCACGGCGTGAACAGGGCGCGACTGGAGATGCCGCAGGCGACCCCCGGACGCTGGATACCGCCCATGAACTGCGCCGTTCGGCCGGCCGGCGCCGCACCGGCGTAGAAGCCGGCGAAAGCCTTGTTGAACGGGGCCAAGCCGGCGCGCCCTTCGGCGCTGGCATCGGCAGCCACGACGTAGGCGTTGTTGAACACGCCGTCTTCGCGCAAGCCGCGGCCGCCGGCTTCTCTTACCTGGGCGTCAATGGCAGCGAGCACCTGACCGGCATCGTCGCCGGCCACCGCACTGACCATGAGCTCGCGGATTCCCTGGTAGTCCAATGCGGTCCAGGTGCTGAAGCCATCGACCACGGCCCCCGACCGGGTCAGCCGCACATCGCCCGCGACCACGCGCGGTTGGGGTTCCACAATGCCGTCCAGGTTGGGAATGCGCGATACGGGGTAAATGAGCCCCGCCGGCCGGTCGTCGCCGAAGTATTCGGCGAACACGCGGCGGACGATCTCGATGCGTTCCCAAGCCTGCTCCGGGGCGTCGTCCACGCCCACCAGAATCTCCATCCAGGCGGTCTGGCGACGGAAATCGATCCCCTCTCGGGCAAAGGGTTTGGCATACTGCTCTTCCAGCACAAAGAGCATTTCGGCCGCTAGATCCGGCCCCAGCGTAGTGACTGTCTTGCCGTCCTGCTGGTGCATCACGGAGGCGCCGGAGGGTTGATGATCTACCCACGTGCCGTAGTCAACCCGACCATTGCCGACGCTGACACGGTCGCCCCGCGCTGCCTTGATCTGCACCTCGAACAGGGCCTTGGGGTCAGGGTAGCCGGCTGCATGGGTGAACCGCGCCATGCGGTTGGAGCGCAGCGGGCCGCCGGTCACCGCGTTGATCATCGGGCCGTACACGGCGTTGAAGTCATTCTTGCGGCGGTCGCACACCTCGCGGTCCAGCGAGGGGGTGGTCCACAGCACGTCGGTCTTGTACACGTCTGACCAAGTGGCGCCGCCGAGCGCCAGTCCGGCGCGCAGGTTCTCGATGGTGCCGAACCACTGGGAGCCCACATCCGCCGGGAACTGCGTGCCGACGTTGCCGCTGGGCTCGACCAGGCGGATGACCCGGCCGTCGTCACCGACCAGCACGGCCTCCGACGTTTGGGAGAACACGGCGCCGGGATTGTGGCGGATGAGGTGCACGTGCGCCATCGGCTGCACTCCTGCTTGCGGGGGGAGGGTGGGCGGGCCGTCGCCCTGGAGGTACAGGCAACAGAAAATAGGCCGCTGGCCGCCGGGCGACAAGGCTGACAACGGCTTGCCGACGGGGCCGTTTCGGCTTGCCGGCGCCCGTGGCGCTGCCTACACTTGCGCCGCCGGCGGCGTGTCGTCAACCCGGCGTGGCACGCCGAAGCCGGCACCAAACGGGGAGGCAGGCAATGTTGACGAAGGTGAAATGGCCGCTGTGGCCAACGCTGCTGCTGCTGGCCGGCGTCGCCGTCGGCGCGCAGCAGCTCGGACCCGGCAAGAAGGTCATCTCCGGTGGGGCCGACATTCCCACGGCCGACCGGGTCAGGCGCGAGGTGACGCAGATGGAGCAGGTGCCTCTCGACGGTATCTGCATCAATGTGTACCAGCGGGTCGACGGCAAGGTGCAGCCGGTGCAGTTGCGCGTCATGGACCCGGTGCCCATCCGTTTCGACGACTACGCCGAAGCCATCGCCGACCTGAAGGCCACGCGCTTCACGCGCTTCAAGGACAACTTCCTCTGGGTCTGGCTGGCGTCGGCGGCCAATGTGCGCCCGGTCGATTTCTTTGCCACCGACTACCAGGTCGTGGTCGACAACTGGCGTACCGCCGCGCGCCTGGCCAAGGAGGGGGGGTACCGGGGCCTTTTTGTCGACACTGAGCAGTACGACACAGCCGTGGGTGCCTTCGCCTGGTTGCGCGTCGACAGCTCAGCCACCTACAGCCCGGACCAGTACGCCGCCAAAGCCCGGCAGCGGGGTCGCGAGGTCATGCGTGCAATCAACGAGGTGTACCCGGACATCCACATGCTGTGGTTCTTCGGTTATGCGGCCAACGGTGCGGCCCGGCACCGGACCATGCCCTACGCCTTCGTGCCCGACTTCATCGATGGCATGATCGATGAATCCGGTCCCGCATGTCGGATTATCGATGGGTACGAGCAGTCTTACGGCTTCAAGACCGAGGCCAGTTTCCGGGCCGCTCGCCAACTGATGAAGGAGCAGATGCAGCAAACCAGTCCGGACCCGGCGCGCTTTGGTGCCATCCACCAGGCAGGCTTCGGTTTATGGATGGACTGCCACGGGTGGCCCCTGGGCTGGGACGCCGGCGACTTTGCCAACAACTACTTCAACCCTGAGGAGTTCCAGTATTCGCTCCACCAGGCGCTGCGCTACACGGATCAGTACGTGTGGGTGTGGTTCGAGCGTGGCAGCCTGCTGACCGGCCGGAATGTGCCCTGGCCGTACCTGGAGGCCTTGCGTGGCGCTCGCCAACCGCACCTTGACCCACCGGCCTCGACGCCGGCTAGCCCGCCGGCCGGGGTCGCTGCGCCGCTGCATCTGGGCGGGTACAGCGGCGAGGACATGGCGACGGCCCTGGCCGGGCAGTACCGGCAACTGGCGGAGTTGCCCCGCCGATGGACGTGGCGTCCGGACGCGCGCGAGGTGGGTTTCGAGCAGAAGTGGTACGCCCCTGAGTACGACGACAGCAAGGGGTGGCGGCAGGTGCTGACGGGGCTGGAGTTCTGGGAGACCAGCGGCTACAAATACGAACCCGGGGGATGGTACCGCCTGCGTTGGGATGTGCCCCATCTGCCGTTCGGCAAACGCGTGTACCTGGCGTTTGAATGCGTCGACGAGGATCTGTGGCTGTGGGTCAACGGGCAGGCCGTGGAGGCCGGGCGCGTCACGGCGGTGGCTGGCGGTAAGCCCCTGCTGGTCGACATCACCGGGATGGTGAAGAGCAACTCGTCAAATGCCTTCTCGCTGCGGACCCGGACGCGGATCGAGTTCGGCGGCGTCTGGCGCAGTGTGAAGCTCTTCGTCGAGCGCTGAAACGGCTGGTCGAGCCTTGGTGACGGGGGTCTGGCGATGCCGCCAGACCCCCATCCTGGCCCTGGCTTGGCAGGAATTGGCCCGGGCGACGGGCCTCAACCGCCCATCATGCGGTACCCACCGTCCACGTATATGATCTCACCTGTGATGCCCGAACTCCACGGGCTGCACAGGAACAGGGCGGCATTGGCCACCTCCTCAACGGTGAGATTGCGCCGCAGGGCGGCGCGTTCCTCGTGGGCGCGTAGCATGGCCGGGAAGTCCTTTATGCCCCGCGCGGCCAGGGTGCGCACCGGGCCCGCCGACAGGCCGTTGACGCGGATGCCCTTGGCCCCCAGTTCGCTGGCCAGGTAGCGAATGCCGGACTCCAGCGCGGCCTTGGCGACGCCCATGACGTTGTAGTTGCGGCACGCCCGTTCGCTGCCGAGGAAGGTCAGGGCCACGATGCCGCCGCCGTCGATCATCAGCGGTTCAGCCGCCCGCACCAGGGCGTTCAGCGAGTAGGCGCTGACATCCAGAGCCAGATGGTACCCATCGCGCGAAGTGTCCGTGTATCGCCCTTCCAGGTCCTCGCGCCGGGCGAAGGCGATGGCGTGGACCAGACTGTCGAGACGCCCGAACTCGTTCCCCACCGCGGCCAGTGTCTCGTCGACCGATTCGCTGCGCGTGACGTCACATGGCACCAGGAGGGGCGGGCGACTGAGTTCGCCCACGATGCGGTCGATACCCTCGCGTTCCCGTTCGCCCAGGTAGCTGATGGCCAGGCGGCTGCCTTCGCGATCCAGGGCGCGGGCAATGGACCAAGCGATGCTTCGGTGGTTCGCCACGCCCGTGACTAGACTGACTTTGTCCTGCATCAACATGGACGCACTCCTTACACAGGTTAGGGATGACGCCCGTGGCGCGGCCTGGGTACCGGCGGCGGCCGACCGGTGGTCCAGCATGGGGCACCCAGCATTCAGACACCTCGGTGGCCCTTCTTCTTCGCGGCGGCTTCAGCAAACAGGCGCGCCCACTCGTCGACCTCGCCGGCAGCCAGGGCCAGATTGGGGTCGAGTTCGCGCGGCACCACCGGCGCTCTCACCGGCCGCGGCGGCGTCTCCAGTTCGTCAACGAATTCAACGGCTCCGGTGACGCGCAGGCGATGGCGCTGCGCCCAGCGCTGCAACTCCCGATCCGAAGACACCAGCCGGACCCGGCGACTACCGTGGGCCAGCTGCAGCTCCCGCTTGATCAGGTCGTCCGCCTTGTCCGGCGGCCGTGAGAACACCACTTCCACGCCGGCAGTGCGGGTGAGGCGGCGGGCCGTCCCCAGGGCGCCGTCGAAGACCAGCATCACCGACCCGCCGTGCCGTTGCACCCAGGCCGCCAGCACCTCGGCCAAGGCGCGCCGGACGCCCTCCAGGTCGTCTCGGTCACCGGGCCACAGGTGCGGCGCCGCATGCGCCACGTTGTACCCGTCGACCACCAGTTCCTCGCGCCAAGACCGCCGGGTGGCGTTGGGTTCGGGCAGTTCACTGCCTGCCGGAGGGGCCACGGCGTCAATCCGCCAGGCGGATACCCAACCGGTCCAGCCGGTACGTTACGACCCGGCTGCGCGCGTACGCTGGCTCCTGCCGCAGGCGCCCCAGGCGGGCGCGCAGCTCATCGGCCTGGCCGGCCCTGGCCACCAACAGGGCGAACCCCCCGCCGCCGGCACCGGTTATCAGCCCACCCTCGCTGACCGCGCGCAGGTCGGCGCCCTCGAACATGCGTTGCAGCGCCGGATTGGTGGCGCCGGGGTCAAGGACGCAGCGAAGATGCCAGTAGCGCGTGGCCAGGCGTCCCAGGGAGCTGTAGTCGCCCGCCTCCAGGGCCGCCACCATCTCGTCGTGGATGGTCCACGACTCGCCGATGGCAGGGAAGCGCTGCCAGTCGCGGGTGAGGTACGCGTCCAACACCACGTTGAGGCCGCGCGTGGCGGCCCGGGCCACGCCGGTGTCGAACAGCACCACGTGCTCGGTGAACCGATCTTCGTCTACTGAAGTCAGGAAAACACGCTCGGGCGCCGGCAGGGCCTCGGTGGGTGCGGCTACGAAATTCTTGACTGCGCCAGGTCCGCCGCAGGCTCCCCGGGCGTCCTGCCAACCGCTGTTCAGGCCAATGCTCTGCTCCAGCAGCAGGCTCTGGTCGTACAACGCGGGGTATTCATTCCCCGTATCGCCCCAGGGGTTGCGGTTCAACCGGTACAGGGCTTTGAGGATCGTCGCGGCCAGAATGCTGCTCGTCCCCAATCCCGACCCCTGCAACACCTGGCTCTGGGTCGTTATCTCCAGACCACCGCCGCCGGTGAAAGCGGCAATATCGCTGAGTACATCGCTGGAGCCGTCGCGCACAATGCCGGTGTGCACCAGGGCCTGCTTGGCCAGTCGCAGAGCTTCGTCGCCGCCGCGCCGATAGGCGAAGAACAACCCGGACTGGGCCGCGGCATCGCCCTTGACCGTGGCCTCGAACTCGGCCTGGAAATCCATTGACAGGGCCCGCAGCGTGAGCTTGGGCTCGGCCAGCCGCCGCACGGTGACCCGCAGCGGGGGCGCGCACGGCGAGGTGGCATCTGCCTGCAGGGCGATGCCAGCGTTGAGCGTCTTGGCGCCGCGTTCCTTGCTGCGCAGGTGGTTGTCTGAGGCGTTGGCACTCGAGATGCCCAACCGCAGCGGCGCCACCATGACGAAGGTCCGGCCATAGTCGTCTTCGTGCATGGGCGCGGGCGCGGTGCTGGCGTCACCCAGAGCGGCCAGGCTGCGCCGCAGGTCGATCCGCTGGAGCTGGTTGATCCGGGCTTCGTACGCCTCGGGCAGTTCGCTTACCTGCCCTTGGGCCTTCAGCTCGGCAATGCGTTCGCTGTCGATACAGCACGCCGGCAGGGGGCGCCGTCGCCAGGTCCGTTCGTCCGTGGCGGTCACCCGATACAAGTCGACCAGGACCCGCGCCGCCCTCATCCCGCGCAGGCATCGCGCTGAACCTTGCAGACCCTCCAGCCAGAGCCCGAGTGCCTCAATGGCCGCCGCCGCCGTGCGCGGGGCTTCACCCGGCAGCAGTCGCAGGACCTCGCGGTGATCGACGTCCCATTGATCGGCGCACAGGTCAACCAGCACTGCCGGCAGCTCCTCGCTGACGGCATCGCTGAAGGCCGGGTCCCACTGGCTGACCGGGAGGTGGCGAAGGAAATCATCGATCGCGACCGGAATGGCTGCGGCGGCTAGCCCCGGGTTCAGCACCAGGTGGCGGACGAACTGCCGCTGCTCGCCGACGGTCCCGCCGCCGAGGCGCAACACCGCCACCACGTCGGCAATCGCCTGTTTGGCGGTCGCCAGGTCAGGGGCCGTTGCCAGTCGATCGACCCACTCTCGCATCGTCGCCTCGAATCGTCCGTGGGCGCCTGGCCCGCATGGTGGGCGAGAACGCGTGTGCGCGGGAGCGCGCACGCCGGGGAAAAACAAAGTATAGCCCGGTGCCGGACGACTGACAAGACTTCGGTCGAGGTGGGTCGTCAGCGCGCCGTGGCGCCGCCGCGCGCGCCCAGCAGGTTGGCGATCGCGGGCCACAGTCGCACCGAGACGCCGGCCTCGTCGTCGACCAGCAAGCCGCTGTACAGCAGGCCGGCAGGACGCGGGTTCAGGTCCAGAATGCTCGGCACAAGCCCCTGACGGCCGCTATCGAACTTGATGTCGCAGCCGCACAGCCACAGCGGCCCCAGGGCCGCGCTGGCACCACAGGCCAGAGCGCAGGCGGCTGCCAGGGCATCCGCGCCCCAGGGGACGGCCACGCCGTCGATGCACATCAACCCGCCATCCCGCAGCGCGGCCATGGACAGGGCGCGGCCCCCTCGCCCAACCGAAGTGACGACCTGGCCCGGCGGGGCCGCCAGCAGGTAGCCACTCTCCGCCTGCCGGTTGTCGCCGTCGTGGACGACGTGGAGTCGCAGGTCGAAGGCAGCTGGCCCGTCCCTGAGGGCCAACTGCGCCGAGCCAACCCGCGGGCGCAGGATGGCGTCGTCGGTACCGCGGGTCTGGTCCCAGGCCTCGATCACGCGGGTCTCCACGCCGGCCCCTGCGTCAACGACCATGACCCCCTGGCCCTCGGTGCCGTGGCGGGGCTGGACCAGCCACCCGCCCGCCGTTCCCGGCCAGGGCGGGCACGCGGCGAGGAAGACCCGGACCTGAGCCTCGATCTGTGCCGCCGTGGCACGGCTCGGCAGCAGCGCGGTCGGCGGGGTTGCCAACCCGGCGGCGTGCCAGCGCTGGAAACAGGCCCACTTGTCGTCGGCCAGAGCCGCAACCCGATGGGGGTTCAGGCATGTCACGCCGGCGTCCTCGAGCTGTTGCCCTGCCTGGGTGTGGGCGCGGCTCGAAACGGCCACAAACACCGCTGCCGCTGGCGACACGGGCTGCGGCAAGGGCGCCTCCAGGAAGATGTCCAAGTCAGCGTCAAAGGCGATAGCGCGAGTGGTGCTGCCGGATGAGGTCAACCAGTCGGTCTGCACGCCCATCAGCGCCGGCAGCGCCGGGTCGCTCGGGGCGCGGTTCAGGCTGGATACGAAGTGATCCGTAAACAGGGGATAGAGCTCATGGGTAACGGCCAACGGCTGGTCGAACACCACGGCCACCCGCGGGGTCATCGAGGTCACTTGCTCGACCATCGGTTCGGGCTGGGGCGATACCAGCAGTGGCGGGGCCGCCGGATTGACCAGGCAACGCTCCAGCGCCAGGAGGACCACGCGCTCCTGGTACGTCGGGTCGCGGAATGCCGCCGGTGGGGGCGCCTCGCCAAGCCACCCCTCGTGACGCAGAGCGGCCAGGGTGACGTCGACGAGGCGCTCGCAGGCATGCCTCAGCAGGGGCAGCACGGCAGCCAGCAGGGCCGTCCGATCGGATCGGAAGCGAGTCGCCGCGTCGTCGCCCGCGGCCGTCATCACCTCTGGCGTACTCGCCGCCGCAGCAGCCAGGTACTGCGACACGGCGGCGGCAGTCAGCGAGGCGCGGCGGCCAAGGGTGGTGCGGCTGCGTTGCAGGAGCTCGCGGTCCATCGCAGTGTCCTGGCTCGGGGGCGCCCCGGGCGTCGAGTCTCGCAGCAGCCCGGGGCAGCGTTAACAGCAGCGGCCGAACGGGGCACCGTCCGGCCGCTGCGTTGCTGCTGGCGCCGACATCAAGGGGACCCCTGCAACGGCTGGCCCCCCGGCGACGCGGTTACGAAGCGCTACTGACCCTGGCGGACCGCATCCAGGTATTCCTCGCCGGCCAGGACGAAGTTGCGCAGCACCACCCGATCGCTGGTGCCCACCTGTTCCCAGTCAAAGGGCCGGCCGGCGCGGCGCGACGCTTCGGTCTCGAGCACTTCCTCGCGCAGGTTAAACCGATCCCACAGCCCCACGCCAACATTGGGCTCGAGATGGATGAACTGCCACCCGGTGATGCGGGCCTGGCTGCGTCCGTGCTCGTCCTGCAGAATCGGCGCTGAACCGATGCGGCGACCCGCCTGGTCGTACACCGGCTCGATGTCAACCAACCGGCCGGGCCGGTCGAATACCGGGCTGACCAGGTAGTCGAGCATCATGTACGGGGGCCAGGCGTAGGAGACGCCGCGCGCGTCCTGACCCACAGGCCGCTGCCGCGACTGCTCAAAACGAGCTGCGTACCGCTGCGCGAAGGCCGCCAGCGCGTGCATGACCTTGGGTGCCTCGGACTCCAAACCCGGGCGTATCTGGCCGCGGAACTCCTCGGCCACGAACTCGTCGAGCAGTTTCTCCAGCGTGCCGCCCCGGCCCACATTGGTGGCCACCTGCAGACTGCACAGGCTGATGGGGAAGGCGACGTTGTAGGGCTGATCGGGTCCGGGAGCCGACGCGATGATGCGCAGCGAACCGTATACCTGCGAGCGCGGCAGGCGGTTGCGCACCACGGGCGTGTTCCACTCGGTGATCTGGCGCTCGACGAACCGCTCCATCAGTTCGGGCGCGGCCCAGAACTCGGGTGACGTCAAGATCGCCGTCTGGACCACGACGTTCTGCCGCCGTGCCACCTGGTAGAGGAACTCCACCGCCTCGGCGACGGCGCCCGGGTCGACGCGGCCCGCGTCGTCCTGAAGGTCAAAGACCTTCAGGTTCCGGGCACCGGACTCCGCGGCGCCCTTGATGAGCACGATCGGGTAGTCCTTGGCGAAGCGATTCAAGCCCGCGAAGTCGCCCTCGGCGTGTCCCTCGGCCATCAATCGCTTGACCTCCGCTTCGCTGCGACCGACGGCAAAGGACTGGTTCCAGTCCATCTCGGGCGGCAGGTGCACGCCCGTCTCCGGCGTGTAGATCTGCGGGTACAGCGACTTGTCGTAGGTGATCTCCGAGAAGATCAGCGACTGGACTGTGGCCGGCAGGCCCAGATCCTCGCTGCGCCCGGAGGCGTACACCGGCAACCCGTGGAACGGGATCATCGAGCCCACGGGAACCGGGCGGGAGAAGCGGACCGCGAGGCGGATGCCCTTGGGAGTCAGCGCGCCGGCTTGCTCGGCTGCAGTCACTGCCGCGCACGCCTCGGCTTGGCTCAGTCCCTGGTGCTGCTGCAGCGCCCGCGTGAACGTCTGCTGATCCACATACAGGTGTGCATCGGTGATCGCCAACTGGTCCCGCCCCGCGCCGGCGAAGCGGTGCACCTGGGCGTGGCGTGTGATCATGAGGTTGGCGCCGCGCCGCCCCTCGGCCTGGAGCCTGGCGTTCAGGCTCGGACCCTCGCGCAGGGCTCGCGACACGTGGGTGCGGCCGACCGGATAGACGAACACCACATTCACCCGCGCGTCCGCCTGGACCAGGTCCGGGTCGAAGTCGTGGAAGACCCGCGGGGTCGCAAATCCATCGCTGTGGATGAAAGAGATCTCGCGCAGCTGGTTGTACGCGCGCCAGCGACGCTCCACCTCGGTGTCAGCGCCGGCGCCAATGCCCGCCACCAACCCATCGGTGTCCATGCGACCGAGCAGGGCGTCCACATCCGCCGCGGGCAGGTCACGCAGGGCCGTGCAGCGGACCAGGACCAGGCGCAGGTACTCGTACAACCAGGCGTGGCGCTCGCCAGCCAGAGCGAACAGCTCTTCGGCCGCGAGGTGGCTGAACGCCGTGCCGCGGTCAAAGATCCACGGCGCGTAGTTGTGCCAGTGATCGTTGATCGTCTCGGCGAAGAAATCGGTCAGGTTCTTGTAGAAGACGCGCTCATCAATCTCGGCCGGCGGGTCCACGGCGAACTGCAGCGTCTGGGCCAGGGCAAAGGTGGCGTAGAACAACTCCATGGCCAGCGTCACCTGGTGCAGCCGCGCCGGATCCGCCGCTGCCGCTTCCGCCAGGCGAGCCAGGTCACCAATGTCTTCGTAACCGCCAGCCAGTTGCTTCCAGTCCTCCAGCACGATCTCGCGCCCTGCGTACACCTTCTCGACGCGTTGCTGGAAGGTTTGCCGCCGCGGGCCATCGCCCAGCAACTGCGCCAGATCAGCCAGGCCCAGGCGCGTGTGGCCGATCAACTGGCCGAAGGCGCGGTGGATCAGGGCTCGGTCCTCGGTGGCTGTGGCGCTGGCGCTGTCAAAGGCGCGCACCCGCTGCAGTAACTCGGTCAGGCTGGCTCGTGCCTGGGTCTGGCAGGCATCGAAAGCCGCCCCGGCACTACTGCGCATCACCTCTTGGAAACCTGCCTCGCGGTCGGACATGGCCTTGGCCTTCTCGGCCCGCACGCGCAGCGCGCGCCGGCGCTCCAGCGCTTCAACGGCGGCCACCTCGACCGCCTTGCTGGAGCTCTCGACCAGTTTCTGCTGGGTGAAACGGGCCGGGTCCGGCTCGTACGCCGGCCGCAGGAGCGCGGCGCGGATCTGGCCGACCTCCTCGGCGTCGAAGGGTGTGGCGCCGGTGCTGGTCACTTCGCCACTGGCGGCGATGAGCTGCACGCCCTCGTCGAAGGCCTGCAGGCTAGCCTCGGTCTGGTTGCGGTTGGCGCCCATCAGGCAGAACGCGCCGCCCAGACCGGCAAGCCAGGTGCCCTGGTCCAGTTGGGCCAGCGGCAGCCCTGCCGCCACCTTCACCCGCGCCTGGCTGATGAAAGCGTCGCGCTCACGCCACTTGCGGAAGCGACGCAGTTTCTCCTCCAGCCGCAGCGCCTTGCCGGCTTCGTCGTCATCGGTTACCAGGCGCTGGATTTCGCTATACGCCCGGCGTGCCTCGGCAATGGCTGCCCTGCGGTTGCGCGCCGGCGCCCCGGCGACCGCGGTGACCGCCTCGAGCAGGCGTTGCCCCCGACCCCGCCAGGCCCGCATCTCCTCCTCAAGGCGGTCCACATTGCGCTGGCCCAGGCCCATGCCCACGTAGGTCCCGCGGCGGCCGACCCGTTCGCAGGCGGCCAAGAACGCCTGAATGTCATAGGGGGTCAGTGCCCGCGGCTCGCGGCCGGCGCACCCATCGGCGATCACCAGGGAGCTGTTCGGATTGCCCTGGCGCATCAGCGCGACCAGTTTCGGGGGGTCCTGCAGCAGCTCGAGGAGCTGCGGGAACGGAATGCCCGTGTTCAGCACGTCGATGCCCTGCACGTCCTTCTCGTAGTCGCGGCCTGGGCCCCGGAGCTTGAGCACCAGGGCGTGGATGCCGCCGCCGACACGCTGCAACAGGCTGTCGATCTGCGACTGAGGCAGCCGCGAGATCCCGGACCATCGGCGCAGGTCGCCGCCGTACACCTGGGCATTGGCGCGGATCTGCTCCTCGGTGAGACCGTAGTCACCCAGCTGCACCTGGACCCGGCCGGCGATCTCGTCGAGACGGGCGTCGCTGGTGTAGAAGAGCATGTCGTTGGTCGACGACTGGGTGACTGAGGTGACGACGACATCGGCGGGCGGCAGGTGACCCGGGAATGCCTGGCGCAGACGAGCCACCGCGCCCGCGTCATCTTCGCGAATGCCGAAGGTCTGCAGCACCTGGCGGGCGGCGCGCCGCGCGATCGGGTCAGCCGAATCCGGCGAAAAGCCCTCGAACATCAGACGGATGAGGTTCTGGCCCTCCTCGTCGAAGGCGTAGTGAAGGTGGTCACCGGTTTTGGCGAAGATCTCGAACAGCCGCAGGCCGGTCGAGAAACGCACGTCCTGCACCGGTTTGTACTCGGCCGACAGCGCGATACGGGCCTGGGTGTCCTGGGGACAGGCAGCGCACTTGTCGCGCGCCTGGCGCAAGGCGTCGTAGATGCTCCAGGCCTTGTAGAAGACCATGAAGCGGTTCACCTGCTCGGCGTTGATGATCATCTTCTCCACGGACCAATCCGCCGCCAGGTTGGCGATCAGGCGATCGCCCGGGGCCGTCTGGTGCCATGGACGGCCCAGGTTCTCCAGCGCCCGCGCGATCTTGGTCAGATGGAAGACCAGCAGGTCGCCCTGGATCCCGATATACTCGTTCAGCACCTCGTAGCGCAGCAGCTTCTCCGCCGCCCAGCGCTGCCAGTCCAGGTCGGTCTCGTAGTCGCTCCGATGCAGCAGGGCCTGTCGGGCCAGCTGCATGACGCCCGCGTGCAGGTGGTCGGGCACCCCCATCTGCCGCAGTTTGACATCATTGGTGAGCGACAGCACGAAGGCCAGGAACAGGCCGTCCTTGGGGACGCAGTAGCCGCCGTAACCCTCGCCAGGCGGCGGGATGTAGCGGTCGCCGCGCAGGTTCATCTGGTCGCCCATGTCCTGAGCGTCACCTTCGAGCACCGCCATACAGAGCAGGCCGAGGGCATTGGACCCGGCGAAGTGAGTTACGGTCAGTCCGTTTTCCGAGGTCTTCTGGATCTCGGCGTAAGCGAGGGCCGGCTGCTCCTCCACCCCGCCCTCATTGACCAGGCTGTAGAACTCGAATCCGGCCTGGGCCGCTGCTGCGTCGGCCCCGCCGACCCACTGCCGCCACTTGACCACCGAGTCCCGCTCGCGGTGGCCCAGGTTCACCCGGCTGGGAGTGTACAACAGGTTGTAGCGCTTGTTGCCCCCCGTGGCCTGGTAGTAATAGCGCGGGTCCATGGTGAGCGCGTTCAGGTCGTGTCGGGCGATAACGCGCTTGCGCGCCGTGGACCGCCCCAACTGCGAATGCATCCGCAGGACTGTGCGTTCGCGGGCCTCCAGATCCAGCTCCGGCCGTTCGGCGGTCAGGGCCCGGAATACCTCGCGCCGCGCCAGGCAGCGCATGGCGCTGGCCAGTTCGGCGTGATAGTCAGGTTCGCTCTCGACCACCACCCGACGGGCCCGTTCCTCGTCCAGTTCCGGTCGCGCTTCGCGCACCAATTCGACGCGTTGCTCGAAGGCGCGGCCATTGCTGGTCACCACTTGAGGCATGGCCGCGGCGATGAGGTCTTCGCGGTGCTCCTGCAGGAACTGCTCCACCCGCGTCAGGTCGCGGATGGGCACCGTGTCCAACGTGGCTTCGGGGTCGTCGCCGACTTCCAGGAGAGTGGCCAGCAGGGCAACCTGCTCGGCCACTGGGCGGTAGCTGCCCACCACCGTGGCCACCGCCATCGGCGGCGTGAAACGCTGGTCGGCCATCACCTCCTCAACCACCACTTCCATGCCCAGGTCGGCAATCACTCGGCGTCCGACTTCGTGCATGCGGTGCCGGTACCTGGCCATTTCGGCGTCGACCTCTGCCTCCAGGCCATGGGTGCGGATGACGTTGAACAACGCCATCTCTTCTTCGATCCAGGACTGCACATAGCCTTCCGTCATGCCGGCTGACTCGGTCGTCAGAATGTGCAGTGACGAAACCGGTCGCGTGCGCTCCATGGCCACGGCCGTGGCCGCCGCGGCCCGTTGCCGGGCCGCCTCCGGCAGAGCGGCAAAAGCGCGCTCGACGGCCGTCGGCAGGGGGCCGTTCCCGGCTGCCGCCAGCGCCTGGCCCACCAGGTTGGCGGCATCCTGGCGATGCGACTCGCAGAGGACTCGCCGGAGAGCCTGTCGCCGCGGGATCTTCTCGGTCTCCACCAACCGGTGGATGACATCGGCCAGCGCATCTTCGCTGGCGCCCACCAGGGCGGCCAGAGGGCCGATGGCCGGATGGATCTTGGGCGCCGTCGCCAGGGCTTGGCGGACCGCCTCCTCGGGGGCCATCTCAGGCGCCGCGGCCTGGATGGCCGTGGCCTTGGCGGCCAGACGCCGGTCGCTCTCGACCAACAGGGCACGGGCCAGGGCGACACGCTCCGAGGTCATCACCTCCTCAAGGTTCAGAGCCCAGAACTCGGCGTGGAAGCGGAAGAACGCCTCCATGGCCTCTTGGTCGACTTCGGTCTGGATCTGGTCTACCTCGACCGTCTCGCCGCCCACCTGTACTTCGCGCTTGATCACGCGTTCCTTGATGAACAGGGGAATGGCCTCGATCCAGTCATTGACCTTGGCGATCCAGTGGACATCGGTCGGTCTGCCGGCCACCGCCACCCGCCCGAGCCCCGGGGTGCTATAGATGTAGTCGCCGCCCTGGCGTAGCAGGTCCTTCAGGTCGTCCTCCTTGCCCGAATGGACCTCGCGGAAGGCGTTGGCGTTGGCCAGGTTGATGGCCTCGCCGGGGTGCAGACGCTGCATCTGCAGGACAAAGGCGGCCGGGTCCTTGGGGCACTCCTCCAGCTGGCGCCGCAACCGGGCGGAGAGCGCCAGCAGGCTGTCGGTCAACGCCGCTGCGGCCGCCACGCGCTCGCGCGACAACTCGGCCGCCCCGCGCGACAGCAACCGCCGCGAGGCGCTGTCGGCCTCGTCGAGAATGCGTTTGGCTGTGTCGCTCTGATGCTTGACCAGCGCCTCGTCGAAGGAATTGAGGGCCCCCACCAGGCGGGCGAAGGGCGTGCGCTTCTGTTCCTGCACCAGGTGCAGCAGCCGGGTCGCGGCGGTGTGCAGCGCGCCGATATCGCGGGTGGCCTTCTCGATCTTGCGCGCCAGCGGGGCCAGTTTGTCCTTGTCGCCGACGTACTTGGCCGTCGACAGCAGGTTGGCCTGATTGCCGAAGGCGCGCGACAGGCGTCCGGACACCAGTCGGATGTTGTTCTCGTAGGCCCAGGCAGAGATCCGACGGATGTTCTCGCCTTCAGTCAGGTAGTCAAAGCCCTTGGAGATCACCGTGTTGATAGTCGCGCGCCACTGGTCCAGGTCGTCGTAGTCCTGGTCCAGCAGGCTGAACACGTGATCCTGCGGGTAGGGGAAGTCTATGCGATCCTGCAACCGCACCCAGGTGGCCCATTTGTCGCGCCACTTGAGGGTCTTCTCCAGGTGCTCGATGAGGCGGTCAGCCTGGGAGGCGATGGCTTCGCCGTCGCCTGCCTCCAGCCAGCCGGTAGGCGCCGACAGGCTCGCCCGCTGGGTTGTCAGCGCTGTCGCCAGCGCCGCCGGATCGTTGGCATAGCGCACACTGTCCAGCGCCAGCCCGGCGCGCAGGATGGCTTCCGTGGGGACGCCGGCCAGCGTGGACAGGTCCAGGTGTTCCTGCTCGGCGGCCAGACGCGCGTCGTACAGCGACGTGAAGGCGTTGGCGAAGACATGCCCGCAGTCGGCCGTGGACTGGCGCAGGAAGCGCTGCAGTTGGTCGCGCTGAACGGCGGACAGCAGGCCGTACAGATCGAACACCCGGTGGATGGCCGTGCGCTGCGGAGTGCGCGGATTGAGCATGGAGAGGGTGCCCAGCAGCACCAGGCCGGCCCAATGGGCCTGCGCGGCATCGTTCGGGTCGCTGGCCCAGGTGCAGTCGAGGTAAAGCTTGGCGCGCTGGCCGGCCGGTTCCGGCGGGAAGAGGCGCGCCACGCGGTCGTTCTCCTTCATGAAAACGACGTCCAGCGCACCACCGCCCGTGGCCAGGTCCTTCAGGATTGGCTTCAGGACGGGATGACCCCGATGGCCCTTGACAAAGGCGGCCACCCCGGCCTCGAACACCAGAGCCGTCGTGCGGGCTGCGGCCGGGGTACGCGCCGGCAGGTCGAAGGCCACCAGGCCGCGGGCAATCGTCGCCTTGGCCGTACCCACCGGCGTACCCTCCTGGCGGTACGAGATGTGGGAGTACTCGGCCTCCTTGCCGGTGTCCGTCATGTGTACGGGCAAGTAGACGCTCTGCATCGCTTACCTCTCGGGGGAGGGCGGTGGCCAGGTCGGCCAGCCGCAGATGTCGGCATCGGGCAGGCGGCAGGACCCCGCCTGCGGCGCGGCGTCCGGCCACGGTCAGGCGGCCCGGACGGGGGCCTTGGTACCAAAGTCAATCTAGGCCGGTCCCGCTCCAGCGGCCACTCCGGGAAGCGCGGATTGATGCGCTATCCGCGCATGGCTGGGGGCCTCGCGGCGGTCGACGCCGACGGTCCGCCAGGCGCGCGCCGGCCGGCGGTGGCCCTGTCTGCGGGCCGCTGCCGCTCTCCGCCCGGAGGCGGCCCTTACGGGTTCCCGGCACGGCTGGCGTGCCTGTTTGGCCTGGAACGGGGGGCGCCGTTGGGCCCCGCGGTCCCGTGCGGCCCGGTCGCGGGCGGCCGACACGCCGCGCCGACCGCCTTCACAGCGTCCCCGAAGAGATGCGCTATCTGCGCATCGATGGTAGCCCGTTGCAGGGCCGCGATCCGCGGCGCCGTTGGGCGGGGTTGGCCGGGGCGTCCGCCGGTGGCGCCCTCTGCCGAGGTCTGGCGGGGTTTGCAGCGTCCGCCGCTGGCGCCCTCTGCCGAGGTCTGGCGGGGTTTGCAGCGTCCGCCGCTGGCGCCCTCTGCCGAGGCCTGGCGGGGTTTGCAGCGTCCGCCGCTGGCGCCATCTGCCGAGGCCTGGCGGGGTTTGCAGCGTCCGCCGCTGGCGCCCTCTGCCGTGGCCTGGCGGGGTTTACAGCGTCCGCCGCCAGGTGCGTCCGCCCGACAGACGGTAGTCCGAGGGGGGAATGCCGACCAACGCTTTGAACACCGAGGAGAAGTGACTGAAGGAACGGTACCCAACGCTTAGTCCTACTTGGGTAACCGAGAGCGTGCTCTCGAGCAACAGGTGCTTGCCGTACTCGATGCGCAGCTCGGTGAGCCGTTCGACCAGCGTCCGGCCGGTCGCCTGGCGGTACACCCGTGCCAGGTGGGCCGGCGACAGATGCACCGCATCGGCCACCTGCCGCCGCGATAGCGCTCGGGTCAGATTGTTGCGCATGAAGCTGTCCACCTGCCGCACCAGCTCGCGGTGGTGGACGGCGTTGACCAGAGAAAGGGCCGGAGCCGAGGCACTGGCGCGGGTAGCCGACCGGCGCAAGCCCACGAGCAGCTTCACCAGCAGGGCACCGACCAGATCGTCGGCGTCAGCGTCGGCCGGTTGCTGCACTTCGCTGACCAGATCGAGCACGTCCTGCTGCAGCTCGGGCGGTGTGGCCAGCACGCAGTTGGTGATCGGACCCAGGGTCAGACGCTGGTTGGTGAAGTGGGCCCACAGGTAACCAGGGGCACGATCGCGCGAGCGCGGCGAACGGACCGCTCCGGGCGGGATGAGGATCGATTCCTCCGGAGCCAGCACGAACTCACGACCGTCGACCACCATCTCAACGGTGCCGTACAGAACACAGTACCACTGGTGGACGTCGTGTCGATGCGGGCCGTAGTGGTACGCGGTCCCCTGCTCCCGGTAGCCGATTCGGTGCAGGACGATGGGCAGGTCGGCATTGGCCATAGTCTCCCGCCTGGCCAGGAATCGACGCCAGAACGCTCAGGCCGTCTGCTGCAGGAAGGTGAGGGCGTTGGCGCGGATCTTGGGGCCGAGCAGATAGCACAGCTTCATGAACGTGCGCGTATCAACCCGGTCCCACAGCACCGTGGGTACCTCCATGCGACTGAGCACATCCGCCAGGTCACCGCCGAGGTCCTCGTCGATGGCCGCGTCCACGGCGGCGCTGAGGTTCTTGCCGGCTTTCTTCTTCACCCCGGCCTCCAGGCGTGCCAGCAGCCGTGGATACGGGTGGTGCTGTTCGGGGGCGGGGAAGGGATACAGGGTACTGGCGGCCTGATTCGCCAGCGCGACCAGCGCCACCAGCTCCGGCGAGCCGGCGTGCACCTGGTGGTGGTGCCCGATGACCTGCCGCAGGACCGGGTCCAGGTCCCATCGCTCGGCCAACCGGCCGCCAATGACTTCGTGGTCGATGTCTTTCATGAGGAAACGCTCGATATCGACCACGGAGCGCGCCCACAGTCTGCCCGTGGGCTCCAACTCGCTGGCCTCGGCCTCGATCAGCGCCAACACCAGGCTCAGCGACCCCTCCAGGCACAGCAGCATGGTGATCTTGCCAATGTCGTGGAGCATGCCCGCGGTGAAGGGGTCGTCCGCTCGGTTCAGCGCGAACCGCTCCCACACGCGGGTGGCCGCCAGGACCTCCAATTGCTCAGGTTCCAGTCCCAAGCGGTCCAGTTCGGCCCGCTGCTGCGCTGTCAGGGCCTCGCCGTCGGCCGGCATCGACAGCAGCTTGGCGAAGAATGCCGTGGCCAGGGAATGGCGCCAGAACTGCTCGATGGTTGCCTCGGTGGTGCGGTGAAACAGCTGGCGGATCTGGCAGGCGGTGACGATCTCGCGGATGGTGCGGGCGCTGGCCAGAGCGACGGCCTGCTCGACGGTCTCCACCCGGGTGCGGAAGGCGTACCGGGCACTGTTGAGGAGGCGCAGAACCACCGTCCGCGTGGTGATGTCCGGATCGATCGCCTCGGCCCATTTCTTCGGCGGATCCAGATCGTCCAGCTGCGCCACGCGGCGCTGGGTGTCTGGCAGCGAGGGGAATTTGTTCACCGCGTCCAGGCGCCGGTCGATCATGGCGGCCCGTTCGTCGGGCGTCATGGACTCGGCTTCGAATGACGGCGCGACCGCCGACAGTACGAAGTCGTCCACCACCGGGCCGAAGAACTCCTCGCCGGCGTTCTTGGCCAGGACGATGACAATCCCCATTTCCTCCAGGTTTTTCTTCATTTTCTGGTGTGAGATGGGGTCGCTCCCCAGAGGATTGGCCTGGGGGTCGATGACCATGACGATATGGGTCTTCTTGGACAACATGCGCGCGACGGTGACGGCATTGCCGCGCAGACCCGGACCGATGAGGATCATCCGCACGGCCTGGAGGTACCGACGCAACGCCACGGCCACATCGGAGCTGTCGGCGCAGACCGCGTACTTGATCCGGTGCTCCGGTGCCAGCAGCGCGTTCTCGGACCGCAGTTGCCGCATGAGGGCGTTCAGATGCGGCTTGGGCTGGATGCGGTCGCCGATGATGATGAGGGGGTTGGTGCTGTCGCTGCCTGCTTCTCCGCTCAACGGAGTCGCCCCTCCCACGCGCGGGTAGTACGGGGCGGGCCTGCACGGCGCCTGCCACGGGGCCCGACGAGGCCCGGTCCCTCAAGTTAGCGGACCCGCACAAAAAGGGCAAATGCCGGCGGCCGAAGTCTGCCGCCGGCATCGATCGCCGTCTGCCAGTGGTCTCACGCCTCTTCGGCGACCAGCTCCTCGTCCTCCTCGGCGCCCCGTCCCGGGGCGTCTTTGAAGGCGTCCATGGCGCCGTACTCGTGGAGTTTGTTGCGCAGCGTCCGGGTGCTGATGGCGAGCATGGACGCGGCTTCGGTGCGGTTGCCGCGGCAGCTCTCCAGCGTCCTCATGATCAGCCGGCGCTCCATCTCGTGCACCGTGGTGCCGACGCGGATGCCCCCGTCGTCGGTTCCCTCGGGTGTGTCGGTGAGTTTGCGCGGGAAATCGGCGGTGGACAGCACCGGACCGCGCGACACCACCACGGCGCGCTCCAGGCAGTTCTCCAGTTCGCGGATGTTACCGGGCCAGTCGTAGCGCATGAGGACTTCCAGCACGTCATCGGGTACTGCTTCGATGCTCTTGCCGTTTTCGGCGTTGTACTTGGAGCGGAATGACTCCACCAGGGACGGGATGTCTTCCTTGCGTTCGCGCAGCGGCGGCAAGCCGATCTCGATGACATTCAGCCGGTAATACAGGTCCTCGCGGAAGCGCCCCTCGCGCACCTCGCGCTGCAGGTCGCGGTTGGTAGTGGCGATGATCCGCACATCCACCTTGATCGTCTGGGCGCTGCCCACGCGCTCGAACTCGCGCTCCTGGAGGACTCGCAGCAGTTTGGCCTGCAGCGACGGGTCGATCTCACTGATCTCGTCCAGGAGCAGGGTGCCGCCATCGGCCATCTCGAAGCGGCCCCGGGTCTGTTTGATCGCCCCGGTGAAAGCGCCCTTCTCATGCCCGAATAGCTCGCTCTCCATCAACTCCTTGGGGAGGGCGGCGCAGTTGAGGCGGATGAACGGGCCGTGAGCCCGGCTGCTGTTGTAATGCAGGGCCCGTGCTGCCAGCTCCTTGCCCGTGCCGCTCTCGCCGGTGACCAGGACCGTGGCCCGGCTATCGGCCACGGTGCGAATAAGGTCGAAGATCTGCTCCATGCACCGGGCCCGGCCGATCATGCTGCCGAAGCTGTAACGCCCCTGCAACTCGGACCGCAGGCGACGGTTCTCGCGCTCGGTCTCCTGGTACTTCAGCGCCCTCTCGACGACCAACTCGACCTCGGCCGGGTCGGTACTGCCTTTCTGTATGTAGTCATAGGCCCCCTTCTTGACCGCCTCGACCGCGCCCTCGATGGTCCCGTACGCTGTCATCAAGATCATGTGCGTGTCCGGCACCTTGGCCCGGGCTTGCTCGAGCAACTCCATCCCGGTCATTCCCGGCATGCGGATGTCGGAGAGAATCAGATCGTAGTCGGATTCCTCGAGTTTGCGCAGGGCAGTACGCGCTTCCGGGGCCGTGTCCACGTCGTAGCCCTTGAGGCGGAGGATCTCCTCGGTGGCTTCGCGGACATAGGAGTCGTCGTCGACGACGAGAATGCGCTTGGTGGCCATGTGGCGTCCTCGTTGCGGGTTCACTGGGGCAGGTAGACGTAGAATCGTGTGCCCGTCCCGGGCGCGCTCTCCACCCGGATGCGGCCGCCGTGGGCTTCGACGATCTTGCGGCAGGTCACCAGACCGAGACCGGTGCCGTCCTCCTTGGTGGTGAAGAAGGGCGTGAACAGCTTGGCCTGCACCTCCGGCGACATGCCGATGCCGGTGTCGCCGATGCACAGCATCACATGCCCCGGATCCGGGGCAACGGCCACCGAGAGTGTGCCGCCTTCGGGCATCGCCTGGGTGGCGTTCTGCAGCAGGTTGAGGATCACCTGCTGGAATTGCTCGGTGTCGACCCGGCACGCCAGCGGCCCAGGGACGTAGTCGCGGGTTACCTTGACATTGCCGCGACTTCGCTCCAGGTCGATCTCGAAGAAGGCCACCGACTCCTCGACTAGCTCCACGAGGTTCACCTCATGGGTGTTCAAGCGCAGCGGTCGGGTGTAGGTCAGCAGGCTGGACACGATGCGGTTCAGGCGCCCGACGCCCTCGGTGATCTTGTTCACCAGACGTCGCCGCGGGTCGTCCGCCTCCATGCCGCGGCCGAGGAGGGCGGCAAAAGTCGCGATGCCGCCGAGCGGGTTGCGGATCTCGTGGGCCACGGTGGCTGCCATCTCGCCCAGGGCAGCCAGCGTGCGTACCCGCTGCACCTCGGCCTCGAGACGCTTCACCTCGGTGAGATCGTTGAACACTTCGAGGGCGCCCAGGACCTTGCCGCTCTCGTCGCGCACGACCGACGTGCTGAAGCCCAGGGGCAGGGGGCGGCCGTCCGGGCGGGGCATCTCCTTGACCCGGTTGATCAGACTAGTGCCGGTGTCCAGGGTGTAGAGAGCCGAGTCTTGACGCCCTGGCGCGGCACCCATCACCTCCTCGTAGGGACGCCCCAGGGCTTCGGACTGCGATCGGCCCAGAATCTGTTCGGCGGCCTGGTTGAACAGGGTCACGGCGCCACCCAGATCGACGACGATGACCCCGCCGGTCATGCTCTCCAGAATGTTGTTGAGGTAGTTGCTGACCCGGTCCTTCTCCTCCAGGCTCTTGCGCAGTTCCTGATTGGTTTCCTCGAGTTTGATGTTGAGGGTCTCGAACTGCGCCTCGAGTTGCTCATAGGCTTCGCGATACCGGCGCGTCGTCTCGCGGAACAGGATGTAGGAGTCCGTGAAGTCTTCCAGCGTCGTGCTGGTCGGCCCGAGACGCAGGTGATGCTCCGGGGCTTCGCCGTTCGTGCTCATGGTCACCTGGGCAGCCACGTCAGGCTTTCGCCGGACGGTAGCGGTAGGGGGTGGCCGTGTTGATGCGAAGCCCGCGCCGGTTCAGCAGTCGGTGGTTCTCCTGCGTCTGTTCGGCCCAGGCCTGCAGCGTGGGAGCGGCGGTGTCACGCGCTCTGGCCCTGTCGCCGGGCGGCAGAGCGGCCAACTGGCCGATCGCTGCCGGCAGCTGCCGCGCCCAGGAGCCCTCGGCCCTCAGCAATGGCAGCAGGCGTCTGGCGGCGCAGCCAGTGCGCAGGGCTTCGCCAACCTGCCGCGAGACGGCCAGGGCCGCCGTGCAGCAGGCGGTCAGGTCCGGCGCGGCCGGTGCCGGGCTCGCTGTCGAAGCAGGGAGGGTGGAGCCATTCATGTCGGGTTTCCGGATGGTTACGGGTGGCCGCCGGCGTCCCGGCGCGCGGCGACGGCCGGCGCCCGGTGGCACAGGCCTGGAGTCGCGTGGTGCACCTGCGTGTCGCGGATGAAGCAAAATGGATGCCCTTCCCTTCGCTGGCCGGGAAATTGCCGCCGGTTTGGAGCTCGCAGACGGCAAAAAGTGCTGTGCAGCCGGCCGTGACAAGGCTAGCGTCCCGGTCGCGGGTCGGCGGCTCCTTGGGCGGCGCCGAGTCGGCTTGGGCAAAAACTGCCTGGTATGAATGGGAAAACCTTGCCCATGTCCACAATGTAGCCGGTCCGGAGCACAGGGGGCAAGCACCCGCTGAAACAGCATCGGCGCGACGGGCGCCCGCGTCGGTTACCCAGGTCGCCGGTCAAGGAGCGTCAGGGGCCAGGTGGATGGCCCGGCTGCATCCCGCGGTGTCAGCGGCGGCGCGACGGGCGCCCGCGTCGGTTACCCAGGTCGCCGGTCAAGGAGCGTCAGGGGCCAGGTGGATGGCCCGCCTGCATCCAGCGGTGTCAACGGCGGCGCGATGGGCGCCCGCGTCGGTTACCCAGGTCGCCGGTCAGGGAGCGTCAGGGGCCAGGTGGATGGCCCGCCTGCATCCCGCGGTGTCAGCGGCGGCGCGACGGGCGCCCGCGCCGGTTCTCCAGTACGCGAAGTACGGGGCTGGCGGGGGCACGGCGGATGGCCCCCTTGCGGGTCGGCAGGGCAGCCGGGGGCTCCGGCGCCGCCATGGGCTGGGCTTCGGCCACGGCTACCGACGCCGCTACTTCCCGGTGAGCTCGGGCCAGGGTACGCAGGGAACTGAACCCGGTGCCGGCGACGGCGCCACCGCAGACCAGCACGCCGATGGCCAGCGCGGCTACGTAGACGACGTAGCCTTGGTCCGCCAGAAGCGCGCTCAGCAGCAGGAACACTGCCAGGAAGGCACCGACGCCGTAGCCGGCGCGCGCATACGCCCCCCAGAACCCGCGGCTGCGGTGTCGGAGCCCCTGGTGGTCCCGGATGGCAATCTCAAGATCGGTCCGCAGCTGGCGTTCCGACAGCAGCGGGGCCAGACTAGCAGCCGCCTTCGCGTAGGCTTCAGCGGCCCCGAGCATGCCGGTGGCGAGAACGGCCGTCCCGGTGATTAGACCCGTCACCTGAATCAGCAACTGCCCCAGCGCCGGGCGACCGTCAGGATGCAGGCCAAGGCTCACGGCCACCTGGGCTGACATCAGCCCCAGACCGCCCACACCGAAGAGAACCAGATACTTCCGCACGTGCGTTTCCCCCCGCGTTCACGGCTATGGCGGTGCCCCGGAACTGCCGTGAGCAAGATCCGCGCCACCTGTTCGCTCGCCGGCTAGAACGGCGAAGCTCAGCCGGTTGGCGGCCGGGGGAAGGGGACAGGAATAGGCGTCGTTGTACGCGCAGTACGGCTGGTAGGCCCGGTTGAAATCCACCACCGGCATGCCGCCGAGTTCCATCTCAACGGGCACATATCGTCCGCCGCCGTATGTCTGGCGGCCGTTGGTGGCGTCGCTGAACATGATCACGAGCTCGCCGTTCTCCAGGCTCCGGTACACCTCCAGGACAAAGGGCTGGCTCTCCCAAACGGCCGCGAAACGGCCGTAGCGTTCCATCGAGATCGACTCGCCGCCCGTGGCCGGCACCTGCAGGCGTTGGCGGCGCCCATAGGCCTGCAGCTCACCCACGACGCGGAATCGCGGGTCAATGGCGAAATACGCCAGGCCCGTGAACCCGGCCCGCGCCGATGTCGGTATCGGCGAACTGCTGGCATACCGGAACAGGCTGTCCTTGGCCGCCCGGCCGGCTTCGATGCCCGTCGGTTGCGCCTCCGCAGGGATCCTGACGGCAGTCAGCAGCAGGCCGATCAACGGCAGCAGACGCATGGGCAACTGCGGCAAGGGAACCCCGAGTCAATGACAGAGGAATACGCGATCACGTATCTTGGGTGGTCCCCGATCTCTTCAGGGTACTATCAGGGTACTATATGATAGCTCCGCACCCGGGCAAGGGGCGTTGCGGCTGGGCCGGCTCCCGGGGCACGCCGGTCCGCACCGGGGCAGGTCGGCGGGGCTGGCAGCCGCGCCGGCAGGGCGGCCGCCTCGCGCCGATCGCCGTTTCTCTCAGGAGCCAGACATGGAACTGCAACTGGACCCCAGCGACGCACGCGACGCCCTGGCCATTCAGCAGGCGATCGACGCCGTGGCAATCACCGGGGGGCGGGTCATGCTGCCGGCCATGGACATCGAACTGGACCGTGCGCTGGTGCTCCGCTCGGGTGTCGAGTTGATCGGCCAGGGGGCGGTCTCCGTGCTGCGCCAGGGGCCTGGGCGCGTGTACCCGTTGACCGGTTACCACAACTACGGCATGGCAGATGTGCCGCTGGAAACGACCGAGGGTTTGGCGGTCGGGATGACGGTATCAGTGCACGACGACCGTACGCACGGGGGGTTCTACGAGACTCTGGCCCGCATCACCTGGGTCGACGGCAACTGGGTCGGCCTCGACCACGGCGTGGAGGCCGACTACCAGGCGGCCGCGCACCCGTGCCTGACCACGGTTCGGCCCATGGTGATGGGCCACGACCTGCAGCGGGCCGCGGTGCGCGGACTCCGCCTCGTGGGCGGGCGTGAGTTCAGCCCCAAGGGGATGGGTGGGTGCCGCGGAGGCGCGGTGTATTTCGGCCGCTGCCACGGGCTCGAGATCGAAGGCATCGAGGAGACAGGTTACCTTGGCGAGGGACTGAGCTTCCAGATGTGCCGCGACGTGCTGATCCGCGATTGCGCCTTCGATGGCAACAGCGGCAACGGGCTCCACCCGGGCGCCGGCAGCACCAACGCCTTGTTCGTGGGGTGCTCGGCTCGCGGCAACGAACGCAGCGGTTTCTTCTTCTGCGTGCGGGCCAACCACATCACGGTGCGGGACTGCGTCTTTCGCGGCAACGCCACGGGCGTGTCGGTGGGCACCCGTGATTGCCACAACCTGCTTGAATCCTGCGCGGTGGAGGCCAACCAGGGGAGCGGCATCCTGTTCCGCGACGCGCCCCGGCCGACCGAAGTCCACTCCTGCCGGGTGCATCGCTGCCAGGTGCGGGACAACGCCCAGGCCCAGGATCAGGCCCAGGTGGAAGTCCAGAGCGACGCTCACGACATTGTGCTCAGCGAGTGCGAACTGCACGCCCGGGCGGGCCAACCAGCCCTGCGGGCTGCCGCGACCGTGCGCCGGCTCTTCGTCGATGGACCCCGCCACGATGCGGCTACGGGGTCCATCGACGCCTCTCCCACCACTCTGACAGCGGCACCGTCCGTGTTCGACTGCGGCTACGGCGACTGGCCCGCGTCGGTGTACCGGCACCTGCCACTGGCCTGACCGCTGTCGCCCGCCGGGTCCGCTGCCGCGTGGTCAATGGGTGAACAGGCGGACCCCCGAGCAGACCATCACCATGCCGTACTCGTCGGCCGCGGCCACGACCAGGTCGTCGCGCAGCGAGCCGCCGGCCTGCACCAGGTACTCCACGCCTGAACGGCGGGCGCGGTCGACACTGTCGCGGAAGGGGAAGAAGGCGTCCGAACTCAATGCCACGCCTGCCAGGCCGTCCAACCAGGCACGGCGTTCCGCTGCGGTCAGGCGGGCGGGCACTTCCTCAAAGTTGGCCTCCCACGCCTGCAGTTCGGCCGGGGTGGCCTCCTCCTGCAGGTACAGATCGATGGCGTTGATGCGTTCGGCGCGCCGCACCTGGGGGGCAAAACGCATGCCGCGCACGCGTGGGTGCTGGCGCAGGAACCAGTTGTCGGCCTTGGAGGCCGCCAGACGCACGCAGTGGACCCGCGACTGCTGGCCGGCCCCGCTGCCGATAACCTGGCCATCCAACGCCAGGCAGACGGAGTTGGACTGGGTGTATTTGACGGCGATCGTGGCGACCAGTAGATCGCGTCGCGCGGCCGGCGGCAGGTCCTGGCGCCGGGTGACCACATTGGCCAGGAACTCGTCGCCAGGTACGAAGTCATTGCGCCGCTGCTCCAGCGTCAGGCCGAAGACGTCCCGCGTCTCCACCAACGGGGGCGTGTAGTCCGGGTCAATGGCCAGGATCGGGTACTTGCCGTCCTTCTTCGGCCGCAGCAGGGCCAGGGCTTCAGCGGTGTACGCCGGTGCAATCACGCCGTCCGAAACCTCGCGCCCGATCAGGGCCGCCGTCGGGCCATCGACGGTCTCACTGAGCGCGATCCAGTCCCCGAACGAAGCCAGTCGGTCGGCGCCGCGGGCTCTGGCGTACGCGGTCGCCAACGGACTCAGATCCATGTCGTCAACGAAGTAACTCTCGCGCAGCTCCTGGCTCAGCGGCACGGCGACCGCAGCGCCTGCGGGGCTGACATGCTTGAAGGACGCCGCCGCCGGCAAACCGGTGGCCGCCGCCAGTTCGCGCACCAAAGGCCAGGAGTTGAGCGCGTCCATGAGGTTGATGTAGCTGGGGGCGCCGTTCAGCACTTCCAGGGGCAACTCGCCGCCGTCGCGGCGATAGCACCGGGCCGGGGCCTGGTGGGGGTTGCAGCCATAGCGCATCTGCATCTGTGTCGCCATCGTGGCGTCTCCGGACTTGGGGGGAGCCGCGGCGGCTCGGGCCGCCCGATTGACACCAGGACACGGCCAGATTACCTTGAGCCACCCGTTCTGGGCATGTAACCGAAACGTATCACGATCGCCATTCCAACCCGGCGCCGCAACCCCCGGAGCTCCCGATGACCGACACCTTCAGCGGCTGCTACACAGCCCTGGTGACTCCGCTGCGCAGCGATGGCACCGTGGACTATGACGGGTTGGAGCAGTTGGTCGAATTCCAGCTCGCCAACGGCGTCCGGGGCCTTCTGGCGGTCGGCACTACGGGTGAGAGTCCGACGTTGATCTGGGAAGAGCACAACGATGTCATCGAGCGCACGTGCCGCCAGGTCCGGCGCCGGGCGGCGGTGATCGCCGGCACGGGCAGCAACTCCACGCGTGAGACCCTGGACGGCACCGCGCATGCGGCCCACGTGGGGGCTCAAGCCGTCCTGTTGGTCGATCCCTACTACAACGGCCCCAGCTCGCTGGAGATCCGGCGCGAATACGTGGCGCCGGTGGCCGCTGAGTTCCCGGAACTGCAGGTTATCCCGTACGTCATCCCGGGACGCACCGGGACCATGCTACAGCCCCAGGACCTGGCGGCGCTGGTCGCCCAGTACCCCAACGTCAGCGCTGTCAAGGAAGCCACGGGCGACCTGGCGAACATGGCCCTGACAAGAAGGCTGTGCGGGGACCGCTTGGTGATCCTGTCGGGCGACGACGACAAGACCGTGACCATGATGCGGCGCGCCGAGATCCGGGCAGCCGGCGTGATCTCCGTGCTGTCCAACGTCATCCCCGGACCCCTGCAGCGGCTCACCGAGCTGCTGGCCGCGGGGGCCGAAGCCGATGCCGACGCCTTGGCTGACGACCTCCAGCCCCTCCTTGGCATCGTCGGCGTCACCACCGCCGAAGAGTCGGCCTACGGTCCGGTCAGCTGTCGCGCGCGGAATCCCCTGCCGGTCAAGATGCTGATGAACCTACTGGGCATGCCCGCCGGGCCCTGTCGTCGCCCGCTCGGTAAGATGACCCGTGGTGGAGCGCGGATCGTCTTGGAAGCCGCGCGACAGGCCCATCGCCGCGATCCCGAGACCCTGGCCCCGGTAGCCCGCTTCTTCGGCGTCGATATCGACGCCCGGTTGGGCGATGAATCGGTGCTGGAGTCCCTGGTCTACCAGACCTACTGAAGCGGGTACACCGATGAGCGAACGCATCCCCGTAGCGGTCCTCGGCGTGGCGGGGCGCATGGGCCAACGCCTGGCCGGGCTGGTGTTGGACAGCGACGACCTGGCGTTGGTAGCCGGGTTGGAGCGCGTCGGACACGCAGCCCTTGGCCGCGACGTGGGCGAACTGCTCGGACGTCCCCCGGCCGCCGTGGCCGTGTCGGCCGACCTCGAATCGGGACTGGCCCGGGCGCGCGTGGTCATCGACTTCACCACCCCCGCGGCGACCCTCGCGGCTGCGGCTGCCTGTGCGGCGCGGCAGACCGCCATGGTGGTCGGCACCACCGGGTTCACCGAGTCGGAACGGGCCGAGTTCCATCGCCGCGTGGCGGGCCTGGCCTGCGTTTTCTCGCCCAGCTACAGCACCGCCATGAATGTGCTGTTCGAGTTGGTCGAGAAGGCTGCCCGGGCGTTGGGCGACGGTTACGACATCGAGGTGGTCGAGGCCCATCACCGGCACAAGGTCGATGCCCCCAGCGGGACCGCTCTGCGGTTGGCCGAGCGGGCTGCCCTCGGTCGGGGCCTGGACCCGGCCGAAGCCATGGCCCATGGACGCCAGGGCATTGTCGGGCCACGCCCGCCGGCCCAGATCGGCATGCACGCCATCCGCGCCGGCGACCTGGTGGGCGACCACACAGTTCTGTTTGCTGCCCTGGGCGAGTGTCTGGAACTCCGTCACCGGGCCACCAACAGGGACGCGTTTGCCGTCGGGGCCCTGCGCGCCGTGCGCTTCGTGGCGCCGGCAGCTCCAGGCCTGTACTCGATGCGGGACGTTCTGGGTCTGGCGTGAACCGGGGGTGCCGCCCTGCGGCGCCCGCAACCGCCGGTCAGTGCTCGGTCTTGGGGTGCCGACGGGGGGTCGGCCGGAGCGTCCGTAGTTTGTCGCGCAGCCGGGCCGCCTCCTCGAAGTTCTCCGCCTCCACGGCAACCCGCAGATCCCGTTCCAGCTGCTCGCGCTGCGACAGCGGGCGCTCCTCTTCCAGTTCCTCCTGCCACTGGCGCAGGAAGGTGAGCTCCGGCAGGTCCTCGTCGTATTCCTCGTCGTCTTCCCAGTCCGCCACGTAGCGCTCGATGCGGGCTATCCCCTGCTCCACCTCGCTCAGGGCTGCCTGGTAGTCATCGGCCTGCAGCGCCGTCAATGCCCGGGCGCGCGTCTGCATCATGATGGCGTGCGGGTAGTACTGCTCGAAGTACCATTTGACTTCGTCGCTGGAGGCGTAGTCTTGGACGAGGGCGAAGATCCGCAGCGTATGCTCGGTGTCGACCTCCACCCCGCCGTAGTCCTCGAGGTAGAAGAGCGCCAGGTACCGGTGGTAATACTGCCAGGCTTCCTGGAACAGCGACTCGCACTCGTCCTCGTCCAGGGCAAACTGCTCCTCGCTGGCGCCCTCATCGCGGTGCTGGTCGCGAGACGCCAGGTAGTAGTCGAGCAGCGAGGCATAGCCATGGGGGCGCTGGCCGTCAGGACGTCCATTGGGCAACAGCTGCAGCAGCCCCATGTCGATACGGATCTGCAACCGTTCACTACCGTCCTCCGCTTTGATGCGGCGGGCAGTGAACTCGTCCGGATCGAACGGCCAATCGTTGAGCAGATCGCCGATGTCCTGTTTCATCGCGTGCCTGGACTGCAGTCTGGCCAGCTGAAGCGCCGGGCTCCGGTTGGGCCGGCGTGGGCATGCGTCCACACCCCGGGTACGGGACGACCGTTGGGCTGTAGTGCGTCGGCCCATGGACGGACACCGCCGCCCCGTGCGAGCGACCTGAGCGACGGCCGGAGCGCTAGGAGCCGCCAAATATAGGAGTCAGTGTGTTCAGACGCTACCCGGTCAGGGCAGAGCACCGCGCGACGCTAGCGGCGACTGACGCGAATGCTGACCACCGCCACCCCCACCACCAGCGCCACGAGGGCCGCCACCAACAGGGAGTTGCGCCAAAGGTTGGCGCGTGCCGCCAGGCGGAGGGTCAGGTCCCTCTCCTGCGCTTCGACCCGTTCGGCACCCACGCGCCCGTACGCCTCCAGGCGCACGTCATATTCGCTGACCCCCAGGCCGGCCGGAGGGGTCAGGGTGACGGTGACAGCTTCTTTCTCACCTGGGGCGATCCGCGCCACGGTGTCGGGTTGGGTGGCGCAGGTCCAACCCATGGGCACGGTCGGCACCAAATACGCGTTCTCGACCTCGAGCGTTCCGGTGTTTTGCAGTTCCGCCCGGAAAGTGGCGCTCTCGCCGGTCTTCACCTCCTGGTACCGGTTCGCCACGACGATGTCGATGGCGCCCTTGCCGCGCGGGATCAGTTCCAGACGCTCACGGTTGCCCGGTACGGAGTCTAGGTCGGCAGCGGCGCCCGGGCCACGGCCCAGCGTCTCCAGCCGCGCCAGACCCTCCTCGTCCGTGACGAGAACGTGGAACGATAGCGTCTGATCGACGAATCTCCGGCTCAGTTTCTCGGGAATCTGCAGTTCGAGCTCCAGCAGCTGCCGGGTTACCTCTTCGCTGAATTTCACCTGCGTCAGGCTGGCGCTGGTGGCCGGGTCGATGAACGCGTAGCTGATCTCAGCGGGCAGGTTGACCACCGCCAGTCGGAAGGTCTTCTCGTCCTCGGCCAGGCGTTCGAGGATTAGGTCGTAACGGATCTTGCTGTTCAGGTCCCCTTCCTGTGAGAACTGCACGGAGTTGATCGTCGGGGTATCCTGCAGCGACTCCTTGCGCAGAACGATCTTGTAGGTCGTCCGCTGCCCGTCCAGGGTGGTCATGGCGACGACCACGTCGTCAACGTCATCCAGCAGCCTGACCGACAGCCGGCGCTGAGCGTCCAGGGGCAGGGAAGGGATCACCACCTCGTAGGGCTCAGCGATGATCAACCCTTCCCGGTTCTCGAGCGCTATCCTCAGGTTCTGAATCTCCAGAAGCGAGCGCACTTCTTCCGCCGACCGGTTGGGGTTGAGTGAGACGGCCTGCTCCAGGTCGCTCCTGTTCTGCACCACGATATCGGCCTGGCGATGCCCATCGGGGGTGCGGAACTTGGTCGCCTGGAGGATTGACACATGGGTGGCTTCGCGCAGGAACGACAGCCGGGTCTGGTCCAGCGCGATGGCGGCCCGATCGAACGCCAGCCTGGCCTTCTGGTAGGCTCGCGCCGACGTGTTGAGTTCCTCCAGGGTGCGGATCCGCTGGTCGAAGAGATCGCGGTTCTCCTCGTAGTCGCTCTGCCGCGTGTCCATCTCCAATTGGGCCGCATCAACCTTCCACTGCGCCTCGCGGAGCTGGATGTCGTAGAGCCGCTGCTCCTTGGTGCGCAGGTCCTTCGCCGCCGTGTCCGCCGGCGAACCGACGGGTTGGGCCGCGGCCGGCAGCAGGCCTAACACCAGCCCCACAAGGGCGGCGGCGGCCCCGATGGCACAGCGCGGACGGCGACCGGGCCGGGCGGCGACAGGCGTGCGTGCGTTCACCGACGGCTGATCCGCACGCTGAGAACGCCAATGCCGGCGACCAGGAACACCAGCAACCCCACGAGGAGGGCGTTGCCCACCAGGCGCGAACGGGTCGCCACCCGGATGGTGATCGGCTTCTCAGTCGACTGGATGTTCTCTGTTCCCACCTGGCCCTGTGCCTCCAGGCCCAACTCGTAGTCGCCGACCGACACCTCCTCGGGTGGTCGCGCGACGATATCCACCGCGACGCGTCCTCCCACCTCCAGCTTCTTGGTGAGCACCGGGTCCACCTGTCCTTCCCATTCGAATGGCAGGTCGAGGACGGCCTTGACGTTCTGCACCGCGACCGTGCCCCGGTTGAGGAGCTCCACCCGCACCCGCAGCTCGTCGCCCACCCGGATCTCCTGGTATCGGTTGGCGACCAGTACCTCCAACTTGCCGGTGCCCTTGGTCACCAGTTCCAGTTTGACGCTGTTGCAGGCCAGACCGGCGATTGCATCCGGTGGCACCGGGGCGTCGCCGTACTGGCTGACCAGAGCGTTGATTCGGGTGTATTCGGCCGGCAGGGCCACCAGGGCGTAGAACGTACGGGTCTGGCCGATCAACTCGGCGTCCAGCTTCTCGGGGATCTCCAGGCGCAGCTGCACCTGCACGCGGGAGATATTCGGATCGAAGCGTACCTGGCTCACCTTCGCGTTCTGGTTCAGGAAGGCGAAGCGGATGCGTTTGGGCAAGCCGACGACCGCCAACCCGAAGCTGCGCTCCTCGTCCGCCAGCCGCTGCAGGGTCAGGCCGTAGCTGACGCTCTGGTTGAGCACGCCCTCCTGCGAGAACTGCGACGAGTTCACGCTGGGCAGGTCCTGCTGGCTGGCCTTGCGCAGGATCACTGGCCGGTCTTCGGTCAAATCCAGGTACTTGAGGGCCACGTGGACGGCCTCGACATCGCTGAGGAGCCGGAAGGTCAGCGTCTGCTCCTGGCCGACGGCCAGCGACGGGATGCGTATCTCGTACGGCTCGCCCACGATGGGACCGTTGACCAGCGAGACGTAGATGCTCTCAACCTTGAGCAGCGACCGCACCTCGTCCGAGTTCAGGCTCGGGTCCACCACCAGGGCATCGCGGGCGTCCGAGGCGTTCTGCAGCGTCACGTCCACCATGCTCCGGCCGTCGGCCGTGCGGTACTTCCGTGCCTCGCGCACCACCAGGTGGGTCGCCGTCTTGAGCAGATCAAGTTTGACGCGCTCGAAGGCCGTCTGCGCCTGTTCGTAAGCCAGACGGGCTTCCTCGTGTCGGTTACGAACCTGCTTGTACTTCTGGAGTGAGATCGACCCGCGATCAAACAGCAGCCCCGAAGTGGCCAGCTCGTCGGCCCGCGTCTGCAGCCCCGCCCGCGCCTCCTCCAACTGCAACTGGCTGTCCTGGAGCCGCAGCCGATTGAGCTGCTGCTCCTTGGTCAATCCGGTCTGCGACAGGGCCACCGTCGAAAGGCAGAGGACCACGACGGCCACGAGGCCTGAACCGGGGACACGGCAGGTCATTCGAAATACCCCATCTGACGCCGCAGGTCGGCCTGGCGCTGGATATACGTGGCCTGGTAGTTGAACAACTGGTCCTGGGCGTCAAAGAACTGCTGTCGGAAGTTTTCCAGCAGGGTCTCGTCAACCTGCCCCTTGTCCTTGAGGGTCTGCGTTACCTCCAGTCGCTTGGCGGCGATGCGTGCCCGTTCCATCTGGATGCGCTGCCGGCCATCGGCTTCGAGTACCGACTGGAAAGCCTGGCGCACCAGCAGTTCGGTGGCCGCCTCCAGATCCCGAAGGGCCGCCGCCAACTGGCGCATCCGGGCCCTTTCGGCCAACTCCCGTCCGGAAGCCTCCATGCCGTCGAACAGCGGCACACGGGCCTGGACCTGCAGGAACCAACGTGCCTGGTCCGGCCGGACCGTGGTGCCTTGGCCCTGCAATGCCAGGTCCGAAGCCGCATCAACCGTCCAGGTAGTGCCGCTCCGGCCAACCGTCAGGCCGGCGCTGCGGCGATCGTCCTGCACCCCGGCGGCCAGGGCCAGCAGGTCAGGGGCGTGGCGCCACGCCAGTTCGCGCACCACCCGCTGCTGTTCGCGCAGCCGCTCAGTGGCCAGTACGATCTCGGCGTTGTTGTCCAGGGCGATGGCGACGGCGCGGTCCTGGTCCAGGGCGAACCCCGCGGTGTCCGGTTCCAGCGCCAGGTCAGCGCCGATCGGGGCTGCCACCAGGCGGAGGAGGGCCATCTTGTTGTTGAACTGCTGCCGCTGCAGGTCGTTGATCGCCAGGGAGTCGTTGAGCACGTTCAGGTATGCCTGCAGCACGTCGCTCTCGGACGACATCCGCGCTTCGTACCGGCGCTGCTGCTGCTCATAGAGCGCCTCGAAGCTGGCCCGCGACTGCCGGCGGATGGCCATCTGACGGTCTTGGAGGAGGATCAGGTGGTAGTTCTGCCAGACCGAGGCCAAAATCTGGTGCACCGATGCTTCGTAGGCGTAGACCGCCTTGCGCAGGTCTTCCCGTGCCTGCACGTCGGCGGCCAGGTCCGGACCGTATTCGAACAGGCGCTGGCTGATTTCCAGACTGCTGCCCGTCTGGTCCGCGACCTCGCCACCACGACTAAGCCGAGATGCCTCGTAGTTGGTTGACAGGTTGACGTGGGGCAGATACCGGGCGTGCAGGACGGCGCTGTTGCCCTGCACCTGGCGGATGGCTTCGCGTCCCTGCTGCAATTCGCGGTTGCTCGTCAGCGCCGTGTTTAGGCACTGCCGCAGCGTCAGTTGCACCGTGGCCGGTTCAGCCCCGGCCATGGCCGCCGTGACACTGGCGGCCAGCACCACCCCAGTGAGTCGGCCACGCCAACCGCAGCGGCGGGACGGGCCGGCGGCGATCCATTGGCAGGGGACCCGGGCCATGTCGCCAACACTCCGGCGGGAGGAGGTGCGTCTGTTCCGCAGCAAGCCTAGCCGGCCAGGTGGCCTGTGTCAAGGCAGAAATGAACCGACTGCCGCGCGGGGCGCGGTGGGGACGACGAGCGGTCTGCGCGCCGGCCCGTTTTCGCCTGTGGTTGCCGCGTGGTCGGTTCACCTTGCTGCGTATATTACCGCGGTACGGTCTGTCGGCGCCTGACCGCGGTGGCGCCGCGGTGCCCCCCGCTCTGCTGGCCTGGACGGAGATCTGCCATGCTGTCCGTGCTGATCGCCAAGGAAATCCGCGCCCACGTCCTGAGCTACCGTTTTGCCGTCTCCTTCCTGCTGCTCTTCGTGCTCATCGTCAGCTCGGTCGAGGTCATCGCGCTGAACTACGACCGGCAGTTGGCCAGCTATGCCGAAGCCCGGCGAACCCAGGAAGAGAAGCTGAAGGAGGGGACGGACTTCCGGTCGTTCCAGTGGGCCGGCTACACGGTCGACCGACGCCCCAATGGCCTTGCCGTGCTGGCCCAGGGCCTGGAGAAAGAGATGGCGCGGTCGGTGACCGTGTCGTCTTTCCGCGAGGCCAAGCTGGGCCGAAGCAAATACCCGAATCCGCTGTTCGTCCTCTTCCCGGCCCCTGATCTGCTTTACATCGTCAACATTGTCGTCAGCCTGTTAGCCATCCTGTTTGCCTTCGACGCCATCTGCGGCGAACAGGAAGAGGGCACATTGCGCCTGATCATGGCCAATCCCGTGCCTCGTCACCGGGTGTTGCTCGCCAAGTGGATCGGCGGCTATGTGGCCCTCCTGGCGCCCTTCCTCCTGTGCCTGGCGTCGGCGCTGTTTGTGGCCCTGCTGACCACCGATCTGAGCTTCACCGGGGCGGAATGGGCCGCCGTTGGCGCCATGGTCGGGGTCTCGGCCCTGTACATCTCCGTATTCTTCCTGCTGGCGCTCATGGTTTCGGCCCTGGTGCACCGCTCGTCGACTTCCCTGGTGGTCAACTTCCTCGTCTGGGTGCTCCTGGTCCTGGTGGTGCCCAACACCGCACCGATCGTCGCTCGGGCCGTGGTGCCCGTTCCTTCAGCCGGCGTCCTTGGTGGTCAGCGCGAGGCCATCCAACGGGCTGCCTGGGAATCCATGCGCCCGCAGCGCGGCCAACGGCTGTCATCGGAGGAGCGCCAGCAGCGCTTCGATGCCACCCAGGCCAAGGTGCGCGAGGAAACCGCGCGGCTGGTCAGCGACTACATGCAGCGGGTCGATCGCCAGATCAGCGTGGGCGTCATGCTGGCCCGCCTGTCTCCCTCGGCAAGTTACGTGTATGCCACGGCCGGGTTGGCTGGGGGGGGACTGGGCGATTTCAGCGACCTGAGGCAGTACATCCAGCGCTACCGACAGGAGTTCTCCGACCGGGTTCGGGACATCTCGGCGACCCGTTCGCGCCAGGCCGACAGTGCCGCCGACCTGAGCGAACGCCAGGAGATCATGAACGCTCCGGTGGCCCCGGATGATCTGCCGCGGTTCGCGCCGGGCAATGTCGCACTGGCCTCGGCCCTGACGGCCTCGCAGGTCGACCTGGTGCTCCTCATTCTGCTCAACGTCGGCCTTTTTCTGGGCGCCTACACCGGCTTCCTGCGCTACGACTTGATGAAGTAGGGGGCGCACCATGCTCTGGGCCATGATCCGCAAGGAGTGGGTGAGCAATCTGCTCGAGCTGCGCTTCACGGTGTGCGCGCTGCTGTGCGTCTTTCTGGGCATCGTCAGCGTCGTCGTGCTCCGGGCCGACCTGCTGACCAAGCAGGCTGACAACGCCGCCAATCGGCAGATATACCGTCAGCAGGCGCAGGAATACGGCAGCTACCGTGACCTGGAACGGCTGGGTATCCGCATCGATCGCCCCCCGCAGAGCTTCCAGGTCATGTTCTACGGGATGGAGAAGACCCTCGACCGCACGGCGTTGATATCGGACAGCTACCTGCCCGGTTTTGAGGGCGACTTGAACAGCAATCCGGCGGTGCTGCTGTTCCCGGTGGCCGATCTGCTCTTCGTGGTGGGGGTCGTGCTCAGCCTGTTAGCCTTCTTCATTTCGTACGACGCCGTCGCTGGCGAGCGCGAGGCAGGGACGCTCAAGCTGCTGATGTCTTATTCGGTACCGCGCGATGTCGTCATCCTGGCCAAGTGGATCGGCGGTTACCTCAGCCTGGCCCTGCCGTTCCTGGTCTCGCTCATCGTCGCGGCGCTGTTGATCAGCTTTTCCAGTGATGTGCCCTTCAGCGGCGAGGACTGGGAAGCATTCGTGATTGCCGGCGGCGTGTCGATGTTGCTGATCGCCGTGATGTTCTCCATCGGCTTGTTGGTGTCAGTGCGCGCCCGGCGCAGTTCCACCGCCATCCTGAACCTGCTGGCGCTGTGGGTGGCGGTGGCGCTGGCTATCCCGAACCTGGGACCGTACCTGGCCGAGATCCTCGCCCCGGCGCCCGACGTGGGCCAGGTGGAGCGGGCCATCGCGGCCCGCACCAAGGGGCTCAACGACGAGTTCCGTTCGCGCTGGCGCCCGCCCGGGCGCGGCGACATGCGCGGCCAGACACCGGCGCAGCGGCAGGCCCTGCGGACGGAGATGGCCGCGGCCCGCGAGCAGCTCCAGACCGATGTCAACAAGGCCACCGAAGACATCATCCGCGACTTCGAGCGTCAGCTGCGGCGTCAGGTCGACCTGGCCCGCACCCTGTCGCGTTGCTCACCGGTCGCCGCCTATGTGTATGCATGTACGGATATCGGTGAGACCGGCGTGCGACACGAACAGAAGCTGGTCGATGACCTGCGCGGTTACCAGCGCCAGTTCGCCCGTTACGTACAGGAGAAGAACCGCGGTGGCGGCGGCATGTTCGGTGGCGCTGAAGCCGACTACACCATTGAGGACATGCCCGTGTTCTCCTACCGGGCAGAGGCCCTGGAGGGTCGTCTGTCGGCGCGCGCGACCGACGTAACGCTACTGGCGGTTTTCGCCGTGCTGTTTTTCATGGGTGCGTTCCTTTCTTTCCTGCGGACGGACATCACGTGAGGAGGATGCCATGCGCAAGATCGTTCTGTTGACCCTGGTGCTCGCGTCGGCGAGCCTGTTGTCAGCCCAGACGCCGCCCGGGGACGGACCGGGCGGTGGCCGCGGGGGGCGCGGCGGCGGCCGTGGTGGTGCCGCGATGATGCTGGAGTCAGACTGGGCCCTCATCTGTTTCGAGCTCAAGGTCGACAAGAAGACCTATGACAAGCTCTGGGCGATCTACCAGCAGGCCTGGACTGAACGCAAGGACATCATGGCTCAGATGCAGCAGGGCAGCGATCCGGAAGCCCTCATGCAGCAACTGACCACGGTTCAGGAGGAGCTGGATAAGGCGCAGGCCCAGGTGCTGTCGCCGGAGCAGCAGAAGCAGCTGGCGACGCTTCGGGCCGAACGGCGCAGCGCCTGGCAAGGTCAAGGGCAGCGTGGGCGCGGCCAGGGGCAGGGCCAGGGACAGCGCTGAGCCGCACCACAGTTGGCCACGGGGGTGGTATGCTCGAGATCATTGATCTGTCCAAGCACTATGGTGACGTCAAGGCCGTTCAGGGGCTGAACCTGACCATCCAGCCAGGTGAGGTGTTCACCATGCTGGGCGCCAACGGGGCCGGCAAGACCACCACCCTCATGGTCGCCCTTGGGTTCACCGAACCGACCCATGGCGCGGTGCGCATCTGCGGTATTGACGTGGCGCGTGACCCTCTGGAGGCCAAGAAGCACGTCGCTTACGTTTCCGAGAACGTCATGCTCTACGGCAACTTCACCGCCCGCCAGAACCTGGATTTCTTCACTCGTCTTGGGGGCCATCACGGGGCGACCCCCGATGACTACAACCGCGTCCTGGCGCGCGTGGGGCTGCAGCGTGATGCCTTCGACCGGAGGGTTAAGGGTTTCTCCAAAGGCATGCGGCAGAAACTGGGTATCGCCATCGCCATCATGAAAGATGCCGAGGTCATCCTGCTCGATGAACCCACCTCCGGGCTGGACCCCAAGTCCGGCGGTGAGTTCCTGCGGCTGCTGGCTGAACTCCGCGCCGAGGGCAAAGCCATTTGGATGACCAGTCACGACATCTTCCGCGCCAAGGAGATCTCTGACCGGGTGGGCATCATGGTGTCCGGCCAGCTGGTGAAGGAGCTGGACCGCGACGAGCTCGCGCAGGCCGACTTGGAGCGCCTGTACGTCGAATTCGTCAGCGGCCTGGAGCAGCAGACTGTGTGAGCAGCGGCCCGGCCGGCCGGTCGCTAGTCCGTCGGGCTCGCGACCGGCCACCGCTGCGGCGCCGCGGCCGTCGGCAAGGGCTCTGCGGGCTGACCGTCGTTCGGGGTGGCGCGCGCCACTGATTGTCGCCGGGCGCCGTCGTGTGTATATTGTGCGCCTCACGGCGCCCGGGTCTCCCGCGGTCGGTGTCGGGGTGCCCTCCCTCGGCGAGGTTTGGCCTGTCGATGGGTAGAACGCTCAACGACGGACTGGCGCGCCTGCAGAGCGAGAGCCATATCCCCGCTCGCACGTGGCGTCAGTGGTGCGCGCTGCTGAACCTGGCGCCCGAAGACGCGGTTGACGTCTGGGACCACATCTGCTATCCGCTCAACCTCGCCACCCGTCGCGTCCCTGACATCCCCTTCATTCTGCAGTTGCGGGCCGCGCGGCCCGCGGCGACTATCATCGGCCTGCGCGAAGAGGTGCCGCGCGTCCTGCATTTGGTGGGACTGATCAACGGCCTGCAGGACGAGCGGTTGGAGGCCCGCAAGGCCAAGGTCTCCGTCGTCTCCTACTACCGGTTCCTGGCTTCCGGACCAGACGGCGTTCTGCCGTCGCGCGCTTTCGTTCAGCTGCTGCTGGTCGATCTGTGTTCGGCGATCCTGGTGGCCAAGGTACTGCCCCTGCCTACCATCACGTTCAGCGGCGTGCTCAAACCGGTAGTCGAGGGGCGAGGCACGCTCGAGCAGGTCGTCCATCTGGCCCTGCGCGGCGTCACCGGCACCCGCGTCGGCGCCGTGGTCACGGAGACCCTGGGCGCGTCGGCCGCGACAGCGCGCGGCGAGGTCCGCGCGGCCTCCGGGGGGCCTGGCCCGGCGGCAGCCGGAGGGGCCCGGACGGCGGCGCCGCCAGCCGCTGCCGACGGCGGCGACGATGCCGACGCCGAGGTGGGTTATGACACCGACGTGAGCAGCCGCGCCCTGTCGGACGACGACGAGGAAGACGGGTTCCCGCCCGACGACGGGGCGGATGGTGACGAGGCCGCCGACGACGAGCCGGTGACGGATCCGGCGGCCACCCGGGTCGAAGCCTTCCTGCTGCGCTTCAAGCACTGCCTGCACGAGGTGTACCAGTACCTGAGCGACGCCGCGGGTCAGGAGGACCGGTGGGCCGACGAGCGCGACCGGGCGATCCGAGCATTCCGACCGCTGGAATCCACCATCCCCAGCGTGGAGGAAGCACTGGCGGCGGTCCGACGTCGGGAGGCGCGCAGCCAGGCGGTTACCGTCCGGCGTCGGTCACCGGCGCCTGGCCGTCCCGGGACGGCTTCCTCGTCCAGCACCTCCATGGGCGCCGCTCTGTCAGCTGGCTCGGGGTCCGCCAACGCGACTCCAGCTGGCGCCGCCCTGGGTGGGGCCGGAGGTAGCGCCCCCATCAGCGCCAGCGGCCCGCCGACGCGTCCCGAGGCACCGCCGCCGCCGCGGCTGACCGGCCCGGGGCCCGCCGTAGCGCCGCCCGCGGCCTCCTGGGCGCGGCCGTCACTGGTGCAGCGCGCCGTGGAAGTGGCGGCCGCCGACATGGTGGAGCCGGAGCGTATCAGCCTGCAGGAGGTGGGCACGCGGGCACAGGAGTTCGCCCGCACCCTGGCGACGCTGCAGACCCAGGACCAGTCGGCCTGGTCGCTGTTCCTCGATCCTGGCCTGCAGCTGCCGGACCCCCGGGCGCTGGCGCGCCAGCTGGGGACCAGCGATACCCCCTTGGCCACGGCGCACCGGGCCCTGCGCCTGCTGTGCACCCTCAAATCCCTGCGGACCCTGGTGCATGTGTCCGAGCAGCAGGTGGCCAGGGAGCGGTCCCTGATGGTGGACGTGAGCAACTTCGTGCACGTGGTCGGTGGCGAGCGCGTCTTCGACGCGGACAGTCGCCAGCTGTCGCCGGTCCGACGCTTGCTCGACCACGCCACCGGCGCCCTGTATCGGCTTGAGGCGCTGCGCGTCAATCAGCTTTTCTGGCGCGACCACGCCGATGACTACACTGCCGACGCGGTGACCGCTTACTGTGAAGATGCCCTCAGGCTGGTGACCGACCTGTGGAACCCCGACCTGCGTCGCGTGGTGCGGCAGCAAGCCGACCAGGACACGGCGGCCATGCTGGAGCTGTTCTCCGCCGAGCGTTTCGTCGAGCAGTTGGTGGCAGCAACGCAAAGCTTCGTCCATGAGCTCCAAGAGGCCCGGGCTACGGTCAACGTGGCGGCCCTGCGGACGGCCATGGCCCAGAAGCCGCTGGTGTTGCCGGCCCCGGACGGGCCGCTGCTCCCGCCGACCGAGGTGCCGCCGGAACTGCTCGTGTCGATGAACCTTGGCGAGGTTCTGGACGAGGTGTCGCGCGACGTGACGACGCGCGTCTGGCCCCTGCTGACACCGGCGCACCAGCCGGTGGAGACGGTGCGTCGGCTGCAGCGCCTGCTGCGCGAGTCGCTGGCTGCGGCCCTGGTTCTCAGCCCCGAACGGCGCCGCCATCACGAAACACCGCACCTGGCCATGGCAGTTGCCGGTCTGGAGAAGATCACCGGTAACTCATCGTTGGCCGGCCATTACGTGCGCCTGGGCGACGATGGCCGCGTCGCGTACCTGACCGATTTCGAAGACGGCAGCTATGTTGACGTCTTTGAGCTGCGCGAGCGCTATTTCCAGCGGCCGGTAGCCGGCAGTGAGCCCGAGGCCGGCGACCCTGACGACGGCGAGGCCCCGGTTGAGGGCGAACGACCCCGACGCCGTCTGTATCTGTTCACCGTGGGGCGCACCAACCGCCTGTTCGTGGGTACCCCCAGCGACCTGATCAACGGCTGCATCCGCGGCACGGGTGGGGGCCCGCGCATCTACCCGCGTATCGTCGGCAGCAAACTGCCGTAAAGCTGCCGTGCCTGTCCAGTACCCGCCTGTTGGCCTGCTGAGAACCCATGAGGAGGGGACATGTCAGCCGATGTCGGTTTCGCTGTTGTTGGTCTGGGCATGGGGCGCCACCACTGCCGGGCCGTGCAGATGGCGCCCGGTGCCCGATTGGTTGCCGTCTGCGACGTGGACGAGGCGCGTCTCCAACCCGCCGCCCGTGATTTTGCCTGCCGGGCGTACACCGACTTTGACGCCCTGCTGGCCGACCCGGAGGTCCAGGTCGTCAACATCGCCACGCCGTCCGGGCTGCACGCTCAAATGGGCATTCAGGCTGCCGCCGCCGGCAAGCACCTGATCGTCGAGAAACCGGCGGACATTGTCCCGGCCCGCATCGACGCGCTCATGGACGCGGGTCGGCGTCACGGGGTGCGTATCGGGGGCATCTTCCAGTCGCGCCTGGACCCGCTGAACCTGCGCATCCGCCAGGCCATTCAGGCAGGTCGACTGGGCTCGATATACGGCGTGCATGGCCACCTTCCCTGGTACCGCCTGCAGGATTACTACGAAGGAACTCATGGATCCTGGAAGGGCACCTGGGGCATGGACGGCGGGGGCTCGTTGATGAACCAGGGCGTGCATACGGTGGACCTGCTGCAGTGGTTGGTGGGCCGGGTCGAGTCGGTGATGGGGATGTTCGGCATCTTCGGGCACCAGATCGAGGCCGAAGACCAGACCTGTGCCCTCCTGCGGTTCGCCAACGGTGCCATCGGTACCCTGTACACCACCACGGCCTGCTACCCGGGCTACGATCAGCAGATCACCATCTACGGCGCCAGGGGCTCGGTGCTCAAGCAGGAAGGGCTGCTGCGGGGCTGGAAGATGATGGATGATCCGGACGGGACTGAGGAACAGGAGTTGCTCAGTTTCTACGGCGAGAAGAAAGCCGGCACGGGATCGTCAGACCCCATGGCCGTCAGCTTCGACGGCCATACACAGATCATCTGCGACATGGTGGCAGCGGTGCGCGAAGGGCGAGACCCCATGATCGGGCTGGACAGCGCGCGTCACGCGGTGGAGATCATCACGGCCATCTACGAGTCAGGTCGCACGGGTCGCGAAGTCAAGGTCGGGGTGAATTGAGGTGGCGCACCATCAATTCCAGCCGATTTCTTACTACCACACCCTGGGCAGCCACGAGCCGGTGCTGACTGTGGCCAGTGGGGATCGGGTGTCGACCTGCACGGTCGATGCCCGTGGCTACGACGCCCAAGGCGTCCAGGTCACCGAACGGGGTAACCCCATGACCGGGCCGTTCCTGGTCGAAGGGGCACAGCCCGGCGACGTGCTGGCGGTGACCTTCGAGCGTCTGTGGCCCAACCGCACCCGTGGCTGGACCCGGGCGGCCGTGGCGCCTCACGTTCTGGAGCCGGGTTACCGGCACGAAGTTACCGATGGGGGCCAGGTCCAGGAGTGGGCCATTGACACGGCCGCGGGCACGGCGGAACTGGTCCAGCCGCCGACCCGCCTGGCGGGCGTGCGGTGGCCCCTGGCACCCATGCTCGGGTGTTTCGGGGTGGCGCCGCCGCGAGGCCAGGCCCTGTCGACCGCGACGGCCTCGACCCACGGTGGCAACATGGATTACCGTGGTTTCGCCGCCGGGGTCACCGTGTACCTGCCGGTGGCGGTCCCGGGGGCGCTCTTCTTCCTGGGCGATGGACATGCTCTGCAGGGCGACGGTGAGATCGTCGGCACCGGCATCGAGATATCTTTCGATGTCACCTTCTCGGTGGCCCTGCGACCCGGGCCGGCCGGCGAATGGCCACGAGCCGAGAACAGCGAGTGGTTGATGACGGCCGGTAACGCGCGGCCGTTGGATCAGGCGCTGCAGCACGCCACCACGGAGATGCTGCGGTGGCTGGAGGTCGGGTTCGGCCTCGATGCCTCCAGCGCCCACGCGCTGTTGGGACAATGGGTCCGCTACGACGTGGGCAACGTCTTCGACCCGGCGTACACCATCATCTGCAAGGTCGCCAAGTCGATCCTTCGCCAGACCGGTGTGGCGGTAAGCTGAACGGCTGGGGGCGCGTCGGGCTCGTGGACCTGCCCGCGCGCCCCCAGCCGATGGCAGCCCTGCCGTCCCGCGTGGGACGGCCCCAACTCAGCTGCGGTGCTGGGTTCGGCCGAGTTCGCTGATGGAGTCCAACCCTTCCGGCTGGGGCACCACGTAGCGGATCGGTTGGATCGTCCCGTCGCGCCGCCGCACCTGCTCGACGCGACGGCACTTGATCACCGAGTGCTCAATCAGCACCTCGTCCTCAACAATACAGCCGTACAGGTAACTCGTCCCCTTCACCACCACGCGGCGGCCGACGCGCATGGGGAAGGAGTCGCTGCCGGTCATGATCACGCCCGACTCGATGCGACTACCTGAGCCGATGCGCAGGCTCCCCTTCAGCAGGTTGCGGCTCAGCACCTCGACGCCGTCTTCCAGCACCATGGCTTGGTTGTGGTACGTACTGCACTGCACGCCGATGCCCAGCAGCACGCCCTCGCCCAGGGTGACGTTGCCGCTCAGTTGGCAGCGGTCGGAAATGCGCACCCGGCGATTCAGGGTCACTTGCGGGCCGATGTGCACGCCTTTCCCAATGTAGATGTCCAGGGGGCCCCGTTCGCGGTCCAGCGCCAGGATCTGCTCGATCACCTCATCGGCGATGAAGAAGTCCTCCTGGTCAGCGAACGTGATGGTGTCCATCAGGCGTTGGTACGCCCAGCGTCGGGCGATGGCTTCCATCTGCCGCAGAACGCTCTTCACGTTGAAGGCCAGAATCTCCTCTTCGCTGGCGGCCTGGGTGGCCCGCACTACCTGTCCGTGCTGGTTGAAGATGCCCACCAGGTCAGTCAGCAGCAGCTCGCCCTGGGCATTGTCGGTTGACAGCTCGCGCAGGTAATCGCGAAGATGCCCCTCCTTGAAGGCGAACACGCCGGTGTTGATCTCGCGCACGGCCAGCAGCTCATCACGGCTGAAAGCGTACGTCCGCCCGCGGTAATCGACCTCGTAGGCGACCGCCGGATCCAGACGCAGCACGTCCTGCCGTTCTTTGATCTCGATGACTTTGCCCTGGTCCTCACCCGACGGGTGGCCGTGGGCATCGTGCGCGGGCACGCGGACAATACGGCCGTAGTAGTTGTGCTCCGGAGGACCACTGTACAAGCCGGTCAGCACCATCATGTCGCAGTTCTCCGACTCAAACGAACGCCGGAACTGCGCCACTACCTGCTCGGTCAAGAGACCCATGTCGCCCAGGTAGATGTAGATGTCGCGCTCGCGTTCGGCGGCCGGCAGCGCGGCCAGGCCGACGCGGACGGCGTCGCCGGTACCCGCTGGCCGGCCCAGGACCAGGTTCTCCTGGTACGCGAACACGCGCCCGGCCTGCCTGCCTGCCGCCCGGGCGACCTCGGCGCCCTTGATGCCCACCACCAGTACCTGGTTGGGGCTGTCCAGTCCCGCCTGCACGGCCCGGGCCACGCGCAGGACGGTTGGCCGGCCCCAGATCTCGTGGAGCATCTTGGAGGTGTCGGAGCGAATGCGCTTGCCGTGCCCGGCGGCCAGTACGATACCGACGCGCGGACAGTGCGGATCCATGGGCGAACTGAGCTCAGCAAGAAGCGACTCTACCGACGTGGTCTCCGTTTTCATCGTGGCTCCGTACCGGGAAGACGCCGCGTTAATCGCGCGCCACGTCCACTGCCAGCGCCACCGGCGCCAACCGGCCGGCAACGACATCCATTGCGGTGCTGTGCCCCATAGGGCGGGTCGCCGGCCGGGGTCGGGCCAGGAGGCGCGGCGGCGCCCGTCGTTGGGCCCCCCTGACCGTCCTGGCAGCCATCGCGGCCGGGCGCCGCCCCGTGTCCTTCGCCCTTGGCTCGGAGAGCGTGGTGCCCGAGCCGTTGGCCGCCGTCGGTGGCTCGCGTGGGGCGCGGGGCCAAAACCGGGCCGGCGTCACGATCGATGAGGGCCATGGCGTCGACGGTGAAGCTATGCCACGCCTCGCTGAGGTGTCAACCGACCCGCCCAAGGGGCGGTTGCTATGGCGTCACGCCAACAACGGTCAAGATGGCCCTCCGGCCCATGATGGCCCCGCTGGAGCCCGGCCTGCCGGGCGGTTATATTCACCGCCCACCAGCGCCTGAGCTCAGGCCCGCGCCACGTCCCCCTGTGCAGGAGCCCTGCCGTGACCCCTCCCATCGTCATCGTTGTCCCGGGCGATGATCCGCCC